>JBHWPN010000094.1:0-20821 GCA_043424895.1 Rothia sp. (in: high G+C Gram-positive bacteria) | reverse complement strand
CGGGCTTTCAGGCAGGATTACTGCAGACAGATGATGTTGTCATAGTCGCAGCTTCGGGAATTTCGGGTGCCACCGGATATGCAGGTGGAGAAGTTTTACGTTTACTTTCAACGCATCCAGAAGTTGAGGTAAGAACTGTTGCCGCACATTCAAGCGCAGGACATCGTCTGGGGAATCTGGCTCCACATCTGCGACGCTACGTTGAACTAGAAGTGCAAGACACCACTATTGAGGCTTTGTCCGGTCACGACGTCGTCTTCTTAGCGCTTCCACATGGCGCCTCAGCGGAAATCGCTTCGGCATTACCCGAGGGGACGCTGGTGATAGATGCAGGAGCTGACCACCGGCTAAATAGCGCTCAAGACTGGGAGAAGTTTTACGGCACCAAACACGCTGGTACCTGGCCTTACGGTCTTCCAGAGTTCCTTTTTCCCTGCGGAAATAAACAGCGCGAAAACCTAAAAAATACGCGCAGAATTGCTGTACCCGGTTGTTATCCCACAGCGTCCTTACTGGCTCTAACACCGGGCTTTCAGGCAGGATTACTGCAGACAGATGATGTTGTCATAGTCGCAGCTTCGGGTACTTCCGGGGCCGGAAAATCAGCAAAAACTCACCTTTTAGGATCAGAGACTATGGGTGGCATGAGCCCCTATGGTGTGGGCGGAATGCACCGTCATACCCCTGAAATTGAGCAGGGGTATTCACTGGCTGCGGGAAAACCCGTACAAATTTCTTTCACTCCAACTCTGGCTCCCATGCCTCGCGGTATCTTAGCGACAGCTACGGCAAAGGTAATTGATGGAACCACGGAGCAGGATCTGCGTCAGGCCTGGGAAAGTGCTTATGCAGATGAGCAATTCGTGCACCTTCTACCCGAGGGGCAGTGGCCTCACACCAAGATGGTGCAGGGATCAAACCACGCACTCATGCAAGTAGCATTTGATCCTCATGCAGGCCGTGTCATTGTCATATGCGCAATCGATAACCTCACCAAAGGCACCGCCGGTGGTGCAATCCAATCCATGAACATCGCTCTTGGTTTACCCGAAAATTTGGGTTTGATGCAGGAAGGCCTAACCCCCTAATGAATCACATTGACACTGTTGAAAAACTTGGCGTTACTGCGCCCGAAGGGTTTCTAGCCTCCGGGGTAAGTGCCGGTATTAGTGCGCTCGAAGGCAAAAAGGACGTTGCTCTAGTAGTCAACGAAGGCCCGAGATTCGATGCAGCTGCAGTCTTCACCACTAACCGTTTTGCCGCTGCTCCCGTCCTCTGGTCACAACAGGTAATCACGGATGGTCGAGTGGACGCGGTACTGCTCAACTCCGGGGGAGCTAACGCCTGCACCGGCTCCCAAGGTTTTCAGGATACCCACACGAGTGCTGAACAAACCGCGAATATCTTGGGCGTATCTGCGGGCGATGTGCTGGTGTGCTCCACAGGTCTTATCGGTCAGCGTCTACCTATGGATAAGCTATCTGAAGGAATTGAGGACGCCGCCGCTACACTGTCTTCATCATCAGCCTCTGCAACCGCAGCTGCACAAGCAATTATGACAACCGATACCGTTTCAAAAGAAGCGGGGATTGTGCTTGCCAACGGTGTGACAATTGGCGGCATGGCTAAAGGTGCCGGAATGCTCGCCCCTGGACTGGCCACCATGCTAGTTGTTCTTACGACGGACGCGTCTTTACCTTCCGAACAACTGGATCAAGCACTTCGCGAGGCGGTACGCGTGAGCTTTAACCGCGCTGATTCTGATGGCTGTATGTCGACCAACGACACCGTAGTACTGATGTCATCCGGGGCAAAGGACGCAACGGTTTCTCTAGATGAATTTACATGGGCTCTATCTGAAGTCTGTAAAAACCTTGCCCTCCAGCTCATCGGCGATGCAGAAGGGGCAAGCCACGATATACACGTCACCACGGTGAACGCGCTGTCGGAAAACGAGGCAGAAGAAGTATCTCGCGCTGTTGCCCGCTCCAATCTTTTCAAGACTGCTATTTTTGGCAACGATCCGAACTGGGGCAGGATCCTTTCTGAAGTTGGAACTACCAACGCAGCTTTTGAGCCAGAAAACGTTAACGTCACTATCAACGGGGTGCAGGTGTGCACCGGCGGCGGTATCGGTGAGCCTCGGGAAAAAGTACAGATGGAAGGTACTCGCGAGGTTTTCGTCGAAATTGACCTCAATGCCGGTGAGTCCAGCGCAACTATCTGGACGAACGATCTCACCCACGACTATGTGCACGAGAACTCAGCATACTCAAGCTAGGGGAGCCATGACGGAACACAATAACGCTGTAGAACGTTTTGCCGAAGCTCAAAGCAAGGCACATGTCTTGATGGAAGCACTGCCGTGGATTCAACGGTTCGCCGGTAAAATCATGGTCTTTAAATACGGCGGAAACGCTATGATTTCCGAGGAATTACGGGCGGCATTTGCCGAAGACATGGTGTTTTTGCGAACGGTGGGTATCAAACCGGTCGTGGTGCACGGTGGTGGCCCCCAAATCTCTGCCATGTTAGAGAAAATGAATATTCCATCCGAGTTCAGAGGCGGACTACGGTATACAACACCGGAGGCGATGGACGTGGTTCGCATGGTTCTCACCGGTCAAGTAGCGCGCGAGCTTGTGAGCCTGATTAATGCGCACGGGCCCTATGCTGTAGCCATGAGTGGTGAGGACGGTGGGCTACTAAGTGCCCGCCGCGTCACCGCTGAAGTAGACGGTGAGGATGTAGACCTCGGTCTGGTAGGAGAGGTCGTGGGCGTTAACACCACGGCCATCACATCCATGATCGAAGCCGGCAAAATTCCTGTTATTTCATCGGTTGCCCCAGAAATGCATGATCGTGAAAAACACCCGGATCATTATCATGGCCCCGCGGGTCTAACCGGCGAGATTCTCAACGTTAACGCCGACACTGCAGCAAGTGCAGTTGCCGCTGCGCTTGGGGCTGAAAAGCTCGTGGTGCTAACAGATGTTGAAGGCCTCTACGCGAACTGGCCCGATACCTCATCGCTCATTTCTTCACTCACAGTCAGTGAACTCAAAGTGATGCTTCCTACTTTAGTATCCGGCATGATTCCCAAAATGAGAGCTTGTCTGATGGCAGTTGAGCAGGGGGTGCCCCGGGCAACCATAGTTGATGGACGCCTGCCCCACTCACCCCTGTTAGAAATTTTTACGGATACGGGTATCGGTACACAGGTAACTGCAGATAACGATGCGGGATGGCAGGTACCTGCGCCGGACTTTAGCATCACGCAACCGTCCTCTCTCCCAGGAGCATAGTCATGACTCAACAAGATATTTTGAATGAATACAAGCAAGATCTTTTAGGAGTTTTTGGGGATCCTTCCCTGGTTCTTGTTGAAGGTTCAGGCAGTACCGTGAGGGACGCCAACGGCAAGGAGTATCTGGATCTGTTAGCGGGAATCGCCGTAAACTCACTCGGCCATGCCCACCCGCGGTGGGTTCAGGCCGTTCAGAAACAGGCTGCCACGCTTGCTCATATTTCCAACTTCTTTACCTCACCTACTCAGGTGAAACTCGCATCCACCCTGATTGAGAAATTGGGAGCTGAGGCAGATGCGCGGGTTTTCTTTTGTAACTCTGGGACAGAAGCGAATGAGGCAGCGCTCAAGCTGGCCCGCCGGCACGGTAACTCTCAAGATCCCCAAAAAACCATAATCTTGGCTCTTGAACACGGTTTTCACGGCAGGACTACAGGGGCACTTGCGTTAACGCACAAGCCTGCCTACCGTCAGCCCTTCGAACCGTTACCTGTAGGCATCAAACATATTCCCGCCACGTTGGAGGCGCTTGAAGCAAATCTGGATGACTCGGTAGCGGCGCTCTTTGTCGAACCTATTCAGGGGGAGGCCGGAGTGCTACCGCTACCGGCAGGTTATCTTACCCGTGCACGCGAGCTAACGCGTGAAAAAGGAGCTTTGCTCATAGTGGATGAAGTTCAAACGGGTATGGGCAGAACAGGACGCTGGTTTGAATGTACTCGTGAACTTTCTTCGCAGGATGCGCCGGATGCTATTACCCTTGCGAAAGGACTGGGAGCAGGATTTCCCATTGGAGCAATGATGGTGGTGGGGCAGGAGCCCATAAAACTTCTACAGCCGGGGATGCACGGTACAACCTTTGGCGGCAATCCTTTAGCGACAGCGGCGGCCCTAGAAACGCTCACTACTATCGACAAGGAAAAGCTGTTGGTCAATGCAGAAAAAGTTGGTGAATATATCCGCACAAGTTTGAACTCTCTGCCCGAAGTCAAAGCTATTACAGGCAGAGGTTTGTTATTGGGAATCCAGCTATCCCAAGAGAAAACGAAAGCAGACCAACCGTTAGCGCCAGCGGTAGTTGAGTACGCACGCGAACGCGGTTTTATTATCAACGCTACCGGACCTCGCGTCATTCGCTTGGCACCTGCTTTAAATATTAGCCAGAGCGAAGTAGCGCAGTTCTGCGATCAGTTCTCGGCTATCTGTAGCGAAGCGCAAGACCGCGAGTAAACGAGCTTAGCTACCCACCGCGCTGAATAAATATGAGAAATTTATACACTATACTAAAAATGTATATCCGGGAAAACCCTTGACCGAAAGCTGTGAAGAACCTACCGGTAGAAAACCCGACATTCTCTCCAACTACAAGCATCAACCTTCAAAGAGAAAACATCATGGCTATCCCAGCAACTAAAACCGCGCGGCAAGCTCGAATTATCGAAATTTTGCAAAGCAACCGAGTGCGCTCCCAAGCTGAACTTGCTCAGCTACTGACAGACGACGGCGTTAAAGTCACCCAAGCCACCCTATCTCGCGACCTTGTAGAAATCGGTGCAGAACGAGTAAGAGACCTCAAAGCAGGGCTCATCTATGCAGTGCCCAACCACCCCGTACGTCGCACTGCATCCGATGCTCCAGACTCTCGCATGGTAGGACTTTTCAAAGAACTACTTGTGACCGCAGAAGCCTCCGCAAACCTCGTTGTTTTGCGAACTCCACCGGGCGCAGCGCAGTTTCTAGCATCATCTATCGATCACTCAGGCATCGATGAAATCCTAGGCACGATTGCTGGGGACGACACAGTGCTAGTTATTACCCGAGACCCAGATGGCGGAAAAGCGCTCGCAGACCGTTTTTTGACTTGGGCAGAGTAGAACATAGTAAATAGGGCTTCTCTCGTTACTCAACGAGAGAAGCCCTATTTCTGCAACAAGGGGATTTGTTAGTGCTTTTCTAACAGTTCTTGCATATGCGTAAATTCGAAATACCGAGCAACCTCAAGAGGTGTCTGGTTTCCTAACGATAACTGTGCGCCACTATCAAGCAGTAGCTGGGCCAGCTGTAGATTATTGCGAAAGACTGCGCAGACTAAGGCTGTTTGCCCCCGGTCGTTCATACGGTCTAAATCAGCGCCCTCGTTGATTAACATATTCACCACGTCAATATTTTCGTGGTAGGACGCGAGAATAAGTAGCGTATCGCCGTTTGCGTTGGTGAGATCTACCGGTACTCCCTGCGTAATGAGAGAATGCAACCCGGTGACCTTGCCGTCGCGAGCTAAGTCAAAGACAGAATTGAGGAATTCAATTTCTTCTTGTGTGAGTGCGCCTGACATGGAAATCCTTATAAAGGGTAGATCTTTGGTGTGTATTAACTGTACACACCACCCATTCGACATAGTGGTTGTTTTGCAGGGATCCTTTAGTGGACACCGAAGAAAATTGCCAACAGGTGCGGTTACAGAGCGCTTACGAGGTCAGACGCTGATAACTTAGTACCTTGTATTAGTTATCGACCGAGGCAGGATAATGTGAGCCTTACTGTAGAATCAGCGACTTCAACGCACAACCTTGCATCCTTCGTGTGCAACCATCGTTCTAGCGAACGTCCTGCCATGCACTGGGCTGGACAATCAATGACGTACCGTGAGCTATATGCCTCAGTAGCTGCCGCTCGCTACGTCCTTACAAACCACGGTGCAGAGCCGGGTAAGCGTATTGCGCTGTCTCTACCAAACGTTGCTTTCATGCCGGTTTATTACTATGCGATTATTTCGTTGGGGGCAATCTGTGTTCCTCTCAATCCGCTGTTGAGTGCACACGAATTGAAGTATCAGTTGGCTCATTCAGAGGCTGATATTTTGGTGACCTGGGACGGGACACGTGTGGCTGAGAGCGCTCGCGCCTTGCCTGCATCGTCCGGCGTCAAGGTAGAGCAACTCGATGCTACCTACCAGTTACCCGCTATAGAGGATTATTCGTGGGAGCCTGAGCCTGTGACCGGTGCGGATCCCGCCGTGATTCTTTATACTTCTGGCACAACGGGACATCCAAAGGGTGCAACTCTGACGCATCGAAATATGATGTCTAATGCTTCTGAAACTGCGAGTGTATTTGGATATACAGCTGAAGACGTCATCTTTGGCGGTTTACCGCTCTTTCACGCTTTTGGTCAGACTGTTGCTATGAACGCTGTTTTCTTCGCCGGGGCATCGGTTGCTTTGCTACCTCGTTTTACTCCCAAGGGCGCACTTAACCTGATGAAAGAAACCGGGGTGACTAACGCATCGGCAGTACCGAGCATGTTCGCTGCTATTGCTGCAGCCTTGGAAAAGATGGGCGGGGACGCGGCTGCGTACCGCGGGACTTTACGCTCAACGATTTCTGGCGGTGCGGCTTTACCTGAATACATTCACGAACAGTTTAAAAACTTACTGGGCGTGCCTATCTATGAAGGCTATGGACTGAGCGAAACTTCGCCTGTAGTGTCTTTCAACCGACCAGAAACCGGCACTCTGATTGGTTCGGTAGGCCCTGCAATTCCCGGCGTAGAAGTAGAGGTCCGTGACGAAAATCGTCAGGCGGTAGCTACCGGTGAAACTGGTGAGCTATGGGTTCGCGGTGAAAATGTCATGGCGGGGTACTGGAATAACTCCGAAGCGAATGCGGCGGTCTTTGACGGTGCATGGTTTGCCACGGGAGATATTGTCAGACTCGATGAAAAGGGCAATATCTTCATTGTCGATCGTAAAAAAGACATGGTTCTGCGTAACGGGTACAGCATCTACCCGCGCGATATTGAAGACATCATCTATACGCATCCGCGAGTGCACCTATGCGCGGTTGTGGGCTACCCGCATCCTAAGGTCGATGAAGAAATCCAGGTGTTTATCACCCCGACAGAAGATGTCACCGAAGAAGATGAAGCTACCTTGCTACAAGAGGTAGAGGAGCTTTGCCGTGAAAAGCTTTCTTCGTATAAGTATCCGCGCGGGTATGAGGTCATTCGTCAATTACCGTTGGGTCCAACCGGTAAGATTCTCAAGACTGAACTGCGCAAAGTGATGGTTGAGCGCCAAAAAGATCACTAAATAGCGGTATAAACAACCCCCTGTTACTCATGATAAATAACAGGGGGATTTGTCTTTTATCTAGCTGGCTGTAGCTTGAATCCGCTGTTTTTTAGCCATCGAACTTCCTAACGAAGCTCCCAGCAAAATCATTCGAAAAGCTCGTTCTGTTGAATCAGTGAGAAGCTCTTCACCGTTTTCTAAGGCATCCTCTAGCTCCATAGGAAGTGGAATAATTGATGCAAAAGCATCGATGCCAGCATCGTGTACCCTGTAGGCTTTGTGCCCGATAGAACCTGCAAGCGCCAACACAGGCACACCCTCTACCTTCGCTCGGGTGGCGATTTCTGCAGGAACTTTTCCTCGGGGAGTCTGAAAATCGATTGCTCCTTCGGCGGTGACCACCAAATCGGAATGAGCCAGTTCTTCTTCAATATTCAACCCCGCAAGACCCGAATCAATGAGAACCTCAAACCGTGGGGTGAGCTCAGCGTCAAGTAAAGCTAAGCCAGCTCCCAAACCACCGGATGCTCCGGTGCCAGCTCCCAAATGAAAGTCCACGGTTGATTGATCTCCGTGAATACGGTTGTGGGTAGTCTCTAGTAAATCTGCCCAATGGGTAAGGGCTTCATCCAGCTTATCCACCTGCTCGGGAGTGGCACCTTTTTGAGGGCCGAAGACGCGAGCTACCCCTTTTTGCCCGGTGAGCACGTTGTGTTGGTTGAGAGCCAAAACCATTCTTACCTGGGAAAGTCGAGGATGCAGACCCGAGGTATCAATGTGCTCAGCTTTGGTGAGGTTTTCTCCACCTAATGGAACCGAATCACCTTGAGCGTCCGTAATTTTAGCTCCCAAAGCCATCAACGCACCGGAGCCTCCGTCGGAAGTTCCTGAATCACCGCATCCCACCAAAATTGTGTGAATTTCTGGATTATCAAGAGCATGGTTTATCAGCTCGCCTACACCGTAGGTGGTGGTGACGCCTGGGTTACGAAGATCCTGGGGCACAAGAGATAACCCAGCGGCGGCTGCCATTTCGATGACTGCCACGCCTTTTTGTGCTCCTCCCAGCACGGCATAGTGCGATCTAATTTTCTTACCGACCGGTCCGGTGACCTTGTGCGAAATAATGGATCCACCCGTTGCACGCGCAAGTAGTTTGGCCGTTCCCTCACCCCCGTCTGGAACGGGCATGGTGACGGTAGAAACTCCCGGTATAACCCGGCGAATACCGGCAGCGATAGCGTCGGCTACAACATCTGCTTCAAGCGATCCTTTGAAGCCTGAAGGGGCGATGAGGATGCGTTGTGGAACGACCATTGTCATTGGAATCTCCTTTGGTATGTGAACCAGCCTTTAACTAGGTTCAGTCGATGGTTCTGATAAGTGATTGATAGAAATTTGGGCGTGGAAAGCTACACCATCGGTTTAGAGATGGAGTGAGTTTAAAAGGGCGCGGTACGAAGGTGTTTAGTGCATAAAAAGCTGAAGACCTTGCAGAGGCCACACCAGAAAAGTGAAGACCAGCAGAGTCACGATGTGAGCGGGAGCCAGCCACATGCTCAGCTTTAACAAATCGGCTGAATCGTAGGTAGGCACATCTTTGACATCTGAAAACAGGGCAACAGGTTTAGCGCTTGACGTCATGGTGTGGCAGAACCCTGCCGCTGCAGTTGAGATGAAAGCCGCTGCTGCTGGATTTACACCCAGGGGCACCGCGGCGGTGATAATCAAAGGTACTAATACAGCGCTTCGTGCACTTCGGGATTGAATAACAAGGTGCGCTGCCGTTGAAATTAGAATGACTAGCACCAGAAAACCGATCCCAGCGTAATCTCCCAGTGACTGAGCCGGAGCAAAGAGAGATTCTGCCAACCACGTTGCTGTTCCTGTCTCTTGAAGAGCAGTTCCTAAGGCGAGGGTTGCGGCCATAAATAAGAGCAGAGTCCACGGGGCTTTTTTAATTCCGTCCGTGAGATTGACGTTGCCAAACTTTGGCGATGATACTGCCAGAGCGCCCAGCCAAGCGACGGTTACCGCTTCTAATCCGTGCAGGGAATCGGTAACCCACAGCGCCACAACAATTGCCATGGTGACCAGTACCTTTTGTTCACCTACTGTCAGGACGCCTCTTAGGGGAGTGTCAGATTCTTCTTCAAGATCCTCATAACTAATGTGGAGTGTAGAAGTGCGGCTCTCTCGGCTCAGAAAAAGCGCGTGCACCAGTTCGGTACACACCACAGAAGCAATCAGACCGAGGCCAGCGCCTAGAAGCAACCAGCGCAAAAAACCAAACTGCTCATAGTCAGCTGCACCCAATATTTCATCAGTGATGAGGTGAGCACCAGCGCCAATATACGAGGATATTGCCGAGAGCAAGATTGTAGCGGGTATCAGTAACGATAGGGCTTTGATGAGTTCTCGATGCTCGCTCAAAACCTTCGTGAGCTCTAAGAAAATCGGCAAAGCTAACGCCGCGCGTCCGCTCGTTGATGGAACCAAGAAGGCTGTGATAAACAAACTGATATTGAGCAAATGCATGAGGCTGCGCGTGCTTCGAGCTCGAGTAATGAGCCACGCTGTTAACCGTTGTGTCAGCCCGGATGCTGTAATAGCCTGCGCGAGGATAAATGCGGCAACTAGCAACCAGATGCTGGATGTACCGAGGGATTCGACCATCTGATCTGAATCTAAAACACCGCTAAGAACCAATAACAACATCGTTGCTAATGAAACGTAGGTATCTGACAGTGGCGAGAAAATCCACGCCCATATCGCCAGGACAAAAATGCTGAGAGTCAGAGCGGAGTCCGTGTCTAAAGCGGTGTTTGAGGCAGAGCTATAGAGGCTAATCCCTATCAATAGTGCAACTGCTACAGCAAAAGATACCAATAACTTAGTGGTGATTGGTTCTGTCTTTTCAGTAATAGCAATAGGCGTCTTTCCAGTAGTTACACGCGGTTTCGTAGAGTTGGACGCGTAGGTAATATTTTTCATTCGAATCGGTACCCTACTCCTCGAACGGTGCTGAGATAATCGTCTCCGATTTTCTTTCGTAAGGCTCGAACATAGACATCCACGATGTTTGAGGTGGGATCAAAATCCATACCCCAAACCATGCCTAATAGTTGTTCTCTAGAGAGAACCTGATGTTTGTTGCGCATAAAGTTCTCGAGCAGGGAGAATTCACGGCTGGTTAGCTCAGCGTTTTTTCCAGCAACGCTGACGGTGCGAGAGCGCATATCCAAAATAAGATCGCGGTGCTTGAGGGTGGTAGCTGTAGTGTCTTCTTTGTTGGTATCAAGCAAACGTAGCCGGACGCGAGCTAATAATTCAGCGAACTGAAACGGCTTCGTCATGTAATCATTCGCACCGTTTTCAAGCCCTGCTACGGTGTCCGTAATCGAGTCTCGTGCGGTGAGCATGACAATCGGAGTTAATACACCTTCAGCACGTAAGCTCCTCATCAGGGTGAACCCGTCCATGCCGGGAAGGCCAACATCCAGAATAATTAAATCGAATGTTGCCGCTGTAGCGATACTGTGAGCGATTCTTCCGTCTTCTACTAATGTGGCGGTGTATCCAGCTGATTTGAGTCCTTTGATGATAAAGGATGAGATTCGAGGGTCATCTTCGACAATGAGGATGTGACTCATGGGGTGATTTCCTTGTGCGATTCGGTGAGGTTAGTGGGGATAGAAAGACCAAAGATTGATCCGGTCTCTGTATCGGGTGTGGCAATCCATACGGTTCCGCTGTGTGCTTCTGCGATTGCTTGAACGATGGCAAGTCCAAGACCTGCTCCAAGACTGTGTTGTGTGTGAGCCGCAGGATTGCGCCGGTTGTCTCTTCGGTATCGGTCGAACAGGTAGTGGGCGTTTTCGGGGTTCACTCCCGGGCCTTGATCCTGCACCCAAAGGTTGAGGTACTCGCGTCCCTCACGCTCAGCGTAGGCGGTACCTAGCGTTACCAAAGATCCTTCGGAGGAGTATTGGGCTGCATTGGCTGCCAGCTGGATCATCGCCTGTGTAATCCGCTGAGTATCGAGAACAACTTCTCCCTCGGCTATTTCACTAATGACCCAACGATGTTTGTTAAAGGCTTGCACCTTGGAATCGAGGGAGATAATGAGTTCTGCAACGTCTGTAAGTTGCGGACGCACGAAATCGGGTCGTTCGGCTTTTGCAAGTACCAGCAGATCGCCTACGATTCTCCCCATTCGCGCCAGCTCATCGTCCACCAAATCCAGTGTTGATTTTTGATCGTCGGTGAACCGATCCATGAGTTCTAGGTGGCCACGCACAATGGTGATGGGCGTTCTGAGCTCGTGGCTTACATCGTCTAGAAATTGTCGTTGGGTAACCGATGCTTCTTCTAGCCGGTCTAACATTTGGTTGAAAGTCATGGACATGGCGGCAATATCATCGTCTCCTCGAACGGGCACGCGGGCTGAAATGTTTTTATCTGTTATATCTTCAGCAACTGTGCGCAAGGTTCGAATGGGTTTTAAGATCTGACCGGCTATAAACCAGGAAAACACGGCTGTGAGTAGTAGGCCAGAGATGCCGATGGCGATCATAGTGTTCACAATGAATCGCACGTCATCGAGCTGGGGTTGCGTGTATTCCACAACGATTAATTGCCCTGTTTGGTTGTTAGATGCTGAGTCGAGCTCAACATCTACCTTGCCCCAGTGGATGGGGCCCGCCGGAGTATCTTCGATTCCCGAGTTCTCTTTGCTCTCACGAATTGAGGTGAGCAGCTTTCGGTCTTGGTGGAGTCTATATCCCGTTGCTGTGGCGTGGTCATCTTGTTCTTTGAGGTAGAGAACTTGTGTGCCGACGGTGCCGATGAGCTGTTCCGAATACCCTGAGTACTGTCTGGATATAAACGTACGTAGGGTGTCTTCGAGATTATCGAAGGGCTCTGCTGTGGCGGGATTTACTCCAATATTTGTAAATTGTCTGAATTCACCTAGCTCGTGCACTACATTTTCATTTGCGCTTTTTGTAATTTGGGCAAGCAGAACCTCGCGTACGCTGATGATTAAACTCAGTAGCGCAAAAGATGTAGCTAGCATCATCCAGGCAACGATGCGCCAGCGTGAGGACGATGCAGCTGTCTGGCGTGACGGCGCTTGAGTATTAGTCGTCATCATCGTCATCCTCCTCTAGGTCGGGCTGGTCGTCATCATCGTCTGTGTAGTACTGAATTTCTGGGGCAGGTTGCACCGGTACGGGTTGGTTGCTGGCAGGTGCCTGTTGCACCGGCGGTTGAGGGATTGCCTCTGTAGATGTTGGTGCAGGCTGATTCTCTTGCGTCCCCGGTGTATTCTCAGATCCGGAAGATGGCTGCTGAGGGGTTGGACTGTTAGCGTGGCCGGGGGATTCGCCGGTAGAAGGTGTAGCTGTTGACTCATCCTTTTGAGGGACCGTTACGGGTGTATCTTCTATTTCTGGTGTCTGTTCTGTGCGTGTGAAGCTATACGTTTGCAGACCCAGGCATAAAATGGCTGTGACAACGATGGCTGCAAATAGGTATTTCTTCAACATGATTTCTAGTCTGCCTGATATCTTTGAAAGTTTGATGAGGAAAAGATTAAGGTTTTTTCATCTTTCTCGTATCCGATTTGCATATATATGTAAGCTCGTGAATAATTATGTGTAATTGGTTAAAACTTTGAAAGGAACTGCAATGAAAGAGCGCATCGTACTTGCCTATTCAGGTGGTCTAGACACCTCAGTAGCTATCGGATGGATTGCGGAGGCAACCGGCGCCGAAGTTGTTGCAATGGCTGTTGACGTGGGACAGGGCGGCGAAGATCTTGAAACCATCCGTCAGCGCGCCCTAGACTGCGGCGCAGTAGAGGCTTATGTGGCAGATGCACGCGATGAATTCGCTAATGAATACTGTATGCCCGCTTTGCAGGCTAACGCTCTCTACATGGATGCTTACCCGCTGGTTTCTGCTGTATCGCGTCCCGTGATTTCTAAGCACCTGGTAAAAGCTGCGCGTCAATTTGGTGCGACCACCGTTGCTCACGGTTGCACTGGCAAAGGCAACGACCAGGTTCGTTTTGAAGTAGGTATTCAAACCCTTGGTCCCGACCTCAAGTGCATTGCTCCCGTGCGCGATCTTGCTTTGACTCGTGATAAAGCAATTGATTACGCCGAAAAGAACGACTTGCCGATCGTTACCACCAAGAAGAACCCTTTCTCTATCGATCAGAACGTATGGGGACGCGCGGTAGAAACCGGGTTCCTTGAAGATATCTGGAATGCTCCTAGCAAGGACGTTTATGATTACACTGATGATCCCACTTTCTCCCCGGCGCCTGACACCGTA
Source organism: Rothia sp. (in: high G+C Gram-positive bacteria) (assembly GCA_043424895.1). Classification (GTDB taxonomy): domain Bacteria; phylum Actinomycetota; class Actinomycetes; order Actinomycetales; family Micrococcaceae; genus Rothia. Next base: position 7,100 of record JBHWPN010000094.1, on the reverse strand, counting down.
GTTATTACTTTCAAAGAAGGTATTCCGGTAGCAATTGATGGCAAGGCAGTTACTCCCTTGCAGGCAATCCAGGAAATGAACCGCCGCGCAGGCGCTCAGGGTATTGGGCGCATCGACGTGGTTGAAGACCGCTTGGTAGGTATCAAGTCTCGTGAAATCTACGAAGCTCCTGGTGCTATGGCGTTGATTGCAGCTCATAAGGAACTCGAAAACGTCACTATCGAGCGCGAACAGGCTCGTTTCAAGAAGACCGTAGGTCAGCGCTGGACAGAACTTGTCTACGATGGTCAGTGGTTCTCCCCGCTGAAGAAGTCTTTGGATGCTTTCATCACCGATACCCAGAAGATGGTGAACGGCGAAATCCGTATGGATCTGCACGGTGGACGCGCGGTTGTGACCGGTCGCCGCTCAGAGACTTCTTTGTATGACTTCAACCTGGCAACTTACGATGAAGGCGATAGCTTCGATCAGTCTCAGGCACGTGGCTTTATCGAAATCTTTGGTATGTCTTCTAAGGTTGCTTCAAGTCGCGATCAGCGTTTGGGCGTTGACTCTCTTTAAGTCTCACTAGGCAACAAGGGCTCGGAAAAATTGTTTCCGAGCCCTTAGGCTTAGAGTAAACAGTTCAACCATCGGTTATTAACAAGGTTTTATGATGTCTTCTCACGAAAAACACGGTACTAACGACGGCGCGCTCTGGGGCGGTCGATTCTCGGGCGGTCCATCAGATGCTTTAGCGGCTCTTTCAAAGTCAACTCAATTCGACTGGCGCTTGGCCCCTTACGATATTGCGGGCTCTCGTGCTCATGCTCGCGTTTTGCAAAAAGCTGGTTTGTTAACCGATGAAGAACTAAGCGGGATGCTCGATGCTCTTGACCAGCTAGAGGCAGATGTCCGTTCGGGGCAGTACACACCGGCTGAATCAGATGAAGATGTTCACGGTTCTCTTGAAAAAGGTTTGATTGAACGTGCTGGGATTGAGCTCGGCGGTAAATTGCGTGCTGGTCGTTCCCGCAACGATCAGATTGCAACCCTGGGGCGTATGTATTTGCGTGATCATGCCTCAATCATTGCCGGTGGGGTAGTAGCGGTTATCGACGCACTGATTGCCCAATCAGAGAAGCATCCCTACGCTCCTATGCCCGGTCGTACTCATCTTCAACACGCACAGCCGGTCTTGCTGTCGCATCATTTGCTGGCTCATGGCTGGGCTTTGAGCCGTGATTTAGATCGCCTCTTGGACTGGGACAAGCGCGCAGCTGTTTCGCCCTATGGTTCAGGCGCGCTCGCTGGGTCTTCACTGGGCCTTGATCCTGAGGCTGTAGCAGAAGATTTGGGCTTCAACTCTGCGACCTGGAACTCGATTGATGGCACTGCTTCTCGCGATGTGTATGCTGAATTCGCTTGGATCGCTGCAATGATTTCAGTTGATCTCTCGCGTCTGAGCGAAGAAGTAATTCTGTGGGCTACTAAAGAGTTTTCGTTTGCAAAATTGCACGATAGCTTCTCAACAGGCTCATCCATTATGCCGCAGAAGAAGAACCCGGATATCGCTGAGCTTGCCCGCGGTAAGGCGGGGCGTCTTATCGGTGATCTTACCGGTTTGTTGGCTACGCTCAAGGCTCTACCGCTAGCGTATAACCGTGATCTGCAAGAAGACAAAGAGCCTGTTTTCGATGCGATTGATCAGCTAGAGGTTCTGTTACCTGCTGTCTCGGGCATGGTAGACACTCTGGAGTTCAATACTGAACGTTTGGCTGAGCTTGCCCCGCAGGGTTTTGCTTTAGCTACTGACGTTGCTGAGTGGCTAGTTCGTCAGGGCGTACCTTTCCGAGTTGCTCACGAAGTTGCCGGCGATGCAGTGCGCGTGTGCGAAGAAAAAGGTATCGAACTCTGGGATCTTACGGACGAAGATTTTGCTCAGATTTCACCTGATCTTACCCCGCAGGTGCGTGAAGTATTGACGGTGGAGGGCTCGCTCAATTCCCGCAGCGCTCAGGGTGGTACCGCACCGTCTGCTGTGGAGCAACAGCTGACTCAGCTGAAAAATGAGCTGGCTCCTCAGCGTGAGTTTGCCCTGCGCACCCCTGTGGTCAGCTAGTATCCAGGGTAAAGATTTATCAAGACACTGAGCCGGGAATGTAAACCAGCTGGAGCCAGCAACTTATCTTTGAGAGGTGCGGTTCTTGGGCTTATCTCATTCCCGGCTCAGTTTTATCTATGGTGCAGTGCCGTATACTTGCATCTGGTTTACTATCGATTTTTCTAAGGTTTTTAATGTCTCAGCCTAATTTTGCTGATATGCCTATTGATGAGCTTGTACCTGCTGCTTGCGCACAGATCCCGGACTTTCCGCACGAGGGGATTTTGTTCTACGACGTTACAACACTGTTTGCTAACCCGGTGGCTTTCAAACGCAGCATTGATGAACTTGCGGATCGTTTTGAGGGTACTTACGATATCGTCGCTGGCGTTGAAGCGCGTGGGTTTTTGATGGCGGCTGCTCTTGCTTATAAAACGGGCAAGGGTGTGATGACGGTTCGTAAAGCAGGCAAGCTTCCTCGTGAGACTTTCCAGGCGGAGTACACCTTAGAGTACGGTACTGCAGCCATTGAAATTCATAAGGAAGATATTCCCGCTGGAGAACGGGTGCTGATTCTTGATGATATTTTGGCAACCGGTGGTACCGTGCAAGCTGCAATTTCTTTGATGAAACAAGCAAAACTTGAGGTAGCCGGGGTGGGCTTTTTAATGGAGCTCGACGGCTTAGGCGGGCGAGATAAGATGGGTAACCATCGTGTAGAGACCCTCAGTCTAACTACTGAATAAAATTAGTAAGAACAATAGCTAAGGACGCGTGAGTACTCGCGTCCTTAGCTATTTTCATAAGTGGCAGAGGGCCTTGCGAAGTGGCGGGTTTCAGTCGCGGGTAAAAGCGAGTAAGATTAATCTCCGCTTTCTGTGCACAGGACTTTTTACAGTCTTATTTACTTTGGTGCAGAATCTATTATTTCTTCCGAGGAAGGGTGCTCGTGACCGAATCTAAACAGCGTCAAAATGAGCAGGAAACTCAGGCATCTAAGGATGCGTTAGCTCAGCAGATTGCAGTGGAGCGAGAGTATGTCTCGATGCTCTATACACGCCTTGATCAGTTGCGTGCTGAGAACGAATCCAAGCTAAAGAGTGTTCGTCGTAACCAGTCTATTGGCGGCCATCAGAACCGCTCGGAACGCGATGCCTACGCGCAACACTATGAGGATCGTTTGGCCCAGCTGAATGCTGTGGATCATCGCCTGGTTTTTGGCAAGTTAGATATGGACGATGACAGCTCGCGCTATATTGGTCGCATTGGTTTGGCTACTGAGGATCACGAACGGTTAATGATTGACTGGCGTGCTCCGGAGGCAGGTACTTTCTATCAAGCGACAGCTTTTGACCGTCAAGGAGTTCGTCGTCGTCGCCACCTGATGTTAGAGCGCCGTGAAGTTGTTGGTATTGAAGACGATGTGCTTGATGCCTCGGTTTTGGACGATGATGACGTTTTGCATGGCGAGGGGGCACTTCTTGCTGCTTTGAACCGTAAGCGTACCGGCCGCATGGGCGATATCGTGGCAACGATTCAAGCTGAGCAGGATAAGATTATTCGCGCTGATTTGCCGGGAGTGCGCGTAGTGCAAGGTGGTCCTGGCACCGGTAAAACCGCTGTGGCTTTGCATCGTGCGGCTTATCTCTTGTACTCATACCGGGAACGCTTGAATAACTCTGGCGTTTTGGTGGTTGGTCCTAGTGCTTCGTTCATGTGGTACATCGAACGTGTCTTGCCGTCTTTGGGCGAGACCGGTGTTGTGATGTCCTCATTGGCAACTCTCTACCCCGGACTGCGCGCGGTAGCAGAAACCAACCCTGAGGTTGCTCGCGTTAAAGGTAGCCTCACGATGACAGATGTTATTAAACAAGCTGTTGCCGATCGTCAAAAAGTACCCGCTGAGAACCAGCGTCTATACGTTGATTCAACCGACGTTGAGCTGACTCCCAAAATGGTGAAGCATGCTCGCGCCACTGCTCGTTCAACGGGTAAGAGCCATAATGAGGCTCGCGAGACTTTTGTGAAGGTTCTGCTCAAAGACCTCACTAAACAGCTCAACGAAAAACTGGATGCTTCTGCAGGACGCGCGGTGGATCGTCCTTATCTTCAAGATGATGTTCGAGAGTCCTTGGATGTTCGACGCGCGCTGAACCTTTTATGGATGCCTTTATCTCCCGAGACTTTGGTGCGCTCGCTGTTTTCTAAGCGTCAGTATCTTGAGTCTGCGACTGCGGGTTTGTTATCAGATGCTGAGCGCGAACTTTTGTATCGTTCAGCGGATGCACCTTTTACAGAGTCGGATGTTCCTTTACTTGATGAGGCTGCCGAACTGCTGGGAGATTTTTCTAAGGTCACCGGTGCCGCTGCTGCTGCTCGTGCTGCTGCTGAACATAAAGCTAATATCGAAAACGCGAATAAGGCGTTGGAGAATATGCATTATGCGCTTGAGGATATTGGTGCTGATGGCATTATTACTGCTGAGCAGATTACTAACCTCAACGAGGAGAGCATTAGTCGTATGACTGCTGCATCGGCTGCTCACGCGGATCGCACTTGGGCTTACGGACACGTGGTGGTAGATGAGGCTCAGGAACTTTCTCCCATGCAATGGCGTCTTTTGATGCGTCGTTGTCCAATGAAGTCTTTTACCATCGTGGGTGATATCGCGCAGGCATCTTCGGCAGCAGCATCTAAGTCGTGGGCGCAGGCGCTGGAGCCGTTCGTGGGTGAGCGTTTCCACCTTGATGAACTGACTGTTAACTACCGTACTCCGGCTCAGATTTCGGATGCTGCGGTAGCTGTAGCCCGTGCGGCTGGTCTTGAAATTTCTGCCCCGCGTGCAGTGCGCGAGGGCGAGTCTGGTCCTCTAATCGTTGAAGTTTCGTCCCAGCAGCTAATCGATCAAACAGTAGAGACCGTGTCTCACGAGGTTGAGGTTTCCGGCGGTGGACTTATCGGCGTTATCGTCGATCCTCGTCAGTATGCCGAGGTAGCTCAAGCTGTAGGACGCGCGCATAGAGGAAAGACGGGCACCAGCGAGAGTGCGCTAGAGCATCAGATTCTTGTGCTTACACCGTGGGAGGCTAAGGGGCTTGAATTCGATGTTGTCATTATTGTTGAACCCGCAGACCTTGTTGAGGCAGCTAATGGCTCAGTAGGAGATTTGTATGTTTCAATGACGCGTCCTACTCAGCGTTTGCACTTGGTAGCATCAAAGCCACTTCCGGCTGGAATCAAATAGCGGCTTTCTTATTTGGTCTAAACCATTGGTTCGTAGGGTGGGTAGGCCGGTGGAATAGCTGAACGAGAACTGGTATTTTTTTAGACATCTCGGTTGTATACCGCACTTAGTTTGAATTGGAGTAAGTCTTGACTGCTCAGCATTTGGCAGAACAGCATAACGATGATTCTTTTGAGAACATCTGGCAAGAACTGAAATGGCGTGGACTCGTTCACGTTTCTACCGATGAGGCCGCACTTGAAAAAGCGTTGGCTGAGGAGTCATTGACTTTCTATACGGGTTATGATCCCACCGCGGCATCTTTGCACCTGGGGCATCTTGTGCAGTTGTTGCTGATGCGTCGACTTCAGCTGGCTGGACACAACCCTCTGGGGCTTGTGGGTGGCGCAACAGGTTTGATTGGCGATCCCCGTCAGACTTCAGAGCGCGTTCTTAATTCTCCTGAGGTTGTTCAGGGATGGGTTGATAATTTGCGTGAGCAGATTGAACGATTCTTGGATTTCGAGGGTGAGCACGCTGCTCGGATGGTCAATAACCTTGAGTGGACTTCAGAACTTTCTGCTATTGATTTTCTGCGTGAGATTGGTAAGAACTTCCGCGTGGGCACCATGGTGAAGAAAGAGATTGTTGCTAAACGTCTGAATTCTGATGAGGGCATCTCGTACACCGAGTTCTCTTATCAGATTTTGCAGGGTAATGATTTTCGTGAGCTGAACCGTCGCTATGGTTGTTCATTGCAAACTGGTGGTTCTGACCAGTGGGGTAACTTGACTTCAGGTACTGAGCTGGTCCGTAAGACTGAGGGTAAGCACGTACACGCTATTGGTACTCCCTTGATTACAAACTCGGATGGAACAAAGTTCGGTAAGAGTGAGGGTAATGCTATTTGGCTCAATCCTGAGATGTGCTCACCGTATGCGTTCTACCAGTTCTGGTTGAATACAGCGGATGCCGATGTAGCTGATCGTCTCAAGGTTTTCACTTTTAAGACTCGCGAAGAAATTGCTCAACTACAGCAGATTACTGAAGAAGCACCTTTCAAGCGCGAAGCTCAGAAAACATTGGCGTATGAGGTTACTAAGATGGTGCACGGTGAGGATGCAACCCGCAAGGTAATCGCGGCGTCTGAGGCTTTGTTTGGCAAAGGCGATTTTGAGGCTTTGGATGAGGCAACTTTGAAAGCAGCGACTGCTGAACTACCGCACGCTGTCTTGACTGCTGATGAGCTAGACATGATTACTGTCTTGACTGAGACCGGTTTATCAGAATCGAAGTCGGCAGCTCGTCGTACGTTGAAGGAGGGCGGCGCCGCTATCAACAATGTGAAGGTGCAGGGAGAGGACGCTACTATCTCCTCTGACCAACTTCTTTTGGGTAAGTATGCGGTTGTACGACGCGGTAAGAAGAACATGGCGGTTGTAGAGGTTGCCTAGTACCGGCTAATTATTTGTAAAACGGGATCTTTCATGCAGAAAGATCCCGTTTTGTGTTTTTGTGTGATGCAGGATTATGTCCTGCCTTACAAAAATATGCGGTTTACTAGGGTAAATAGCATTCTTAAACTTTTTTGAAAAATGTTTTAGGCTTGGTTTTCGTGGGTTGACGTGGGGAAATGTGGTTAAGACTCGTTGTTTGTGACGTAGGGTACTGGTTTTCGAGTTGCACACCGGTGGGCAGGTGCGTATAGTTGTATGAGTCGTCGCGGCGAGGGAGTGGTTGAAACTCCTAGTCAGACGGTGGTTTTGAGAAGTTTATAGGGTTGTTGTTGCTGGT
>JBHWPN010000093.1:0-75953 GCA_043424895.1 Rothia sp. (in: high G+C Gram-positive bacteria) | reverse complement strand
CGGACCACCAAATGAGTTGGGAGCATATACAGCGGTTGACGGGTCGTTGAAGGTGTAGCGCATAGCGCCTTCCTTCGAGTAGGAGTTCACTTCAGCGTTCTTTGCGTAGTTCACGGGTAGGTCCGCGTAGTTGGTGCCTACCCGGTAGCGCTGAGCATCTGCGTACGAGAAGATGCGGCCGAGCAACATTTTGTCGGGTGAGGTTGCGATACCGGGAACAAAGTTGCTCGGTGAGAAAGCCGCCTGCTCAATCTGGGCGAAGAAGTTATCAGGGTTCTTGTTCAGAGTCATCTTGCCCACCTTGATCAGCGGGTAATCAGCGTGCGGCCATACCTTGGTGAGGTCGAAGGGGTTAAAGCGGTAGGTCTTCGCGTCCTCAAAGGGCATAATCTGAACGTAGAGAGTCCAGCTGGGGAAGTCTCCGTTCTTGATGGAATCAAAAAGGTCCTTGCGGTAATAATCAGGGTCAGTGCCGGCAAGCTCGGTTGCTTCTTGGTCTGTGAGGTGGTCATTGCCCTGGTCGGTCTTGAAGTGGTACTTCACCCAGAAACGCTCGCCGTCAGCGTTGATCCACTGATAGGTGTGTGAACCAAAGCCGTCCATGTGGCGGAAGCTCTTGGGAGTGCCGCGGTCACCCATCAGCCAGGTTACCTGGTGGGCTGATTCTGTGCGCAGGCTCCAAAAATCCCACTGCATGGTGTGGTCGCGCAGACCTGAATCGGGCTGACGCTTCTGTGAGCGAATGAAATCCGGGAACTTGATGGTGTCGCGGATGAAGAAGATCGGGGTGTTGTTGCCGACGAGGTCGTAGTTGCCCTCGGTGGTGTAGAACTTGAGCGAGAAGCCGCGGGGGTCACGCCAGGTGTCGGGGGAGCCCTGTTCGCCTGCCACAGATGAGAAACGGGCTAGCATCTCAGTTTTTACACCGGGCTGGAAAAGCGCAGCCTTGGTGTACTGAGAAACGTCTTCGGTAGTCTCAAATACGCCGAAAGCGCCGGACCCCTTGGCGTGTACTACGCGTTCGGGAACGCGCTCGCGGTTGAACTGTGCGAGTTTTTCGACGGTGTAGACGTCATGCAGGACAATGGGGCCGTCCTTGCCAACGGTCAATGAATCGTTATCCGATGCCACGGGGGTACCGGTGTTGGTGGTGGTGAATGTACCGGGCTTGTTAATGGGGTTGCCAGTCATATTCAGCTCCTTTGATGGATTGGTATCAGTTGATGATAAGTGTACTTCTATTGCGCTGGGTGCAAGCTGTGATAACAGGTTGAAACCGGGAAAAATTATGATGAACGTAAGGTGTCTGAGGTCAGCTCTGCATTGATCTCGCGCTGACAGTCTGCACATATACCCCGATAGAGGACATCTGCGCTGATAAAAGTCATTCCGTGATGTTCGCTGGGGATGAGGCAGGGTGCCTCACCTACTGCGCAATCGACGTCTTCAACACGTAGGCAGCGGATGCAAAAAGCGTGGTGATGGTTATCGCCGGTGCGGGTCTCGTAGAGTGCAGGCGTTCCAGGGGGTTCGAATTTGCGGAGCATGTCGATGCTCGTGAGATCTGCAAGTACTACATAGATGGACTGCATGGTGATTGTCGGAAGCTCATCGCGCACGCTAGCCACGATGGCGTCGGCGGTGGCATGCGGATTGTGGTGTACCGCAGAGAGTACGGCAAGTCGTTGTTTGGTTACGCGACGCCCGTGCGCCCGAAGTTCTTGGGTCCAGGCATGGCGAATCGCGTCACTCGTTTGCGTACCGGGGCGATCCTTTTGCGTGGGTTGTATCGTAGCCATGCTTATAGTCTATAATTTATTATGAACAATTCACAATAAAAAATTTGATGTCCGACAATTAGCTGACATGGACTTTCGGTAAACTAGAGAGTGTTTGTTCTAATGTTTAAGTGATGTGAATCAATGAAGTTAAGTCTACGCAGAGCATTGTTACTAAATGATACTAGGCGGTAACGTTAGAGGGGTAAGGTGAAGCGTAGTTATCCTGCATGCAAACAGCCGTCTTTGCTCCCTACAGACAGTCATCGCGCACGATATTTCCCATGCTAAATATCGAAGCCGGTAAGAATTGCAATTCGATAACAAGTGCCCACGCTTATTCCCCTCACTTATTAAAACCACACAAGATAGAGGCTCATCATTACCCCGTCGTACTCATTGCTCGAGGACTCCACAACAGAACTTTCTGATGAAGTTCTGCTAAAAGCTGTACGCGCAGGCGAAGAAGGTGCATACGGCACCCTCTATGAGCGCTACCGTTCGACTGCCCAAGCTATCGCCTATAAGCACACCAGCGATCCCGGCACCGTCGAAGATATTGTGGCAGAAGCATTTGCGCGCATCCTACAAGCCCTAAGAAATGGCAACGGACCCACCACCTTTATGGGTGGCTACCTCTCCACCACCATTGCCCACCTTGCCGGCAAATTTGGTTTGATTCGAGGACGCGAGGTGCCCGCAGACAGCGAGTCGCTAGAGAACCTAGCAACTTTTGACGAAACTGTTTTGCAACTCAAAGATTCTGATGAGCTCATCAAAGCCTTTACGGCCATGCCCGAGCGATGGCAGTCAGTTCTATGGCTTACCGAAGTCGAAGAACGCAAACCCCGCGAAATCGCAACCGTTCTAGACCTCACGCCCAATGCGGTCTCAGCGCTCGCTGTTAGAGCACGTGAGAGTCTGCGCGAAGGGTTCTTGCGAGCTCACCAGTCAGCACCGCAAACAGTGCAATGCCAAAAATACTTTGATTATTTGCCCGCTCTCGTTCGCGAATCACTGAGCGAACGACGCACGCAACAGGTGCGAGAGCACCTTGAAGATTGCACCTACTGCACCTCTGAGTACCTCTCACTCCTAGGTATTAACAAATCTATGCGCGTATGGGTATTTCCTGTACTTGCTGGCCTTGTTCCGTGGACAACCGATGGCGCAACTGTCCTGAGTTTCATCAGCAAAACCGCTGTTGCGGGCACCTTGGGTGGCGCATCTGCGGCAAGCTCATCCACCTCTGCCTCCGGTTTGGACGCGCGCTCTCACCAGACAGCCTCATCATCCGAAAGCGCCAAGATTTTTGGAATTAGCCGTCCCTCTACATGGATATCTACAGCGGGAACTACTCCGCTAGCCATTGTGGGTGGAGGTGCTCTAGCCTTGGCTGCTGTAGTTGGTGGCATCTCGGTAGGTATCCATAACTTTGCAGAAGAACCCGTAGCTGCATCCAGTGACTTTGAAAATGGTGAAAAATCCGTAAACCCCAATGTGAAGTCTTCTGTTGAAAGCTCTGCGCCAGGAGAATCCGCAGAAACTCAGCGAACCATGGCCAGCTCACAGGCGCCGGCATCATCGAGCGATGTAACTGACAGCTCAACACGTTCCGGTTCGCTTGCGTTAGCGGGGTTGGGCGACTCCGTCGCTGGGGCATCTAGCTTTAACCCTGCGAATACTTCAGTTGCGGAGACGGGTAGTGACTCCCCTGAGAGTCTTGCACAGGGCTCTGGAGACACCTCTGCAGAGAATTTCTTGCCTTTAGCCGGTGGTGCTTTTTCAGGAAACCTCCCATCTTCCCAGAACCGTGCCGACGCAGGAGGTCAAGAAGTTGTCTCTGCAGGTGGCGATTCTTCTCTACCATCAATCGTTGTAGATGGTGTACGCGAGGAGAACGACAGTTCTCCTGATACTCAGAGCCCATCGCCCACACCCGGGTCGAACTATTCTGAACCTGCTGCTTCGCCTGAAGAAAATCAGCCCGAACCGGGCGTTGTGCCAGCTAGCCCGACACCCGCAGAGGATCCGCTTAATCCCGTGCCTCATCCCGCGGATAACCCGGTTCTCCCATCCCCTGAGCCTGCACCTGTAGTGGATCCAGCTGACCCTAATCCTGTGCCGGCTCCCGTAGAAGAACCCGTTGATCCAGCACCTGCAGATAATCCGGTTGCTCCGGTTCCTGCTCCCGTAGATAATCCGGTGGACCCTGAGCCTGTTCCGGACCCTGTGGACGAACCAGTTGACCCAGCGCCTGTGGATGAACCAGTTGACCCAGCGCCTGTGGATGAACCAGTTGATCCAGCGCCTGTGGATGAACCGGTTGAACCGGTTGATCCTGCGCCAGTACCTGCCCCGCTCGACGGGGAAGATAGGGCAGCACCAGATCCCGATAACCAGGGGATTACTCCAGTAGATCCGGCCCCGGTCGTCGATGAGCGCCAGGTGCCTAGATACGTCAGTAATCCTTTTGCTTTTAAGCAGTGGATAGCGTCTTTCTCTCAAAGTAGCTTTGAGACTCCTGATCCATCCACTCACTACTTTGTCTCATACCATTACGTCGAAAACGGTCAGGACTTTATAGAGAGAAAGTGGTTGCCCAAGAAGTTCGTAGATAGCCGCTGGTTTTATCCGGGCATGGAGTACATCTACGGTTATGACAGAGTACTAACCGCTCGCATCAGCGGATAAAGAGGAACGCGTGCCGTAAGAACTGTGAAGACCCCGCCTATAGCGGGGTCTCCACCATATATAGGGTGTTGTCACGGCAAACTCACAAAAAATCCAGGTACTTTAGAACTGTAATCTTTGGCGATCTTGAAAGGACATTGGATCTACGGTGCATAACCACAATAACGGGCTTAAAACTGCACTGCTCATGGGCGGACTGATGGCATTTTTGGTGCTTATCGGTGTTTTTCTGGCGTATTTTACGAACAATAGCTTTTTTATTTTGCTGATGTCTTTGATGGGGCTGATTAGCATTGCTTATAGCTATTGGAATTCGGATAAATTGGCGTTGCGGAGCATGAATGCTTATCCGATAACTCGGGAGCAAGTCCCCGGTCTTTACGCTATTGTCGAAGAACTTTCGGCACGTGCTCAGCAGCCTATGCCGCGTCTGTATGTTGCGCCCACCGCAACCCCGAATGCTTTTGCCACGGGCCGTAACCCTGAAAACGCGGCGGTTTGTTGTACTGAGGGTATTTTGCAGCTACTGGATGAGCGTGAGATGCGAGGTGTGCTGGGACATGAGCTGATGCACGTGTATAACCGCGATATCCTCACGGGGTCCATTGCTGCTGCGGTAGCAGGCGTCATCGGAACCATCGGTCAGATGCTGTCATTTTCGATGATGTTCGGTGGTAATCGCGATGAAAACCGCACCGGCGTCCTGGGCTCTTTGGTCATCGCTTTTTTGGGACCGTTAGCCGCAGGTGCTATCCAGATGGCAATTAGCCGCACTCGAGAATACGATGCTGATGAAGACGGCGCAAAGCTAACGGGCGATCCTCTGGCCCTTGCCTCGGCGCTGAGCAAGCTCCACGGTGGTATTGCGCGTGTACCGATGAATCCCAACAATCAAAAAACAGAGGGCGTAGCTGCAATGATGATTGCTAACCCCTTTGGTGGGTTGCGAAATGCGATGAGCACCCACCCTCCTATGGAGCAACGCATCGCCCGCCTGCAAGATATGGCTCGCGGTATGGGGCAGTACTAAAACTTCATAGAAAAAGCGTCCATCTGGTGTCAGATGGACGCTTTTTAGTGCTTGAAACGTGAGCTTATTGAGCTCAGCCCCGCTTAGCGGTAGTTAGTGAACTGCAGATCAACGTCCAAGTCTTTGCCCTTGAGTAGGGCGATAACGTCCTGAAGGTCGTCGCGTGATTTAGAAGTGACGCGTAGTTCATCGCCTTGAATAGTTGCTTTGACGCCCTTTGCGCCTTCTTCACGAATAATCTTGGAGATCTTTTTGGCGTCGTCTTGAGCAATACCTTCTTTGATGGATGCTTCGATGCGGTATTCCTTGCCGGACGCGTAGGGCTCACCTGCATCGAGTGATTTCAAGGAGATGCCGCGCTTGACTAGCTTGGACTGGAAGACATCTAGTACGGCAAGCGCGCGTTCATCGGAGTTTGCTTTGATGAGAATCTTCTCGCCGGAGAAGTCAATTTCTGCACCTACACCGCGAAAATCGTAGCGCTGTGCTACTTCTTTCTGAGCTTGGTTGAGGGCGTTGGAAACTTCTTGTTTGTCTACTTTTGAAACAATATCGAATGATGAATCGCTAGCCATGAGGCTGTCCTTTCGTTCGTTAGCGCTACGGGCGAGCGCGTTTGATATTAACGGTACAGGGTTCTTTGTGGGTGTGTCAGGTTACGTGTATATGTGAAGAGCTTTCCTAATCGTTACCTAACTGTGACCGCTTTCTCAGCTTCTGTTAATCTTTCGAGCGAACAATGGTAATTGTCCCCTAAAAGGTAGCAAGCTGTTTGCTGTCCTAGGGGGCAGGCGTATGAAGAAAATCTTCGGCGTAAACAGGATGTGGAAAGTGCCGCACCTTTAGAAAAGAGGAAGCCAATGGCGATTGCTGATAAGAATGCAGACGTTCTTGATGAGTACGCAGCTATCGTTGAGGAAATTATTCGCGAGGATACCGAATCGCGTTTCGCGTGGGGTGAGCAAGATCGTGATAATCACGAGTTTCCTGAGCTCGACAAAGTTGGTTTGACGCTTGAGCGTTCAGATCATATTCAGCGTTTTGAAGCGGTGAAAGAAAACATGATTCGCGAGGTTCGTTCTGAACTCAGCACGGTTCAACAGGCTTACCAGTACTTAGAAAATTTTGAGATGCGTTTGGTGCGTGAAGCCGAACTGGAAGCCGCATCCTAAAGAATATCGGTGGCTTTCGTCACAAAGCACAATTTAGATTTTTGATTTTCAGAAATGTTCGGTAGAGTATTCATGTTCGCGCAAATGAGAACGAAAGTTTTCAAGCGTTGTACGCGGCAGATTACCCGAGCGGCCAAAGGGGGCTGACTGTAAATCAGCTGGCATTGCCTACGGGGGTTCAAATCCCTCATCTGCCACAGATAATCCCGACTCGTAAGAGTCGGGATTTTTTGTTTAAAAAATGTTCCTAAAATCAGTGGGAATATAGCGGTCTTGTTGAAAGCCCCTGCAACAACTGCACCTGTGTTTCTTTGCGGAGGGGGGCAGTTTTACGGTCAAACTCTCGTTGTGAGTGCTCTGTGATTCATTGAGAGAGAAACCTCTGTAAAAACTATGCAGAACCCTGTAGCGTGTAAATCATGGCTACGATTGAAGTAACTCAAGAGAATTTGACCGAACTTGTTGAAAACAACGACATTCTGCTCCTCGATTTCTGGGCAGATTGGTGTGGTCCCTGTAAGCAGTTCGCTCCCGTGTTTGAAGCTGCATCAGAAAAATACGATGATATTGCGTTTGGGAAGGTAGATACCGAAGATCAGCAGCAGTTGGCAGCAGCTGCGGGTATTACCTCTATTCCGACCTTGATGGCTTTCCGCGAAGGCGTGCTAGTGTTCTCTCAGCCCGGTGCGTTGAACGGTCCTCAGTTTGACCAGGTTCTTGACGCAGTCAAGGGCTTGGACATGGCAGAGGTTCACAAGCAGGTCGCTGAGGCTGAATCAGCACAGGCTAACGAAGAAGCAAAGTAAGAATTTTAGATAGAAGGACCGGTCTCTGTGTGAGACCGGTTCTTTTTTGTATCGTTGGGCGCCCTAGTGAAAACGGTGATCTTGCGGTGCCAAGCGGGCAGCTTTGCGAGGTTCTTGAATTCCTGCCACCTTAATAAGGGTGACAACGCGGTGCCGGTGGCCCGCCCAAGGACGTAAAAGTTCTACCATTCCCGCATCGTCTGTTCGCTTTCCGGTAAGCGCGTAACCTACCGTATGTGCCAAGTGATAATCACCCACACTAATAGCATCGGGGTGTCCAACCGTTTGCTGAAGAGTTTCAGCAATCGTCCACGGGCCAATGCCGGGTACTGACTGAAGCGCACGCGCTATGTCATTGACGCCTCCTGTTCGAAGCAGGTGTTCTAAAGACTCTGCCCGTTGGGCATATTCCACAATTGCTCGCGAACGGGCACCGTCAAAACCGCTGGTGTGCCAGACCCACGAGGAAAGGGACGCCCAAGTGCCCGCGTCCGGAAAAACTTTGAGGTTGGGTGGCTGGTCCGGGTCATCAGAGACAGGAGCGTTGTGCCCGTATCGTTGCGTGATGGCTCGTAACCCGCCCATTGCCTCGATTCCGGTGACGCGTTGCTCGGCGATTGCAGTAATAGCATGTCGGGTGAGCTGTCCGGTTGAGGGAATCCGGATGCCTGGGTTCTCTTTGTGGGCAGTCAGCAACTTTTCGGGCAGATCGCCATAAGCGGGGTGCTCGGTAAAATGTGACCAGTCGTCCCCAAAACCTAACCAGCTGGGCATTGATGCGCTGATGCTGTGTAATGCTTGGGGTGACTCGCTCCATAGGCGCACCCTAATAGGACGCATGAGTCGTTCGTGAAGACTAAAGATATTCTCGGGTTTTCTATCGAAGCTCAACAGCACGGCAGCATCATCTGCAGTGGCGGTTGTCCATACCTTCGTGCGCCCTTGGCTCTTTGTTACTCGAAAGAGAGGGTCGTAGTGTCCGCGCGCTAGCTGCCCTAATGTCTGAGTGATGTTAACAGGATGCGGGGGAGTGAGCATGAGTGTGGCGCGGAGCATGTGGTTATTCTTTCACGGGTCTACGTAGGTGCTGTAATTTTTACGGTAATCTAACCGGTATGAAAATGAGGGAGGGGCAATGAGCGTTAGAGCATCTTTACCAAAGAATCGAGCGGTTGCAGACCGAAGTGTTTCTGCCGTCGAAAAAAGTGGACAGCAAATCATTATGAACCGTAGCGGCGTTGCGGTTGAGATAAGTGCTGCGGTAGTTGGTGCTCTGGTAGCCGGTCTTTACACCCTGCTTTCATGGATGCAGTGGAAGAATTGGGTGACCCCTTCGTGGGATCTTGGTATCTTCACTCAGATGGCTAAAGCCTATGCCGCTTTTGAACAACCTATCGTGAGCATCAAGGGGCACGGATTTAATCTGTGGGGCGATCACTTTCATCCGATTCTCTTGGTTCTCGGGCCAGTCTATAAGCTCTTTCCCTCACCGTTCACGCTACTTGTAGTGCAAAATCTGCTGATCGGCTTTTCTGTCTATCTTTTAATTCGTTTTTCAGCCCGTCTTATTCCTTTACTGGGAGCTATTTTTCTGGGTATTGCCTATGGCTTGAGCTTTGGTATTCAAGAGGCTGTGGCCGTTCAATTTCATGAGGTCGCCCTTGCCCTGCCCTTTCTCGTGGCGTCCCTAACTCACCTTGTTTTAGCGCGAGGTGATGCCCCGAAGAACCACGTTAAAAGGGCCGTGTTTTGGGCTCTTCCGCTGGTGTTTGTAAAAGAGGATATGGGCCTTACCGTTGCCGCAATCGGTGTAGTAGCCATGTTGCGCAGCGGTTGGCTGTCATCGCTCCAAGACGTACTCTTTCCGCTTGCGCTCGAAGCGCAAAAACCTAGACGGCGTTGGGCGCCTCTGCTTGGAGCAGGATCCAGCCTAGGACTGATACTCAGTGCATGGGGTATATTCTGGACGCTCGCCTCGGTTGCCCTTATTCTGCCGGCTTTCAATGTGGGTGGAGTATTCGACTACTCCAACAAGATTGACGCCAAAGCAATTGTGGCAGATCCGCTTCAAAGCCTAGGCCTCATGTTTTTCCCCTGGGAAAAATCTCTCACCTGGTTAGCGCTTCTGCTCACCGGCGTCCTTTTATGGATTTTTAGCCCTATCGCGCTGGTTGCTTTGCCAACTTTGGCATGGCGTTTTCTCTCACCCAATGAAGGATATTGGGGTACAAGCTGGCATTACTCACTGGTGCTCATGCCCGTAGTGTTCTGCGCATTATTAGATGTCATTGTTTCTCTTCGCAATGCCCGTTATCCGTGGATGCGCCGCGGTAGTGAGCGGGCTTCGCAACGTTCACTGATTTTGCAGCGTATTGGCTACCCGGTATTGCCCGTAGCCGCGCTCGTGGTTGCCCTACTCTCAACACCGTCCTTGCCGTTGAGTGAACTCACCGGCAACAGTTACGAGAGCGCGTCCTACCAACAACACCTAGCCAACAAGAAAAGCGCTGTGGACGCTGTACCCGCGGGGGTCAGCGTGGCATCTGATCTCTCGGTGCTCACCTACCTTATTCCACAGCACGAAGTGTACTGGATTGGCGGTAAAAATGACCCCGCACCCGACTACGTTGTGATCGATCAAGAGAACTCAGCGTGGGGTTCAACTCCCGTCCACAACCCCGTTCAGTATGCGGGGGAACTATACACCTCGCAATACGAAGAAGTTGCACATTTTGGTACCGTCTACGTGATGAAGCGCATCTAATTTTGCGTGTACGCTCTATCACCTGTGCCCGTTTAAACGTTCTGCGTAGGGTAGAGTGAAATACGCAATCAACGGTATAACCCCGTCCAAGAATGTTCTTCGGTAGCCAAGCTGCCAGCATCCCGCTACATGAAATAGCGGTTGAAAAAGAACCTCTCCAAGTACTTTCAAGTTCGCAAGCGCTAACTTTCAGGTCACTTTATATGGCCATCGTCTCTGTTTGTTTTATCTCAACAGAAGTGTGTGAAGGTGGCGCGGATATACTGCCACCACAGTCGAATCAGGCGAACTTTTCAATGGGGCACACGCCGTGCAGTACAGCCAAAACCGGCTGTATCAACCCACTCGAGAAGAGAATAATGACTGAAAATAACTCTGTTAATCTGACCACCGAATTCGTAGAACCCACTCTCGAAGATGCTCAGGCTAACACCGTTAAGCCCGAAACTACTGAAGATGAGGGCGTTCGATTCACCGATCTCGGTTTGGACGCTCGTGTGCAGGCAGCAATTGATGCTGTTGGCTACGAAAAGCCATCACCGATTCAGGCTGAAACCATTCCGTTGCTTCTAGAAGGCCGCGACGTTGTCGGTCTGGCTCAGACCGGTACCGGTAAAACTGCAGCATTTGCTTTGCCTGTGCTCTCACGTTTGGCTGAGCTTTCTGATGTAAACGGTGTTTCTAAAGACACCCAGGTGCTTGTTCTGGCACCGACTCGTGAGCTGGCGCTTCAGGTTGCTGAAGCATTTAGCTCCTACGCTAACCAGCTGGAGAATTTCACTGTTCTTCCGGTTTACGGTGGCTCACCGTACGGCCCCCAGCTGGCCGGTCTTAAGCGCGGTGCGCAGGTAGTCGTTGGTACTCCCGGCCGCGTCATTGACCACCTCAAGAAGGGTTCTTTGGATCTTTCAAACTTGCAGTACCTCGTGCTCGATGAGGCAGATGAGATGCTGCGCATGGGCTTTGCCGAGGACGTTGAGCAGATCCTTGCAGACACCCCCGATACCAAGCAGGTTGCTTTGTTCTCAGCAACCATGCCCAAAACCATCCGCAAGATTGCGGAACAGTACTTGACTGATCCCGTTGAGGTTCGCGTTAAGTCGAAGACCACCACCAGCGCAAACATCAAGCAGCGCTACATGCAGGTCATGCACTCTCACAAACTTGAGGCGATGACCCGCGTCCTTGAGGTAGAAGACTACGACGGCATTATCGTCTTTGTTCGTACCAAGAAGGAAACCGAAGAGCTCGCTGACAAGCTGAAGGCTCGCGGTTACCAGGCAGCAGCTATCAACGGTGATATTCCGCAGAACTTGCGCGAACGTACTGTTGACTCGTTGCGCGATGGTCGCATCGATATTCTGGTTGCAACCGACGTTGCTGCTCGCGGTCTTGACGTTGAGCGTATCTCACTGGTCGTTAACTTCGACATTCCTCACGACACTGAGTCGTACGTGCACCGCATTGGCCGCACCGGTCGCGCAGGGCGCGAGGGTGCAGCGATTCTCTTCATGACTCCGCGTGAAAAGTACATGCTGCGTCAGATTGAGAAAGCTACCCGTCAGCAGGTTGAGCAGATGCACATGCCTTCTGTAGAGGATGTCAACGAGAACCGTAAGACTCGTTTTGCTCAGCAGATCACTGACACCATTGAAACCGAAGACCTCTCTGTCTTCCGTGAAATCGTTGACTCTTACGTCAATGAGCACGATGTTGAACCCGAAGAAATTGCAGCTGCATTGGCTGTTATCGCGCAGCAGGGTCGTCCTTTCTTCGTAGAAGAACTTCCTGAACCGCGTCGTGACCGCGATCGTGGCGATCGTGATCGCGGTGGACGCGACGGAGATCGTCGTGGACGCAAGCAGCATAACGATGAGGGCATGGTTTCGTACAAGCTCAATGTTGGTCGTTCATCGGGTGCTAACCCCGGTGGCATCGTAGGTGCTTTGACCAATGAAGGCGGTATCGAGGGCTCACAGATCGGCTCCATCGATATTCGCCAGCACTTCACCATTGTTGGTTTGCCCGAGGATCTTCCCCGCGATTTCTTCAATCGTTTGGAAGACACCAAGGTTGCTGGTCAGTTCATTAACATTCAGCGCGATCGTGGTCCCAAGGGCGGCGGTTCACGCGGTGGTCGCGGTGGACGTGACTTCGGTGGCGAGCGCCGTGGCGGTCGCGATGGTGGCTTCCGTAAGGATCGTGGCGACCGTGACTTTGGTGGTCGTAGTGACCGCGGCGGTTTCCGCGGCGATCGTGATCGTAACGACCGCGGTGGACGCGACGGCGGTTTCCGTAAGGACCGCGGTGGACGCGATTTCGGTGGCGAGCGTCGCGGTGGTTTCAAGGGCCGTAAGAAGTACTAAGCTGCAGCGCACGCGGTAGCGTGTGAACTGTTGATATAAGGACGCGTGTGCCTGCCTGCAAAGGCGGGGCGCGCGTCCTTTTTTGTCCCGTTCTTAGTCGGGAAGAGCGGATAAAAGTAATCCGTGGTGCAGAACACCAAAAAATTGATGTCTTCAAGTTGCGTGGGGGTCAATGAATGCCGTAAGGTATTACCTGTTGCCCCGATAGCTCAGTGGTAGAGCGCCATCTTGGTAAGATGGAGGTCCCGGGATCGATTCCCGGTCGGGGCTCTCGTATGAGCCCGTAAAAAGGTAAATACATGGCGGTGTAGCTCAGCTGGTTAGAGCGCACGACTCATAATCGTGAGGTCGCGGGATCGAGTCCCGCCACCGCTACGCCCCGATAGCTCAGTGGTAGAGCGCCATCTTGGTAAGATGGAGGTCCCGGGATCGATTCCCGGTCGGGGCTCAGCTATAAAATCCGTTCAGTTTTAGGACTGAGCGGATTTTTGTTGTCTGCTTTTATCTCTATCTATGGGGTGGTCGCACTTGAGTTGGCGCATCCTAGGCTGATTCATAAGTAGGGTTCAACATGTAGATATTAAATAATTTCATCATGTGTGCTGTATAACAATTGGAAGAACACATTTTCCTCTTTGAAAGAAAAACTATGAGCCGCACACCTGCTGAAAAATACCCACCGGTGCTCGTTGACCCCAATGAGCCTGTAGAAGACGTTAAAAAATATAAGATTATTGGTCCCGGGCTAGTTGTTGCTGCTACCGGCATCGGAGCTGCTGATCTCGTAGCGACTTTGGTCGCGGGATCGCGCTACGGCTACACCCTGTTATGGGCGGTCGTCCTTGGCGTAGTGCTCAAAATTATTCTGGTCGAAGGCGCAGGACGCTATACCTTAGCTACCGGTCGCACTATCTTTGAGGGCTGGCGCTCCCTTGGACGCTGGACATCTATCTACTTTGGTCCCTACATCATTATTTGGGGCTTTATCTATGGGGCAACAGCGATGAGCGCCTCTGCCATGCCGCTGGCTGTTCTTTTCCCATTTTTCGACCTGAAAACGTGGGCAATTCTGATGGGCCTGGTAGGTCTTGTGACGGTGTGGTTCGGTAAGTACCACTTAGTGGAAAAACTGACCGCTGTCTTGGTGGGGCTGATGTTCCTACTGATTGTAGGCTTGGCTATTTACACGCTGCCTAACCTTCCCAATATCTTAAAAGGTTTAGTGCCGTATATTCCTGAAGGTGGACTCAGCTACACGCTGGCTTTGTGCGGTGGCGTGGGCGGTACCATCACCTTGGCAGCCTACGGGTACTGGTTACGTGAAAAAGGGTGGGATCGCCCCCGATTTATGCGCGTGATGCAGCTGGATAATACGGTAGCTTACGTGCTCTCGGGCATCTTTGTGGCTGCTACCTTGGTGATTGGTGTAGAAGTTCTGTATTCTGCGGGTCTGGCTGTATCAGGTAGCGATAAGGGTCTACTTGATCTAGCAGATGTACTCAAAGACCGCTATGGCACACTCGTTGGAAACCTCTTCCTCGTTGGATTCTGGGCAGCGTCCTTCTCATCCGTTATCGGCGTGTGGTCTGGCGTCTCTTTGATGTTCGCAGATTTCTGGGGAAATCTACGCGGTAAAGAACACGGGCATCCAGATACCGTCACCGGTGGCAAATACTTCAAGTTCTTTTTGCTGTGGCTGACTTTCCCGCCGATGAGTTTGCTTCTGTTAGACCGCCCTATCTTCTTGGTTCTACTCTATGGCGTGCTGGGTGCCCTCTTTATGCCCTTCTTAGCCTTGACTTTGTTGCAACTGCTCAATACCAAACGCGTCCCTGATCGCTGGCGCAACACTCTTATCACCAATATTCTGCTGGTTATTACCACGGTATTCTTTGGTATCTTGGGTGTGATACAGGTGTGGGAAGTCATCGCTAAGACCCTGTTGTAGCAGTTCTTTCACGAGTGACCACAAAACTCCCAAAAATGCCTCATAAATCAGGTGAATATGGGAGTTTCGTGGTCACTGGTGAGAGGGCATGACATACTTGAGTACATGGCAGAGACTAAAGAAATTAACCCCGAAATCGTGGGACGGGTGTACCCGGCAAGCGAGATGTACTCGGTGGGACGTGAGAAAATCCGCGAATTCGCCCGCGGAGTGAAAGCGACCTCGCCCATTCACTTTGACGTGGACGCCGCGCAGGACGCTGGCTATGTAGATTTGGTGGCGCCGCCAACCTTCGCTATCGTCCTGGCGCAAAAGGCTGATGCTGCTTTGATTCAGGATGAAAGCGCCGGTATCGATTTTTCTCGCGTAGTCCATGCAGACCAACGGTTTACCCACCACCGTCCAATCATTGCAGGGGATGAGCTGGTTACCGAAGTTCATGTGGACAATGTGCGTGTGATGGGTGCAGGAGCTATGCTCACCACTCGCGAAGAAATTACAACCGTTACGGGAGAGAAGGTTGCCACCTGCGTATCTTCACTTCTGGTACGAGCAGGGGAGTAGAGCTCGCATGACTATTCGTTTTGAAGACCTTGAAAAAGGTACGGAAATTGGTACCCGCGAGATTACCGTTACCCGTGCTGACCTTGTGACCTATGCTGGCGCATCCGGCGACTTTAACCCCATTCACTGGAATGAGCGGTTTGCTACTTCTGTAGGTCTGCCCGGCGTAATTGCTCACGGCATGTTTACGATGGGTTCAGCCGTTCAGCTTGTCACCGACTGGGTGGGTGACCCCGGCGCCATCGTTGACTACCAGACTCGCTTCACTAAACCCGTGCCAGTTGCTGATGCTCATGATGGCGAGGCGCCAAATACCGGCGGCAACGTTATTTCTGTCAGTGGCAAGATTGGCGCTCTTGATGAAGAAGCGCGCACTGCGCGAGTTGACCTTACAGTAAGTGCCCCGGATGCCGAGGGTAACGACCAAAAAGTCCTGGTCAAAGCCCAAGCACTGGTAAAGCTCTAACACACATAACCCTCTATTTGTGCCCCGCAACTGGTTTTTACCGGTGGCGGGGCATAAACGTGGGGGTCTTTTATCGCGACGAACCTCTCACCCACGCAGAAGTAATCGTTGCAAAAGGCACTAGAAAAGGTGCCTTTAACTGCACTAGAGTTTAAAGACTCTCCCACACCAATCTCGCACCTGAAAGCCTCTTTGTCGTGACAGCTACCCTTACTCACCAGCAGATAAAAACCTGGTACAGAGCTGTGCTCATTATCTTCTTCGCATCCGGTCTACTCACTTCATCATGGTTGACTCGATTGCACGATATTTCGCACGGTCTACATCTTAGCCCCGGCCCTATGGGAATGTTGCTTTTAGCTCAGACCGTGGGATCGTTCTCTGCGGTGTCGGTTTCAGGTTATTTGGTGTCTAAGTTTGGTGCCCGCGCCTGCATTTTGGGATCCTATATTTTAGGCACGGTGGGCGCTGTACTGGTGGGATTGGCTGTAAGTATTACCAGCGTCCCTCTGGCAGCTTTTTCACTGATGATTATGGGCTTAGGCATTGCGGTATCTAATGTTGCCTCGAACGTGCAGGGCGTGGCAGTTGAGCGTGCATTAGGACGCTTTGTCACCCCTATCATGCACGGTTTTTTCTCCATAGGCACGGTGGTAGGTGCAGCCCTTGGCACCGTAGACACCTTCTTTGGTGTACCTTTTGGTGTGCATATGCTGTATATGGCAGTTCTCATTATCATATTGGTGCTCTACTCACTGCGTCACTGCCGCTCAGAGAATTACGGGCAAGACAGCACCGCCATGATGGCGCAGGTTTCGTCCTACAGGGTGAAGGACGCCTGGCGCGATAAACACACCATCCTCATCGGCATCTTTGTAATGGGTATGGCTCTGGCTGAAGGCTCAGCAAATGACTGGATCGCGCTTGCGCTTACCCGCGAGTACGAGACTACGGCAACAATTGGTTCGCTCGGGTACTTCACTTTCGTTGTAGCAATGACAACAGGACGATTGCTCGGCACTCGCTTTTTGAACACTCACGGACGTATCACCGTTCTGCGGGTGACCTGCTCGTTGGCAATTCTTGGCCTCGTGATCTTTATCTTTGCACCGAACACAGCTATCGGATTCGTAGGTCTAGTGATTTGGGGACTAGGCGCATCGTTAGGATTCCCCACCGGTATGAGTGCCGCATCTGATGACCCTGTCAAGGCAGCCGTTCGCGTGTCTGTGGTCTCTACAATCGGCTACGCAGCTTTCTTGGGTGGCCCACCCTTGCTGGGGATGTTAGGCGAAGCTTTTGGTATCCGGCACGGACTGTTAGCAGTACTGATTTTCGTTGTGTCATCGCTGGTGCTTACCCGTTATCTTGAGATTTTCAAGAATGATAAGCCCGTACACTCTGAATCTTTAGGCAGCGATCGCAGGATGGCTAGTTCACACCATCAACCCAACAAACCCTAAACCAGATAAACTGGGGGAGTGAGTGAAATGTTATTAAGCGAACTGACGACTGTTGCAGTCGGTGGTCCCATTAAAAATTATGTTCGTGCAACCAGTGAATCTGAAATCATCGAAGCCGTAAAAGCTGCCGATGAAGCCGGTGAGAAACTGTTGATTGTCGGCGGTGGTTCTAATCTAATCGTCTCCGATGCCGGTTTTGACGGCACCGTTGTGCACATCGCCTCCGAAGGCATTCGTGATGCTGAGGTGCCGGCATGCGGTGGCGCTAATATCCGAGTGCAGGCAGGTCATAACTGGGATGCTTTTGTTCAGTATGCTATTGAACACGAGTGGGTTGGTGTAGAGGCTCTTTCTGGTATTCCCGGTACCGTTGGCGCAACACCCGTGCAAAACGTGGGCGCCTACGGGGCTGAGGTAGCTCAGACTATCTCAGCCGTACGTACATGGGATCGTGAAAAGGCAGCTGTAAAAACTTTTACACTCGCCGATTTAGATTTTAGTTACCGTCACTCGGTGCTCAAAGAAAATACCGTGAACGGTTCTCCTCGCTATGTAGTGCTCACGGTAGATTTCCAATTCACCTTCGGCACGCTGTCGGCACCCGTTCGTTATGCTGAGCTAGGGCGTCGTTTGGGCGTAGAAGTGGGTGAACGTGCTGACTCCCGCAAGGTCCGTGAGACGGTGCTTGAGCTCCGCGCCTCTAAAGGCATGGTCTTGGATGCCAACGACCGCGACACTTACTCCACAGGATCCTTCTTTACCAACCCTATTGTTGATGAGTCTGTGCGAGAACAGTTACCTGCTGACGCACCGTCCTACCCCGCAACCAACGCGTCGGGAGAGGTGCTGGAAGGCAAGATCAAGCTCAGTGCAGCGTGGCTGATCCAGAATGCTAGTTTTGAAAAGGGCTATGGACTTGAGGGCGACGCCGCAAAAATTGCAGGTGGACGCGCTTCTCTATCGACTAAGCACACTTTGGCGATTACTAACCGTGGAGAGGCCAGCGCTGAGGATTTAATGGCAATTGCTAGCGCAATCCGCAATGGTGTTAAAGAGTCCTTTGGCATCGAACTTGTGCCTGAGCCTGTCATTGTAGGTACCGGTCTCACCAAGTAAGTTACCTGCAAGGTACATCGCGGTCTTAGTAAAAAAGAGGTTGCCCTTGGGGGGCAACCTCTTTTTTGTGTGCTTTTCCAAAATTTAAAGATTAATTCTAAAATCTATACTTTGCGCTTGTCAAAGTGATAATTGAATATAAAATAATCCTGTGGTCAGACCAATAAAATTTATCGTCAGGTCTTGAAAATATTTAAAATATACGCAAAAATTATTGAGTGGTATAGACAGTTTTAGTGAGTCAAGGGTGCAAATTGTTTACACGGGTGTAAACAAGTGCTCATACCCATAATACTTTGAGCTCTAGTGCTCTTTTTTGCCCTCCTACCCCGAGGGGCAGAGGGGGCATCACAGTTCGTCGATAGAGTTCAGGGCAGATGAGAGACTAGGTGCTGGAGAAGATTTTTCAGTGCCCAGGCGGTCTAAATTTCGATGCCCGCGGAGAAATAATTGTTAGAAACTGAGGCAGGGTGCTCGTTGCATGAAAACTTACTGATAAACACGAGATAAAGGCTCAGACCGCGACTGGTGTCTTGCGTGTTCCTTGTCAGTAACACTGTGTGGGAGAAAAAGTGGGGTTTTTCTCCCACACAACTTTTTTTAACTTATGCTTGATAGGCGACCACTATTTCAACAGCCGGCAGATTCACCAGCAATTAATCAAGGTAAAGGGGGATGGGTGGGACTCAACCATGAACTTGAGCGTAGTTCCGATGGTGCCGTGCACCGTCTGATGAGTAGACTTCGACGCTTCTTGCACCACCACCCGGCGCTGTTATTGCTCTACCGCACCCTGGTGATTACTGTGGGTGCTATCTTGATGCTTCTGGGAATAATCATGCTGGTGACTCCCGGCCCTGGATGGCTGTTTATTTTTATGGGTATGGGTTTGTGGGGTACTGAGTTCCACTGGGCACACCGTATCAATGTATGGGGCAAACAAAAAGTGCTTGCTACCTGGAATGCCGCCAAACAAAAACGGTATGAAAGACATGTGCGGCAGCGCGATCGCATCTGGAAAAAGCGTAACCGACAAGACCATTTTTGCCCTACAGGAACGCACTACCACTCATAGGCTAGAGAAGATTCAGTACGTCTTAGGCCTGGCGATGAACTTGTTCAAAACCTAGCGCGTGCCGGCACACTGATTGTATTTCTGAATCTTCAAAGCCAAGACCGCGCATGGCAGCAACGTAGTCTGCGGTGAGCTGATGGGCCCTATGCTCTGTAGCGTCTACCGCAGTAACAAAGCTTCCCGCGCGTCCATGAGTTTCAATCACACCCGCAGCTTCTAACTCTTTGTACGCTTTAGCCACGGTGTTCACCGCAATATTTAACTCGGTGGCAAGGACGCGCACCGGGGGCAGGCGGTCTCCCGCTTTGAGTTCTCCATGTGCGCGGGCACTAATGATCACCCGACGCAACTGCGAGTACGGCGGAATATCAGAATCTTTATTAACTGTGAAATGCAAAATACTGAAGTCGTCAGCAGTGCTAACGACTTCAGTATCAGTATGCGATGACGCGTGAGGCATACCCCTATTGTCTCTTCTACAGGGTGCCGGTGGCAATATTTAGCATACGGCGCACAGGTTCAGCTGCGCCCCAGAGAAGCTGATCTCCTACGGTAAAAGCGCTGATGTACTGCGGGCCCATCGCAAGTTTGCGAATGCGTCCTACTGGAATTTCTAATGAGCCAGAAGCTGCCACAGGAGTGAGACCTTCCATGGACGCTTCTTTAGTGTTAGGAATAACCTTTGACCACTGGTTATCTTCATCGATAATCTTCTCAATCTCTTCGACAGAGAGATCTTCGGTGAGTTTCATGGTGAGCGCCTGAGAGTGCGAGCGCATGGTTGCAATGCGTACGCACAGCCCGTCCATGATGACGCGCTCTTCTTCGCTTAGACCGAGAATCTTGTTGGTTTCGGCATCAGCCTTCCACTCTTCTTTGGACTGGCCGTTGCCAAGATCAGCATCAATCCAAGGAATCAAGGAGCCGGCAAGAGGCACTCCAAACTGAGTGGTATCAAGGTTACCGGAGCGCTGTGCTTCAAGTACCTTGCGATCAATCTCCAAAATGGCGGATGCGGGATCTGCTAGTTCTGATGAGACAGCGCCTGAAAGATCACCAAACTGCTTGAGGACTTCACGCATATGACGGGCGCCGCCGCCTGAAGCTGCCTGATAGGTCATAGAGGTGGTCCACTCAACGAGTCCCTGCTTGAAAAGACCGCCCAGACCCATCAACAAGCAAGAAACCGTGCAGTTGCCGCCGATGAAGTCTTTAACGCCGGATTCGAGCCCGCGGTCAATTACATCGCGGTTGATAGGATCAAGCACAATGACGGAGTCATCGTTCATGCGCAAGGTTGATGCTGCATCAATCCACAGCCCGTCCCAGCCGTGTTCACGCAGTTTAGTGTGAACGTCTTTGGTGTAATCGCCACCCTGTGCGGTCACAATGATAGGAAGTTTGGCGAGCGCCTCAATGTCCTGCGCATCCTGCAAGGTGCTTTCTTCAAGCGCGCCATCAAAGGCGGGGGCGGGCTTACCTGCCTGAGAAGTTGAGAAGAAAACGGGGGTGATGCCCTCGAAATCATTTTCTTCGAGCATGCGCTTCATGAGCACTGAGCCCACCATGCCGCGGTAGCCTACAAAACCTACTGAGTCACCGGTTGTAAAAGTCATATCTTCAGTCTAGCTTTTGTAAGCAGTTATGGCAGTTGCACTTTCTTATTGTGAAACGAAAGCGCAACAAAGGCGATGTCCGTCACGATTTTAGTGTGCCTATAGCGCCAAAAAATCGTTGTGAGATCGGAAAAACGCTTTCTAACGTTGCAAGGACTCAAACCGATAAACCAGCGGTAATTTCTGTTGGTCATCGCCTAGCAGATACCCCTGCTCAGACTTTATATCTTCGGTGACTGACGTCCTAGTCCATTCAGCGCCCAAGGCAGGAGCAGAGGCATCACCGCGAATTTCTCCGGTGAACACTGTGCGCTCGACTAAGCTCAGACGCCCGCCCGAAACACCATCAATATTTTCCAAAGCCATAGCCTGCTCGTAAATATTGGCACCGCCAATAATCCACACTGTCTCAGAGCTTAGCTCGTGTGCCAAAGCATGTTCGATAGCTGTAGGGATATCAGAAACCCACCACGCGCCATCGCGCTCTACCGGCTCGCTGACAGAGCTCGTAACCACAATATTCAACCGGCCCGGCAGAGGACGAAAACGGGCAGGAAACGACTCCCACGTCTTGCGTCCCATAATGACTGGAGCACCCAGCGTCACTTCTTTAAAATGCGCTAAATCTTCAGGCGCGAACCACGGCATATCACCGTCGCGTCCAATAATTCTATTCTCTGTTTGCGCCCAGACGGCGCCCAAAATCTTTGACATAACTAGACCGCAATCGGAGCCTTGATGGTGGGGTGATGCTTGTAATCAACGAGCTCAAAGTCTTCAAACTCGTACTCAAAAATGGAGGATTTCTTATTTTTGATGCGCAACTGAGGGTACTCGTAAGGCGTGCGAGAAAGTTGCTCCTTGACCTGCTCAAAGTGGTTGGAGTAAATATGGCAGTCGCCGCCAGTCCAAACGAACTCACCCGGTACCATCCCTACTTCCTCAGCAATAAGCTGGGTCAGCAGTGCGTAGGAGGCAATGTTGAAAGGAACCCCCAAAAACATGTCAGCCGATCGCTGATAGAGCTGGCACGAGAGTTCTTGGGTACCGTCTTCACGGGTACGAACGTAGAACTGAAAGAGCGCATGGCAGGGCGGCAGAGCCATATCGTCAACTTCTGCGGGGTTCCAGGCTGAGACAATATGACGACGCGAGTTAGGGTTATTTTTCAAGGACTCGATAACCTTAGCAATTTGGTCAATCGTCTCTCCGTGACCTGCCGGCCACGAACGCCACTGCACCCCGTAGACAGGACCAAGCTCACCGTCTTCATCTGCCCATTCATCCCAAATGGAAACACCGCGTTCTTGCAACCACTTGACGTTGGAGTCACCTCGCAAGAACCACAGCAGTTCAATAGCCACCGATTTGAAGTGAACGCGCTTAGTGGTGATCAGTGGAAAAGACTCACGCAAGTCAAACCGCATCTGACGACCGAAGACACTGCGGGTACCGGTGCCGGTACGATCGCCCTTGTCATCGCCGTTTTGCATAATCTCAGCCAATAAATCTTCGTAGGGTGTGGCGATATCGCTCATCAGTGAATCTTTCAACAGGGAGATACAAACTATCTATAACTATAGGCTTTGAATCCGAGAAGAGAGAATTTAACAAAGCGAGGCTAGACAAGCACATGCTACGAGGCACACTATCGCCAGCAGTCCCTCTCGCTGGCTCGCGCGGGCGCTCGCAAGCGATTCACGCCAGCCCCATGCCAGCTGGCGAAATAGTGTGCCATCCGAAGCATTAGCTTCGTTGAGCTAGTCGCTAAAGGGCTTAATCTGCTCTACTGATATAGCTTTGCGGCCACCCTTTTTAGCAACATGTACCACGATCATTTCTCCGGGGGTGAGGTAAGGATCCTCCGTAGGCAACAAGGACGCTAGTTTGTTGCTGGTATTCTCCGAGATAACCTGCAAGACCGTAGGCAGAACCGGGCGATGCGTGCACAGCGCTACCGCGTCGTCCTTATCGAACAGAGCCTGTACAATTCTGGCAACTTTTTGAGGGTTAGCCTTATGAGCGTCCTCGGTAAGAGGCGCTTTTTGTTTAATCACTATGCCACTGGTCTTAGAATACGGGGACACGGTTTGCATGCAGCGAACCCACGGCGAGGAAATCAGTTTGGTAGGTTCCCAGGCCTCAAGTAGCTTGCCTACGGCGATTGCTTGACGCTTACCTGTTGCGGCTAAAGTACGTTCACCTTCGGCACCAGCCCATGACGATCGAGGCTTTGCTTTTGCGTGGCGCACGATGATAACCGGGCGGGTATAAAGGTTACCGTTGGCGTGCAAATCTACTAGCGCGTCCAAAGGCTCACGGTCGGTCTCGTTGGTGAGCATCTCACGAGCGGTCTTGGGTGACACCCATCTGAG
This sequence comes from Rothia sp. (in: high G+C Gram-positive bacteria), assembly GCA_043424895.1. Classification (GTDB taxonomy): domain Bacteria; phylum Actinomycetota; class Actinomycetes; order Actinomycetales; family Micrococcaceae; genus Rothia. Next base: position 52,720 of record JBHWPN010000093.1, on the reverse strand, counting down.
TTCATCGACTTCGCCCAAATCTGCCTGAGCATGAGCAGCTGCCGTGGTGCGAGCAGCCCAGTAGAAAACCTCTTTTTTGCCGTGCTTGACCTTGTACTTAGTGACAGCTAAAGGTACGCCCAGCTTTACGTTGAGTCCCACTTCTTCGCGAACCTCGCGCACAGCGGTCTCGGCGATGGTTTCACCGGCATCCTGCTTGCCCTTGGGCCATGACCAGTCATCGTAGTGAGGGCGGTGAATAATCAGAACTTCGAGCTGATCTTTTTTCTCTCGCCAAATAAGGCAGCCTGCGGCAACAACATCAAGCATATTGTCTGAGGTTTTGGCGACGGTAAAGTCGCCGTCGCGTCGTACCGCAGAGTAGAGCATATCTTTTGCCATGTGCGTGTGAATGACTTTCTGAAGTTCCGTACAAAAATGTCCTTGGTAGTAAAGAACTACCAAGGACATTCTAGTACCTGCGCTACGCTGTTACGTTCCGTTGTAGTACCTCAATATGTGGGCATACTCCGGTTTTATCGCGCTGTGCTACTTATTTTTTGCGGCGTGAATCGAGGTACATCTGCTGAACGTCGTTGAGCTGATTACCTTCAGCGTCCAGGTGATGACGCGTCCACTTGCCGTCTGAGTCAAGGTGCCAGTTGCTAGTGGTTTCTGCCATATAGTTGCTGAACATATCGAGTAAGTATTTGACGTGCTCGCGCTGCTTGATGCGCACGAGAGCTTCAACGCGGCGGTCAAGGTTGCGGTGCATCATATCTGCAGAACCGATAAAGACTACAGGCTCACCGGCGTTTTCGAAGGTGAAGATGCGCGAGTGCTCTAAGAAGCGACCCAAGATTGAGCGAACCTTGATGTTCTCGCTCAAACCGGGAACGTTAGGACGCAGCGCGCAGATACCGCGAACGACCACGTTAACTTCAACCCCAGCCTGCGATGCACGGTAGAGCGAGTCAATAATTGCCTCATCCACCATAGAGTTGCACTTAATCTGGATCTTTGCCTTGCGACCAGCCATCTTGTGCTCGATTTCCTTGTTAATGCGGTCAATCAAGCCTGAACGCAGTGAACGCGGGGCAACAAGAAGCTCGCGGTAAGTAGTCTTCGGGGCGTAACCAGAGAGCTGGTTAAACAGGCGCGAAACATCTTCGGTAATCTGCTGATCGCAGGTAATAACACCCAAATCTTCGTAGAAACGCGCAGTTGAGGGGTGGTAGTTACCTGTACCGATGTGAGCATAGCGACGCAGTCCATCGGCTTCTTTACGCACCACCAGTGAGAGCTTGCAGTGGGTCTTCAAACCAACGATGCCGTAGACCACGTGAACACCCGCGCGTTCCAGCTTACGTGCCCAGTTGATGTTAGCTTCTTCATCAAATCGAGCCTTGATCTCAACTAGAGCCAGCACCTGCTTACCTGCTTCTGCTGCCTCAATGAGCGCATCCACAATGGGAGAGTCGCCAGAGGTGCGGTACAGGGTTTGTTTAATCGCTTGAACGTTAGGATCAGCAGCTGCCTGCTCCAAGAATGCTTGGACGGACGTTGCAAAAGAATCGTAGGGGTGGTGCAGAAGAACATCGTGTTCGCGGGTTGCTGCAAATACCTTCGCTGCCTTTGCCGTTTCAGTGGAATTCAACCAGCGTGAAGTGTGGGCAACGTGCTTGGGGTAATGCAACGCGGGACGGTTTGCGCGAACGATGGGAGCCATACCGCGCAAATCAAGAGGTGCAGGAAGTTTATACACTTCAGACTCAACCACGCTAAGTTCTGACACCAAAAGCTCAAGAATATTGGGGTTAATGGTGTCTTCAACTTCAAGGCGAACAGGAGGGCCAAAGCGGCGGCGCAAAAGTTCCTTTTCAAGTGCCTTCAGGAGGTTTTCTGCATCGTCCTCTTCAACCTCTAAATCTTCGTTACGAGTAACGCGGAAAGCATGGTGCTCTACAACCTCCATACCGGGGAAGAGAATATCAAGGTGCTCAGCAATAATTGCTTCGAGCGGGATGAATAGAGCTTCCTTACCCGGTGAGTTGACATCGCGCATCGAAGAAACCGGAATCATACGATCTAACTGATCGGGCACCTTCAGACGGGCAAAAAGTTCCTTGCCGGTCTGCGGGTTACGCACAATAACGGCCAAGTTCAATGACAGGCCCGAAATGTAGGGGAAAGGATGCGCGGGGTCTACCGCGAGCGGGGTGAGAATTGGGAATACCTCTTGACGGAAGTAATCACCCAATCGCTTCTTCGCCTCATCGTCAATATCTTCCCAGCTGACAATGCGAATGCCTTCTTTTTCAAGCTCGGGGTAGACCTGGTCGCGGAAGACATGAGCCTGACGCTCCTGGAGCTGGTGTGCAGCTTCAGAGATCTCTTCCATCTGTTCTTCGGGGGTCAAACCTGCAGCCGAAGGCACAGCGATACCGGTGGCAATGCGACGCTTGAGACCGGCTACGCGCACCATAAAGAACTCATCGAGGTTGCTGGTGACGATGGAGAGAAAGTTGAGTCGCTCTAACAGAAACAGGTTAGGGTCTTCGGCGAGCTCAAGCACGCGGGTGTTGAAGTCCAACCAGCTGGTTTCGCGGTCTAAGAAGCGGTCTGAACCAAAGTCGCCGGCAAGGTGGGGGAGTGTAATTTTCTCGCCCACATCGATGCGGTCACCGCGAGTATCGGCTCGTTCGATTTTATTAATGTCCGTGGCAATGTGGTGAACTTCTTGGGGCTGCTTGTGCTCAGCAGCTGGTGTCTTACTCATTGTCGTCTCTTTTTCGGTAATAACTCGGTTGGGTGGTGGTCTTGATAAAAATTAGTGGGTGTACATGCGATCTACACTGAGGTCGGTAAAACCTAGTGCGCGATAAAGATGCATGGCGGCTTGGTTCTCATCGTCGACGTAGAGGACGATGCGCTCAAGCTGAGTATCGTCTGCAGTGCGGTACTGCGCGAGGTATTTCATGCCGGTGAGTGTCAGGGCCTTCCCCAGCTTTTTCCCCTGCCAGGCGGGAGAGATGCCTACAGCGTAGACTTCGCCTTCTTCTGCCGTTTCAACTTTGGTCCAGTGATAACCTGCTAACCCATTGGGGGCGTGAGCGATAAAAAACCCCTTGGCATCAAACCAGGAACTTTCCATGCGCTGTGCCAAGTCATCGTGAGTGAGTTTTCCTTGCTCCGGATGCGAGGCGAAAGCAGCCGCGTTCAGGGTCAGCCATGCTAGAGCATCGGTATCGGGCTCAAAGGTTTTCACCGTGGCACCTTCGGGTAATGAAGCAGCGGCACTGGCATCTGCAATGTGAGTGCGGCTTTCATCGGTGAGTTTAATTGCCATCTTGTGCAACTCTCGTACGGGGGTAAAGCCATACTTAGTAGCCAGATGCTCAGCAGCAGCCGCTATTGTTCCGCCGTCGTCAGTGAGAACCTGATGAACCCATGCAGTGTAGCAATCAAGGTTTTCTTGACCGAGCTCATTAACAACAAATGAGACCAAGCGCGCAGCTACTCCGCTGTGGCGATGTTTCGGGGCAACAGCCCCTTCAAGTACACCTGCAGAATCGGCTGTGGGTAAAACGGCCACCCACGCACCTAAAATCTCTGCTGAATCATTGATAAAACAGAACAGACGAGCTTTAGGGGTATCTTGGTTAGCGGGATTTTCAGTACGAGCTGAGCTTTCTTGTCGCACAGCAACGAGGGTTTGCTCAGAAAAAGGCGAGGTGCCATCGTGGGCGGTCACCGCCTCAACAAAGGCTTCGAACTGGGCAAGGTGCTCAGCGTTCATATCGCTTTCTAGCGGGGCACTGCCTTTATGCTCAGTGTGCATAGTATTCCTTCGTCTCTAGCTCATACTTACCTATTTACTCTACCCAAAACCCAGAAATCTAAGGTAAATAGAGTCGAAGTTACGCCAGAAGGTTTACTTAGATGTCATCTTTAGATGAAGAGCGCTGGGCGTTGAAACTGTAGCCAACATTTCGCACGGTCGAAATCATGTGCTCGTGGTCAGATCCCAGTTTTGAACGCAACCGGCGAATGTGAACATCAACGGTGCGCGTACCACCGTAATAGTCGTACCCCCAGACTTCTGAAAGTAACTGCGCGCGAGTAAACACGCGTCCGGGGTGCTGTGCTAAAAATTTCAAAAGTTCGAACTCTTTATAGGTGAGGTTGAGAGGAGCACCTGCTAACCGTGCGGTGTAGGATGCCTCATCGATAGTCACTTCGCCACTGCGAATGATTGAGTCATCGGTTTCTTCTTGGGCAGAATGTGCTGATGCCAAACGCAGGCGTGCTTCAAGTTCAGCCGGACCAGCTGTTTCAAGAAGAATGTCGTCAACAAGCCACTGGCTAGAAACCGCAGCCATGCCGCCTTCGGTAAGCACCATCAATAAAGGAGTATTTAGACCTGAAGACTTGAGAAGCTGAGCCGTATTGCGAGCCATCACTAGGGCCTCCCGAGCATCAATCAAAATAATGGCTCCAGCCTCGCGGATAAGGACGCTTGAATCGGTGGACAGCGGAAGCACAGTGACCTTGTGACTCAGCAAATCTAGGGCAGGTAAAACCTCACCGCCTGAAGAGGCAGTATCTGATAACAGCATCAGGTGCGTCATGCTTCACCTCCAGTCCATCTGTAACAAGGAGATTCCTTAGTAAAAGACACAATTTCCAAAATTAATACTACAAAACACAACCGCGAACCTTTAGAAAAAGCGTTTCACAGAGCAAGATGGTGTGTAATAAAGTTTCACCACTCACCGCACTTCTGTGCCCAAGGCGAAAGACGTTAGAACTCACCGTGACTCACCCTGAATACTCAGATGCACAGACCACCAAGTTGCGTACCTTCGTTCCTGAGCTCAAGCAGATTCGCGATAAGCAGCGTCGCAAGATGTATGAAGGGCGTATGGGGGCTATTGGTGCCTCTCCTCGATCGCGCTATCGCTTAGTTGGTATTGCTGCGTGCGTTACTTTGTTGGCGGTGGTGGTCGCATCTATTATTCACCCGTATGTGTCGGCAGCGGTGTGTGTGGGGGTTGTGGCACTGGTGGCAGGTGGTTGGCCTGCGGCTACAGGTGTGGCTGAGCTACGCGGCACCCACCGGATTTATCAGCATTCCACCATTATTTTGCTCTCCGGTCTGGTGTCGGTGGGGTTAGCTTTGACAACCCCGTCTGTTGGCCGTCTGGCAATGTTGCCTCTCGTGGCTGCGGTGGGTATCGTGTGTAGCTTTTTAGTGGAATTGGTGCGCGGTGAAGGGTCGCAAGGACGCTTGGAATCCACTATCTCTTGTGTGACAGGTGTGCTTGCCTCGGTTTCTGCAGCTGGATGGGTGGGAATCTCTCGAATTTATGACACCCCGGGTGGTGCTCTGCCTATTTTGCTCACCGGCGTGATTTTTGCGCTTCTGGTGGGACTGATCGGTTTGCGTATCATTTCCGCAGGTCCGAAAGAGGGACCCCGTCGTGGTGCCTTAACACTTGGCGTAACACCCGTAGCATTTATCGGCGTTGTGGGTTATACGAGTGCGACCTTTCTCACCTATGTGCTAGGGTAAAACCATGATTCAAGCACTAGAAATTCTCTTCCTCTGCCTTTTGGGTGGAGCATTTGTATTTATCTTCGGCGGTATGGCTGCAGTTATTCGCGGTCTCTTCCGGGGTCAGAAGTAAAGTACCTTTTTATATTCGAGTGGGGTTGCCGGCGAAGTAGCTGGCAACTCCATTTTTATGCCCTCGGAACTTGGTGAGTGTGATGCCAGGAGCATCAAGATGTGTTTATGCTCCCAAACCTTCAAAAAATATCTTGCAGTAGTGCAAAACTTGCAGAAGTGCATCTATTATTGGTGAGTCTTACATATAGTTTTTATCTACTTCAAAGTGCAGGTTTAAATGTCAGCTGCCCCCGCGGAACGCACGAACTCCGCATCTGCGCAACCGGTGATGACTCAGCGTCAGATAACGCTTGTCATCGTTGGCCTTATGGCCGGCATGTTTTTGTCGTCTCTAGACCAGACCATCGTCTCTACCGCAATTCGTACTATCGGCGATGATCTTCACGGACTTGAGCAACAGGCGTGGGTGACCACCGCCTACATGATTACATCCACTATCTCTACCCCCATTTATGGCAAGCTCTCTGATATCTTTGGGCGCCGTCCGCTCTACCTGTTCGGTATCGGTGTTTTTATTCTGGGTTCGTTGCTGTCTTCGTTCTCTGAATCCATGATGATGCTGGCTGCTTTCCGCGCCTTCCAGGGCATCGGTGCGGGTGCGTTGATGTCACTGCCTATGGCGATTATGGGCGATATGCTTGCTCCCCGTGAGCGCGCCAAATACCAGGGTTACTTCTTGGCTATCTTCGGTATCTCATCAGTTCTTGGCCCGCTGATTGGCGGTGTGTTTGCCGGTGCTGACAGCCTTCTCTGGGTAACCGGTTGGCGTTGGGTATTCTTGGTGAATGTTCCCATCGGCATTGTTGCATTAGCTATGGTGTGGAAGTTCTTGCATCTTCCCTCATTTGGCACTAAGGCAGAAAAACCTCGCATTGACTGGTGGGGTGCAACGTTCGTTATCGTTGCCCTTGTTCCTCTTTTGCTCGTTGCAGAGCAGGGACGCGAGTGGGGCTGGGGCTCTACCGCATCGATCACCGCCTACGTGGTTGCTGGTCTGGGTTTGATCGCATTTTTGATTGTTGAATCAAAGATGGGGCAGGATGCGATTATCCCGCTTCACCTCTTTGGCAACGGTACTTTCTCGATGTCAACTGTCCTGGGCTTCCTTGTGGGCTTTGCGATGTTCGGCGCCATGATGACTATTCCGCTGTACCTTCAGATTGTTGTGGGTTTGACTCCCACTGAATCTGGTCTGGCAACCTTGCCGATGATGGCGGGTATTATGCTCTCATCGATTGTTTCTGGACAGATTGTGGCGAAGACCGGTAAGTACCGTATTTTCCCTATTGTCGGTACTTTCTTGGTAACTGCAGGGTACTTCTACCTGACATTCTTGACGGCTGACCGTCCGCTGTGGTTCTTGATGATTGGTATGTTCATCATTGGTTCAGGCATGGGCCAGTTGATGCAGTCGTTGACCTTGGCAACTCAGAATGCGGTACAACCGCGCGATATGGGTGTGGCTACTTCGGCAGCAACCTTCTTCCGCCAGATTGGTGGAACCATGGGTACCGCGGTTCTACTGTCAGTTTTGTTTACCGCAATGCCAAATAACATCATGAGCGCTATGGGCAATGAAAATGACCTTCGTTCAGGTTTGGACGCGGCAACCAACCCGGCCGTAGCCACTGCACCGCAGAACGCCGGTGTGATGGATCAGATGTGGAACAAGATTATTGATCCGGCTAAGAGCAATATTCAGACCCAGCTTGATGAGGGTGCTAACCAGGCAAAGGCTGCCGCTGATCAGGCCGTGCGCGATCAGGTAACTGCAGGCGTCCAATCTCGTGTTGATGCCGGTGAGATTCCCGCAGAAGCTACCCAGGGAATTATCGACCAGCAGGTTGCTGAAAATCAGGGTGCAGCAGAAGAGCAGGCATTGAACGCAGCTGCTGAGCAGGCTCACGCAACCGTTTCAAACGGTACCTTGACCGTTGATTGGGCTAATGATGAACAGCGCGGATACTGGGTGGATCAGTTAGCTCCTCAGATGTCAGAGGAAATCTCGAACAGGGCTGATTCCGATAGCTCTGCCACCGACGAATCTGCGTCTACCTCGGATACTTCATACCTTGATGGTGCCGATGCGCGGTTGACCCGTCCGTTCATGCGCGGTTTTACAGACTCAGCTGTAACGGTTTATTGGGTAGGCTTTGGGGCAATTCTGGTGGCCTTTATTCTCTCGCTGTTCTTCAAGGTCCCGCCCTTGCGTAACTCATCAGCACTGCAAGAAGCTGCTGATAAACATCACGCTGATAACCGGGAACCTGAGACCGCTACCTCAAGTATCGTTATTGTGGCAGAAACGGTGGCACCGGGAACCGCGGCGCAGGCAATCATTCCTGATGAGACGAGGGTTGCTGACACAGATAAGAACGAACCGGTGTATGTAGCATCAGAGCTTTCACGCCCTGCGGTAGCTGAGCCTACAGTTACACCCACCCAGCGTTTTTCCAACAAAACCTTGCTCGCATTAGGAGCATCTTTCGCGTCAGTAATTGTGGCACTTATCGCTTTGAACAAATCACGCAAGAAGTAAGAAGCTAACCTCTTTTAGCGGCTGGGACCTTCACCGGTTCTAGCCGCTTTCTTGTATCAGTAGCAAAACGGGTAGCATCTGTTCACCGCCGGGATAACTGCCTGCCCAAGTATTTAGCGCCGTAATAGACTAGAGATATGGCTATTGAAATTCCCTCAAATCTTTCACCTGAACTCGTACCGCTTTCTTGGATGCTTGGCACCTGGGAAGGTACCGGATCGCTCTGGTATGAAGGTGAAGAACAGACTCCTTTTGGGCAGATTATTACCTTCACCCAAGACGGTCTTCCTTTCATCGAATACCGTGCCGAGTCATTCTTGTTAGATGATGATGGCAACAAACTGCGTCCAATTTCTGTTGAAACTGGGTTCTGGCAGATTGACCGAGAGCAGAAAGACGGAGACGTTGGCCCGGGTCTCGTAGCTGCAGATATCGTGCCTGAGTTTGCCGATGCCGAGTCCGTTGAAAAGTTGCGTAATGCCGATGATGGCTTCAACATTATGGCGACCATTAGTCACCCCGGCGGTATCAGCGAGAACTACGTGGGCATGGTGAAGGGGCCGGTAGTTCGTATGCAGACCGGTAACCTCATGCGCGATGAAATCTCTAAGGAATACGCAGGTTCAGTTCGTCTGTGGGGACTTGTCAACGGCAACCTGATGTGGGACTGGGAAACCGCTAATCCCCAAACCAAGAAACTTGAAAAACACGCGTCCGCAGAACTGCGTAAAACCTCGAGCATGAGCGGTGAATCGCTGGGTACTACTATGTTCGGCTCGTTGGATGAAGGCGAAGAAGGCAACGAAAAATAATGAGTGAGTACGTCAGTCCTTTAATGCAGCGATACGGCACCTTCTTAGCGACCGGAGCGGACGCGGGCGTGGCGGCACACTATGGCGATCCGATGCGTGAGCAGCGTCGTTTAGCTCGTAGTACTGAGCAGCCCGTCATCGTTGATTTTTCTCATGTAGGCGTTGTGACCGTAACCGGTGCAGACCGAGCTACGTGGCTTACTACCTTGTCATCTCAGGTGATGACCTCTCCGGATGCTACGCAGGGGAGCGAGTTGCTGTTGATGTCTGTTCAAGGTCGTATTGAGTTCTACGCCCATGCTGTTGAGGCGAATGAAACGATGTGGTTGATAGTAGAACGCGATCAAGCGCAACCACTCACTGACTTTTTGAACAGCATGAAGTTCATGTTGCGCGTTGACATTGAAAACCGCACCGATGATTTCGCCGTGGTAGGTTCTCAGCAGAATATGCGCGAGTTAGAGAATGCACCGCAGGTACTCAAGGATGCTGTGATGTGGCGAGACCCCTGGCCGGGTATTGTGGCCGGTGGTTTTAGCTATGCTCAAACTGAAGAGCATCCGGGGGCAGACCGTAACCGGTATCTGTACGTGCTGCCTGCCGCGCACCTTGAGCCGCTCGGTGAGAGCTGCGAACTGGCCGGTATGTGGGCTGCTGAAGCCCTACGAATTGAGGCGTGGCGTCCTCGCGCTGCCAACGAGATCGACGAGAAAACTATTCCTCACGAATTAGATTTGTTGCGTACCGCTGTGCACCTCAACAAGGGCTGTTACAAGGGGCAAGAAACTGTTGCTCGCGTACACAACCTCGGACATCCGCCCCGCCGTCTAGTTTTTCTTGATCTCGATGGTACTGAGCATACGCAACCCCCTGTAGGGGCAGCGGTGTATTCGGGAGCTAAGAAAGTAGGACGCGTAACGTCGGTGGCTTTGCACCACGAGGCAGGTCCGATTGCACTTGCTGTTATTAAGCGAAATGTGGATCCTGACGCGCAACTTATTGTCCGCGAAGAATCGTCATCAGAGGACGGCGAGAATAAGGCACCTACCGTGGACTACGCGGCGTCCCAGACCGTTATCGTGGCTCCTGACTCGGGACAGGTAGTAGGCCGTCGTAACATGGGAGACTTTCTGCGGTAGAAGCTCTTACTCGTAGTCTTTTTAGACTAAATCAAAAAGCGTCCGCGCTCGATATCGAGTGCGGACGCTTTTTGATTCTTATCAGAAGCAGGTGGTCGATTTACCGACCGAAGAGAACCTTAGCCTCATCCCAGCGATGCTGAGGAACAGTCTTGAGACCGTCCAGAGCCTCTGAGAAGTCAACACGCTTGATATCAGTGCCCTGCAGAGCAACCATCTTGCCCCATTCTTTGTCGTGAATCATATCAACGACGCCCATGCCTAAACGAGTTGCAAGTACGCGGTCGAAACCGGTGGGAGCACCACCGCGCTGAATGTGGCCAAGGGTTGTGTTACGGGTTTCGATGCCGGTGATGCGCTCGATTTCGTGGGTGACGTATTCGCCGATGCCTCCGAGGCGGGGGCGGCCGTCCTTTTCTACGCCCTTATCGTGCATGACGTCTTCAAAACCTTCGGGGATGAAGCCTTCGGCAACAACAACAAGCGGTGAACGGCCGCGGTCGTGAACTTCTTTAACCCACTGAGAAACCTGTTCCATAGACACTTTCTGCTCGGGAATCAGTACTGCGTGAGCGCCTGCTGACATACCTGAGTGCAGAGCAATCCAACCTACGTGGCGTCCCATTACCTCTGCAACCATGCAACGGTGGTGTGATTCACCGGTGGTGCGGATGCGGTCCATTGCGTCAGTTGCGATAGAGACAGCGGTGTCAAAACCGAAGGTGTAGTCGGTTGCCTGAAGGTCGTTGTCGATGGTCTTAGGAACGCCGACTACGGGAAGACCAGCATCTGCTAGACGCTTTGCACCGGCAAGGGTGCCTTCGCCGCCGATAGCTACGATGGCGTCGATGCCGTTTTTCTCCAGCATGATTTCAATGTTTTCGGGGCCACCGTTGCCATCGAAGGGGTTGGTGCGTGAGGTACCCAAAATGGTGCCGCCCTGACGAGCTAGACCGCGAACTTTGGTTCGGGGGAGATCCATGTAATCACCCTCGACAACGCCGCGCCAGCCGTCGCGGAAGCCTACGAATTCGTAGTCATAAGTTTTGATGCCGTTGAGCACTGCACCGCGGATAACAGCGTTGAGGCCGGGGCAGTCGCCGCCGGAGGTGAGCAGACCGATCTTCATGGGAGGATCTCCTAAAATTTTCCAGGTGGAAATGGTTGATGTCAGAACCCTGATGTGTAGTTGTGATTGTTTGGGAGAGTTTTTCTTCCGTACAAACCCTAAAACAACCGAGTACTAGCTTGGTTTCTATTGTAGTAAATCTGGTGTTGTGTGGGTAGCTGTGGGAGTAGTTGTTAAGTATGAACTTTCCCTCTGCATTAGATGTATTTTTACCTAAACCCAGATGTCCTCTTACTCGCTGAATCAATAGCATAGACTGTCTGAGACTCAGCGTCAGCCAAAGACATGGGAGGAGGTGCGAATGGTAAAAGCTGATGATAACAATAGCGAGCGTCTGTTGGGGATGACAGCAGTAATGCTGACGTCTTTCTTGTGGGGCACGACAGGAACCGTCGCCACTTTTGCAAAAGATGCTTCCTCGTTTGCTATTGGTGCTGCTGCTCTGGGCGTTTGCGGACTCCTGCAAGCAACTATCGCGCTACGTGCTCTGAGTAATAACTTGACTCTTTTGCTGAAGCACAAGAACATCTGGTTCCTGGGATCCATGGGTGTTGCCATATACGCGTTGAGTTTCTACTCTTCGATGCACTTTGCCGGTGTAGCCATTGGGTCGGTCATCTCTTTAGCTTCAGCCCCAATCTTTTCGGGTCTTTTAGAGCTGCTGATAGATCGTAAAAAAACTCAGCGGCTGGTGGTGGACGGCTGCACTTTTGGGAATTGCCGGAAGCACCTTGTTAACTGTTTCAAAGATGCGGTCCAGGCCGGAGCTTGGAGCCTCGACTGTTATCGGTATTGTTCTTGGCCTTGTAGCGGGACTGACTTATGCCGGTTACACCTGGGTGATTGCAACTCTTATTGATGCCGGTGCCGGACGCGCCGCGTCTATGGGTGCTGTGTTCGGTGGCGGAGGCGCACTGCTGGTGCCGGTGTTGCTGATAACCGGCGCCCCGCTTATTGCTAGCGTCACGAACTTTGCTGTCGCTTCCTATATGGCTTTAGTTCCGATGTTCATTGGATACGTACTCTTTGGCTTTGGGCTGACAAAAATCTCTGCGAGTACAGCCACAACTATCACTCTTTCAGAGCCGGCCGTGGCGACCATCTTGGCGGTTATGGTAGTGGGAGAGACCTTGCGACTTTTGGGATGGGTAGGGTTAGTTCTGATTGCGCTAGTGCTGTTGATACTGGCGTTTGCTCCCACCAACCGTGAAGAAGCAGCGAAATAGTTGCTCATTCCTTCAACATTGACGCGGTTATACATCGCTGAAACAAAAAGCGAGTCGCAAAGAAGATGAGGTTACGGTCGATACTATGGTGTGAAGCACTGCACCGTGTTGAGGAATCGCTTTATCGAGCCTCAGCCAGAAATGAAACAGGTATTTATGTTCGAGCAACACCCTACCTACGCACTTGATGATCCCATCCAAAAATCTGCATTAGTCACTGTGCATAACGGCAAACTGTTGGTGGCTCGTAGCTTTGGCAAGAACCTGTTTTATGTTCCCGGTGGCAAAATTGAAACGCACGAAACTGCTGAGCAAGCTCTCTTTCGCGAGGTTGAAGAAGAACTTGCCACTGAGATCGTCGAAGAGTCTGTGAGCGAACTTGGTGTGTTTACGAGCCAAGCGCACGGTAAACGCCAAGGTAAACAGGTGAACCTTCATGCTTTTGTCGCATCTTTAAAGGCTGAGCCACACGCATCCCAAGAAATTGAAGAGTTGCGGTGGATTGGGGCAGAAGATTCTGAGGCGGTTTCATCTGCTACGCGCCTGATTCTCGATGACCTTGTCCAAAAAGCAGTGGTGACTGATGCACAGAACCCGCGTCGAGCTGTGCTTTTTGACCTGGATGACACCCTCTTTTTGACCCGCGAGGTTAAATGGGAACACCATCGATTTGTTGCTAAAAATTCCTTCGGAATCGATGTGACCGATGAAGAACTTGCCGAACACTGGGGCAAGCCGTTTGAAGAAATGATTTCTCTACTCTATCGGGGTAAGGGTACGGCGCAAGAGCGGTTGGCTGCGAACAGGGCAAGTAACGACCGCTTTCCCAAGAAACCTATTGAGGGTGCTCTGGATGCGGTAGTTGAGCTGTTAAACCGCGGAATAACGGTTGGTATTATCACCTCTACCGTGACAGAACGAGCAGTTACTGAGCTTAAAGAGCACGGCTACCCGATGGATCGTCTGCTTCTCGTTCAAGGTGCAGACCTTACTGAGTTTCACAAACCGAACCCGCGCGTATTCGATCGGGCAATCACACTGCTCACTGCTTTAGGAAAAACTGAGATTACCTATGTTGGTGATGCTTTGACCGATGAAAAAGCGGCCTTATCTGCCGGCCTCGATTTTGTAGCGGTGACAACCGGTCTCTTTCAAACCGATAAATTCAGCGATCAAAGTACCGTGATAGCTGATATTAGATCTTTACCCAAGCTGTTCTAGCGTCTTAATTTCACAAAAATAACCCCCGATTGCAGATAAGCAATCGGGGGTTATTTTCAAGAAAAACGTAGAGTTCTTATTTGGCAGTTGCCAAGAGTTTTTGGATGCGTGTTACGCCTTCTGCAAGGTCATCATCACCGAGCGCGTAGGACAGTCGCAGGTAACCGGAGGGGCCAAAGGCTTCTCCGGGAACCACAGCGACTTCTGCTTCGGTCAAGATAATTTCGGCAAGTTCAGCGGAAGTTTGCGGGGTCTTGCCTGCTATTTCCTTACCTAACAATTCGCGGATGTCTGCGTAGACGTAGAAAGCTCCCTTGGGGGTGGGGCAGTGTACGCCGTCAATGGCATTGAGAGCCTCGACGATGGTTTTGCGGCGACGGTCAAAAGCCTCGTGCATTTTATTGACGGCATCCAGCGAACCTGAAACCGCAGTGAGGGCAGCAATCTGAGCCACGTTGTTCACGTTTGAGCTCAGATGCGACTGCAAGTTAGTAGCTGCTTTTACAACGTCGGCGGGGCCAATGAGCCAGCCCACGCGCCATCCTGTCATTGCGTAGGTTTTGGCTACGCCATTGAGAATGACGGTGTTTTCGGCAAGCTCGGGCACAGCTTTGACGATAGAAGTAAAGGGAACACCGTCGTACGTAAGGTGCTCATAAATCTCGTCAGTGAGAACAAAAATACCTTTGCTCAGTGCCCATTCACCGATGACTTTGGTTTCTTCTGGTGTGTAGACGGCGCCGGTGGGGTTAGAGGGAGAGACAAAAATAAGTGCTTTGGTGTTTTCGGTGTAGGCATCTTCGAGCATTTCAGGTGTGACTTTGTACTCGAGCTCTGAGCCCGCGAAAACCTCGATAGGGTTACCACCGGCTAGACGAATTGCCTCGGGATAAGTCGTCCAGTAGGGAGCTGGCAACAGGACATCATCACCCTCATCAATGACGGTCGCAAATGCCTCATATACCGCCTGCTTACCACCGTTAGTAACGATGACCTGAGCGGGGTCAACTTCGATGCCTGAGTCGCGTTTGGTCTTTTCTGCAATCGCTTTTTTGAGCTCGGGTAGACCTGCGGCAGCAGTGTAGCGGTGGTTTTTAGGGTCGTGAACCGCCTTAGCAGCAGCATCGACAATGTAGTCAGGCGTAGGGAAGTCGGGCTCACCCGCGCCGAAACCAATGACCGGGCGTCCTTCTGCTTTTAGAGCCTTAGCTTTGGAATCGACCGCTAGGGTCGCACTCGGAGCAATCGCCGCGATGCGGCGGGAAATTCGTGATGACATGGGATGCTCTCTTTCCGTGGTGTACGTAGTTTGCGGTGCGATAACAGTAATGTCCGTGGTTAAAAGCATAATGACGCGCATGGAAAGGACCGGGTATTGCCGCCAAGAAATACCGCAGGTGAGACATAATCAACTGATTTTCGTTATACATCCAAACAGCACTCAGTGGCGGGGCAAAGTGATGGGCATAAGGAAGAATTGCAAAATATTTTTTTATCCCTTAGAGTTGTACCTGTTGTTCGCAACCGAACAACTCATTTATGTCTTGTTTCAGGGCATACACCTTAGAAACTTTACGTTTCAAAGGGCGGTGGCTCAATTGGTAGAGCAGCGGTCTCCAAAACCGCAGGTTGCAGGTTCGAGTCCTGTCCGCCCTGCTTTCAAGCCTCAGTTACATTATTTTTTCAAGCGGTTTATCTGACGCGGTATCCGCTCGTAAATCAACGAAAGGGGCGTCGCATCTATGGCTAAGTCTGTTGCTGCTTCTGCCGGACGCACACCCGAAACTGACAAGCGTCGTGGATTCTTTGGTCGCATTTTGCAGTTCTTGCGCGAAATTATTGCAGAACTCAAAAAAGTTACTACCCCCACTAAAAAAGAACTAGCTAACTATGTTGCTGTTGTTCTAGTGTTCGTGGTTTTCATGATGCTACTTATCTTCGGTCTTGATTACCTCTTTGGTCAGGCAGCATTTTGGATCTTCGGTAACGGAGATATGCCCGGCGCTTAGCATTGGGTGCTTAAGACACTAAAATAATTTAGACTTGAGTTTAGAGATTTAGACTTAACTGAACGAATATAGAACCTTCGTTACATTTTGTGTGTAACGCGAGGTTCTTTCAGTATCACGGAAAGCAGGCAAAAGTGTCCGATCAGGAACTTTCACCCGAAACCGAAGAGGTTGTAGAAACTTCTTCACAGCACACCGAAGAAATCGACGCGGAGTCAACCGGCGCCGAAGAGCCCGCCGAGGCTGTTGAGGTAGCTGCTGCTCAGGTAGCGGAAGAAACTGAAGGCGCTCCTGCAGTTGATCCGATGGAAGAATTCAAATCCAAGTTGCGTCGACAAGAAGGTGAATGGTTCGTCATTCACACCTACGCTGGTTACGAGAACCGCGTGAAGACCAACCTCGAAACTCGCGCTCAGACTTTTAATGCTGAGGAAGATATTTTCGAGATTCAGGTTCCGATGGAAGAGGTTATGGAAGTTAAGAACACTTCCAAGAAGCTTGTTCGTCGCGTACGTATTCCCGGTTATGTTTTGGTTCGCATGAACTTGACCGATGAGACCTGGGGCGTTGTTCGCCATACCCCGGGTGTTACCGGCTTCGTGGGCCAGGACGCTTACAACCCGGTTCCTTTGCGCCTTGATGAGGTAGTAGACATGTTGGCTCCTGTCTTTGAAACCGAACAGGCAGAAGCTGGCGAAGCACCCGCTGCAGCACCCCAGTACGAAACCGGCTGGGAAGTTGGTGAGGCTGTCACCGTCAAGGAAGGCCCGTTCGAGGGTATGCCCGCCACCATTTCAGAAATCAAGCCCGAGTCATCCTCAATGGTTGTTCTTATTTCTGTCTTCGAGCGCGAGACTCCCGTGACCCTCAACTTCAACCAGGTCACCAAGATGTAAGACTTTGAGAGTTGGAAAAGCCCCGAGTTCTGTCAAGAACTTGGGGCTTTATTTATGCGGTGAGGGGTTCTTTCGCAAGTGCGGGTGTGAAGAAAAGAACAGAACCCACATCAAATTCTCATTGGTTTTAACCTCTTAAAACCACTAAGATAGATAGTTGCATGTGTTCACTCACGCTTAGTGAATATGTGCAAGGCAACCGCGCCACGGTTGTCAACCGCCAACGTCACGCTCCTGTGCGTTGGTTCCACAGCTAAGAAAAGGATGCTACATTGGCTCCCAAGAAGAAGGTCTCAGGCCTCATTAAGCTGCAGATTCAGGCAGGCGCTGCTAACCCGGCTCCTCCCGTTGGTCCTGCACTGGGTCAGCACGGCGTGAACATCATGGAGTTCACCAAGGCTTACAACGCTGCAACTGAACACATGCGCGGCAACATCGTTCCGGTTGAAATCACCGTTTACGAAGACCGTTCATTCACCTTTATCACCAAGACCCCTCCGGCATCAGGCCTCATCAAGAAGGCTGCTGGCGTTGCTAAGGGTTCAGGTGTGCCCCACACCAACAAGGTTGGTTCAATCACCGAGGCGCAGGTTCGCGAAATCGCTGAAACCAAGATGCCCGACCTCAACGCGAACGACATCGATGCAGCTGCAAAGATCATTGCAGGCACCGCTCGTTCAATGGGTATCGAGGTTAAGTAAGGCCTCCCCGTAGCTCACGCTACATTTGAAATTTTTAAGCGCTTACATCTACACGGATGTAAGCATGTGGCAGGGTCCGCGCGGCTCATAATGACCACAACTGCATAAGGAGATAAGCAGATGGCAAAGCGCAGCAAAGCGTACAAGGCAGCTGTAGCCAAGATCGAAGAGGGTAAGTTCTACACCCCCGCAGAAGCAATTGCTCTTGCGAAGGAAACCTCTTCAACCAAGACCGATGCAACCGTAGAAGTTGCTTTCCGTCTTTCAGTTGACCCCCGTAAGGCTGACCAGATGGTTCGCGGTACTGTAAACCTGCCTAACGGCACCGGTAAGACCGCTCGCGTCGTAGTTATCGCTGAAGGCGATAAGGCAGCTGAAGCAGAAGCAGCTGGCGCAGATTTCGTTGGTTCAGACGAACTGATCGCTAAGATTGCTGGCGGCTGGGTTGACTTCGACGCAGCAGTTGCTACCCCCAACCTGATGGGTAAGGTCGGTCGTTTAGGTAAGGTTCTTGGTCCTCGTAACCTCATGCCTAACCCCAAGACCGGTACCGTTACCATGGACGTTACCAAGGCAGTTAACGACATCAAGGGCGGTAAGATTGACTTCCGCGTTGACCGTAACTCAAACCTGCACTTCATCATTGGTAAGGCATCATTCTCAGAAGCACAGCTCGTTGAGAACTTTGAAGCAGCACTTGAGGAAGTTAACCGCCTCAAGCCCTCATCATCAAAGGGTCGCTACATCTCAAAGGCTACTATTGCTACCACCTTCGGTCCCGGCGTTCCCGTGGATCCTTCAGAGGTTGCAGCATAATCTAGCTTTATAGATTAGAGCTTTTATAAAATCCGGTGTCTCACCCTTGGGTGAGACACCGGATTTTTGTTAAATAACTGGGCAAAAGTGCATTGCTATGTGCGCATAAAAAAGCAAGTACAGCAAGCGGCGAACTGGCTGGGTCTGGCATGAATCACCGCGTGAGCGAAGCGAACCGGGTGAGAAGGATTGTTCGCCGCTGCTGGCCTGGCGAATAATTGTGAATTCTACGAACATGAGGCGTGAAGTAGTGCTTGGGCTCTCAGTGGGGGTTATAGTTCTGGGTGTTGTTGGTATGACGATAGGAGTTGTTCGTCAGCGCCCGCGTGGGTAACCTGATAGGTTTAAGTGATTAAGCACGCTTAAGTCTTTAAAACCAGACTTCTCACTTGTGGATTGAATCCAACTATGGTTTGATAGAAGAACCAAAGACCGCTGGTCTATGCCTTCTTCCTCACGTTGTAAGGCAGAGAAGAGTTCGAAAGAACCGCCCGCGTAGGTGATGGACAAACACAAACAGTTTTTAGAAACTGACACTATTATTGTGTTCTACCTCGTCGCTTACGCGCCGGGGTTTTTTTATTGTCGAAAGGCTAAAAGAACTCGGCCAGCGACCAAGAACGGAAGGAATACCATGGCGACAGCAGAAAAGGCAGCTGCGGTTGTTGAGCTGAAGGAACGCTTCGCAAGCTCAAACGCAGTAGTCCTCACTGAGTATCGTGGTCTCTCAGTTGCAAAGCTCAAAGAGCTTCGCCGCGCACTGGGCGCAGAGACTGAATATGCCGTGGTGAAGAACACCCTTGCTGATATCGCAGCAAAGGAAGCTGGCATCGAGGCATTCGATGGTCAGCTTGCAGGTCCTAGCGCAATTGCATTCATCAACGGTGAATTCATTGACGCTGCAAAGGCACTGCGTGACTTCGCCAAGGAAAACCCCCAGCTGATTATCAAGAGCGGTTACTACGAAGGTGAAGCTCTCGATCAGGCAGGCGTTGACCGCTTTGCAAGCCTCGAATCACGCGAGGTTCTGCTGGCAAAGGTTGCAGGCGGCGCAAAGGGTGCACTCTCAAAGATTGCACGCACCGTCGATGCACTGCGCATCAAGCTCGAAGAAACCGAAGGTGCAGCACCTGCAGCAACAGAAGAAGCACCCGCAGAGGACGCAGAGTAATTTTACTCCGCTGATTTTTCAGCTTCGCTCGGCACGATGCTCGAGCAAACCCAAAGATTTTTCACATGTAGGTATCTCACCTACACCTGATAAAGAAGGAGCCTAACAATGGCTAAGCTTTCCATCGAAGAACTCATTGAAGCATTCAAGGAACTCTCACTCGTAGAGGTTTCAGAATTCGTTAAGGCATTCGAAGAAGAATTCGACGTAACCGCAGCAGCTCCCGTTGCAGTTGCAGGCGCAGCAGGCGGCGAAGCAGCAGCTGAAGAGAAGGACGAATTCGATGTAATCCTCGAATCAGCAGGCGACAAGAAGATTGCAGTGATTAAGGAAGTTCGCGCACTTACCTCACTCGGCCTCAAGGAAGCTAAGGACCTCGTTGACTCAGCTCCCAAGGCTATCCTCGAAGGCGCTTCAAAGGAAGATGCAGAAAAGGCAAAGGAACAGCTCGAGGGCGCAGGCGCAACCATCACCCTCAAGTAATTCCATTACTTTTCACAGCATTTTCGCTGTTCTTACGCTCAAGGCGGTATCACCTTTTGGTGGTGCCGCCTTGCGGCTTTAAATGTGGTGCATCCCAAAGATGAATAAATGGGTACAGCTCAAATGTTGCTGAGCGGTGTGTGGAAAAGTTTTACCTAGTCATACTGAATATGTGGGTGTTTCTTGCCCGGTAATCACCCGGCTTATCAGAGCGGATCATCACGTTGAAGGGTACGTTGTTAAGGAGTAAAGTGTTGAATCTTGCACGAATATGGCAAACGATTGACATATTGAAGGATTGACCCTACTTGAGTATCTACGCGCCGCGTCCTGACGCTGATCAGCTCATCTTTGACTCGGAACAGGCTTACACTGACCACGCTCATAACGTCAGCGCCGATCCTGAGTATCCCAAACTGCATCTTGCCCCTCCAGTAGGTCGTCTCAACGACCCCAACGGGTTAATCTATGATGACGGTGTGTACCATGCCTTTTATCAGTATTCGCCGCTACATCCCACTCGTGCAGTCTTCTGGCGTCATGCAACCAGTACCGACCTGACTAACTGGCAGGATCAAAAAACCGCGATTGCTCCTGTGACCTGGTATGACAAGTCTGGCTGCTATTCGGGCTCAGGGTTTGTAGCTCCTGATGGTTCTTACGAGTTTTTCTATACCGGAAATGTCAAGGACGACATGGATAACCGGAGTGCCTACCAGTCGATGTTTACCTCGCGCGATAAGGGTAAAACATTTGAGCGCGCAGAGAATAACCCCCTGATCATTGATCAGCCTGAGGGGTATACCGCCCATTATCGCGATCCTCATCTTATCGAACGCAACGGCACATATTATGCCTTTTTAGGTGCTCAGCGTACTAACAATACCGGTGCAATTGTGTGCTATTCATCGGCAAACCGCAGGGACTGGATCTTTGAAGGAGAAATTGAATTCTCTGACACCAGCATTGGCAAGATGAGCTACATGATTGAGTGCCCTATCTTTTTGACCACCACTGATACAGCTACCGGTGAAGAAAAAGATATCTTCATCTTCTGCCCTCAGGGTATGGAACCCGAGGGGGATAAGTACAACAATATTTATCAGTGCGGCTATGTAGTAGGTAAACTCGACGGATTGAAATTTGAGGTTGAGCGACCTTTTACTGAGATTGACGCCGGTTTTGAGTTCTACGCGCCGCAGACTATTCACGCAGCAGATGATCACCACCAAGCCCCCGTATTAGTTGGCTGGTTTGGGAATGCTGATGAAGATGAGCATCCCAGTTGGGATAACCGGTGGGTGCACATGCTCACTTACCCTCGCGAACTTGAGCTACGCAACGGTAAGCTCTTTCAGCGTCCGGTCAAACAGCTCAATGATGTTCTACCACTTCAGCCTGCACGAATGACGGAGGAGGGCGTCCTGGCAGACGTTCGTGGACGCCGTCAGTTTAGACTGAAAGGTACCTTGAACGTGGGGGAGCGCAATGTGCAACTGGGCTTACGCGATGAGAGGGGCGAGCCCGTTGTGATGACGTTTGGTAAAGAGTTTGCCTCCTTAGACCGAGGATTTACCCGCTATCAGGCAGGGGGTCCTATTCGCCGCCGTGTGCTTGCCCCCAGCGATTCTCGAGAGTTTGAAATCTTGTTCGATGGCTCTGCACTTGAAATGTTCGTGGACGCCGGTGCTGAGGTATTCTCTGCGCGAATTTATTTGGAGGGCGCACCGCAAGCTATTTTCGTTCGTCCGCCTGAACAAGGCGGTATTGACTCAGTAGAGAATCTGAGCGTGGCATATCTGGAAGATTAATCGGGTATTGAGTAGAAACCGGGTCACTGCTCAGGGGTAATCTTCGGTATTCTGGGAATGTGTTTGATGAGACAAACGTTTGACACTCCCTACTGAAAGACCGACTGATGGTAGATCGCACACCCCACGCAAACCCGGCTCAACTCTATGCAAATGCGGACCATGAATACCGCACCTGGCATGAGACCGTCATCAACGACCCCGATTACCCGGTGCTTCACCTTGCACCCCCGGTGGGTCGCTTGAACGATCCCAACGGTCTGTTCTATGACAAAGGCATCTACCATGCCTTCTATCAGTTTGCTCCCACCCATCCTGAGCATCAGGTCTTTTGGCGTCATGCCACCAGTACTGATCTTTTGCATTGGAAAGATGATAAAAATGCGATCGATCCGGTTGACTGGTACGACAAACGTGGCTGTTATTCAGGTTCAGCGTTTATCGCCCCTGATGGTACTTATGAGTTCTTTTACACCGGTAACGTGAAGGACGAGAACGAGGTTCGCTCTTCATACCAGTGTCTCGTGACTTCTGATGATGAGTGTGAAACTTTCGTTAAACAGCACGACGTTAACCCGCTCATCATGTCTCAGCCTGAAGGTTACACCGCACATTTTCGCGACCCTAAGGTATGGGAAGAAGATGGCAAATACTATGCGCTCCTCGGTGCTCAGCACGACGATTTAACCGGCGCTATTCTCAAATATTCATCGGTTGACCGTCGTACCTGGGTATTCGACGGCGAAATTACGTTTGATAAGCCTTTTGAACAGCACATGGGTTACATGTGGGAATGTCCTGCAGTTGCCCGTATGACCGATACAGCAACCGGTCAAGTACGTGATGTTCTAATTTTCAGCCCGCAGGGCATGGATATTTTGGGCAACCGTTTTGCCAACCTTTATCAGTGCGGTTATGTCGTTGGTGAGCTCAATGGCACGCACTTTACCCCCGACTCAGAGTTCATAGAGCTGGACGCTGGTTTTGAGTTTTACGCACCCCAGCCGTTCTATAACATCGAGGGTGAGAACGGCGAAATTACAATCGGTGCTTGGTGCGGTTTGTCTGACCAGGATATGCACCCCAGCTGGGAGAATCACTGGTTACACTGTCTCACCCTTCCGCGGATCTTTACGCTGACCAATGGCCGGATTGTGCAGCGTCCTGCAGACCAGATTAATGACACGTTGGCCCTTTCTCCTATTGAATTTTCGCAGGGTGAAGTGGCTGAGATTGAGGATCAGCGTGTCTTTAGAGTCTCAGGAACAGTTGATGTTTCTAGCGGTCCTATTAGTCTTGAACTACATGATCAAGCTGGCAAAACTCTCTACGTCACCTTCTCCCAAGAGTCTGTAGTGATGGACCGTTCGGGTAACCGTTATCTGGCTGCGGGAAAAACACGAACTACCGATGTGCCCGCTCAGTCTGAACGAACTTTTGATTTGATTGTTGATTCTTCCGTCGTAGAAATCTTTATCGATGGGGGAGAGACCACCTTCACCGCTCGTTGCTATTTCAACGATGATTCCCGTACCTTGAAATTCACCAATGAATTCTCTCAGGACGCCGGTGAGCGGGTAAGTGACCTTAAAGTAGCAATCCTCAATAAGTAACGGGTGAAGAGTACAAAATCTGGCATAAATTCTGCGCTAATAATCTGACTCACTGTATTACGTGATAGTAACCACGTGTTAGAGTGTCAAACGATTAGCATATCTGGTGCAGGCAGTCTGCACCGCCTTTCCTTGCCTTCTCTTGTTGCAACAGGAATCGGCAAAATGCACTGTATATAGGAGAAGACATGGATCATAAATCCGTGGCAGAGCGCGTCCTGACGAATGTCGGCGGGCTAGATAACATTCAGGCGGGCGCGCACTGTGCTACCCGTCTGCGCCTCGTCCTTAAAGACGAAGGTCTGATTAATCAGGCTGGTCTGGACGATGACGATGATTTGAAGGGTACCTTCAACAATTCTGGTCAGTTCCAGATTATCGTTGGACCCGGCGATGTCGACGAGGTCTACAAGGTCATGGCTGCCCGTGGTATGAAGCAGGTCAGCAAAGATGAGCTGAAATCTGTTGCCGCGTCTAAGGGCAATATTGTTACCCGCTTTATCAAGGTGATCTCAGATATCTTCTTGCCCCTGATTCCGGTACTTGTCGGTGGCGGTCTCTTGATGGCGATCAACAACGTTCTGGTGGCAAAAGATCTCTTTGGCCCGCAGTCCCTCGTTGAAATGTACCCCGCATGGACCGGCTTCTCAGAAATCGTTAACCTGATTTCAGCAGCTCCGTTCGCATTCCTGCCTGTGCTCGTTGGTTACTCTGCAACCAAGGTATTTGGTGGTAATCCTTACCTCGGTATGACCATGGCAGCTGCTATGGTTTCACCTGCGCTCGTCAACGGCTACGGCGTGGCTGCGGCTTTGCAAGACGGCACCATGACTTACTGGGACGTCTTCGGTTTGCAGGTTCAGCAGGCTGGCTACCAGGGTACCGTGCTTCCCATTATTTTGGTCGCGTTCATCCTCTCGCACATTGAGAAGTTCCTCCACAAGGTTCTCAACGGCGTTATTGACTTTATCTTTACACCCACCCTCACCCTGTTGATTACCGGTTTCTTGACCTTCTTGCTGGTTGGTCCTCCCATGTTCAAGCTCGGCACTATGCTGGGCGACGGTATCAACTGGCTCTACAACACTGCAGGCCCGCTGGGCGGTCTAATCTTCGGTATGTTCTACTCACCGATTGTTATTACCGGTCTGCATCAGTCCTTCCCCGCTATTGAGCTTCAGCTCTTTACCCAGGGCGGTTCATTCATCTTCGCTATCGCGTCCATGGCTAACGTGGCTCAGGGCGCGGCAGCTCTAGCAGTCTTCTTGACTACCAAGGATAAGAAACTCAAGGGTGTTGCTGGTGCATCTGCTCCCTCAGCTTTCTTGGGCATTACCGAACCCGCAATCTTCGGTGTTAACTTGCGTCTGCGCTGGCCCTTCTTCGTCGCAATGGGTGCAGCAGCTGTCGGCGGTCTACTCGTAGCGATTTTCGGTCTGAAGGCTAGTGCTCCTGGTGCAGCTGGTTACTTGGGCTTCCTTTCCATCATCCCTAACGCTGGCTGGGGCTGGGGCGGTTTCTTCATTGCGTTGATTACCACCACCTTGCTCTCTTTCATCGTCAGCTTCATCATGGGTAAGCGTAAGTTCGCGGGCCATGCGACAGAAAAGAATGCTGAGGTTGTAGCTCTTAACGCAGCACCTGCTCACACTCCCGCAGGCGGTTCAGTTGCCGCCCATACCGAGGCAGCAAGCTCTGAGCGTGCTACTACCGAGAATGGTGCAACCGCAGGAGCAGGAGCAACCACTGCTGCTGCCGCAACCGGTGCAGCTGGGGTAGCCTCAGCTACCTCAGGCGAAGTGGTAGAACTAGGCGCTCACCTTACCGGTAAAGCTCTGGAACTCTCACAGGTTTCAGATCCCACCTTTGCATCCGGTGCACTTGGCCCCGGTGCTGCAATTGAGCCCACTGAAGGTATGCTGTACGCTCCTGCTGACGGCAAGGTCACCGTGGCATTTCCCACGGGTCACGCGGTGGGTATGCGCACCGAAAGCGGTCTTGATCTGCTCATGCACATCGGTTTTGATACCGTTGAGCTCGACGGCAAGCATTTTGAACTCAAGGTTGCCAAGGACGATACGGTCAAGCGTGGAGACGTACTTGTAAAGTTTGACCCCCAAGCAATCGCTGCTGAAGGTTACCCCTTGGCTACGCCGTTGGTCATCACCAATGCTAAAAAGGCAGTGCAGGATTCTTCCTTCGCCGCAGGTGTTACACACAATGGCACCGTAGCTGCAGCTAGCGATTTCCTCAGCGTCACTAAAAAGTAAGAACATAGTTTTTACAACTGTTAAGTGCTGGCACACTCTTTACAGTGTGCCAGCACTTTTGTGTAGAAGAAGAAAATTGTTTCAAAAACTGAAAATAGACGGTAATGAGGGCAACCACCTAAACCCAAAGTAAGCAGAATGCTAAAATCGTGATAACGCACACCTAACTAAAAATACCTATTTTGTTAATGACGTGTAGTACGCAATAAAGCACCAAGGAGGCCCTTATGGCTGGCTTTTTTTCAAAACTTTTCGGTGGTAAAGAAGACTCCGCACCCACTGCAACTGAACAACCTTCCGTTCAATTAGGCGGTGACACCGTAACTCTTGGCGCTCACCTTACCGGCACAGTCCGTGAGCTTTCTGAAGTTTCAGACCCTACCTTCTCCACTGGAGCCCTTGGTCCTGGTGTTGCTATTGAACCCACCGAAGGTAAGCTCTATGCCCCTGCAGACGGTGTGCTTACCGTAGCTTTCCCCACCGGTCACGCGGTGGGTCTTCGTACCAACGAGGGGTTAGAACTTCTTATTCATATTGGCTTTGATACCGTTGAGCTTGATGGACAGCACTTCGATATCAAGGTAGCTAAGGGAGATCTCGTTAAGCGGGGGGATCTTCTTGTCGAGTTTGATATTGAGCAGATTAAGCAGGCGGGATATGAAGTTACCACTCCGCTGGTGGCAACTAATCATCGTCGTATAGTAACGGGTACCTCACTTGTGAACGGTGTGAACAATGGAAGCCAAACAGCTCACGGTGCCGATCTTGTAACATTCTCTATCGACACCAGCGCCTAATAGCTGCCTTCATACAATAAAGCAGGACGCTCTTAGAGCGTCCTGCTTTTCTATATTCACCGCTATATTACAATCTCTTGACGTACCCTGCTCTTACCCATAAACCACACGAAAAGAGAATAGATGAGCGAGCAAATCACCATTCGCCGTGCCACCGAGGCTGATGTAGAAGCAGCAGCAGAAGCCCTGAGTGACGCCTTCAAAAAAGATCCGGTGATGAGCCGCGCCATGGGAGGTCGCATGAAGATGCACCGTTTACGTGCTCTTTTTACTTTCCAACTTCAGCAGTGGCTTTCTCTCGACGATTACGGATATGTTGATGTCGCAGTAGATTCTAACGGGGTTATCGTGGGGGTTTCTTTATGGGAATCTCCTCACCGCAAGAGCAATATCATTAAAGATCTTTTTTCTCTCCAGGGCTACGCTAAAGTCTTCAAACTGGGTATTTTTCGCGCTGCATGGGTTGAGGTTGGGCTTTTACGTGTCCGTCCCGTTTTTAAACACTGGTATCTCTACTGTATAGGAGTTCGGGAGGACGCGTGTGGGCGAGGAGTCGGTGGAGCGTTGCTTACTTATCGCTGTCAGCAACTAGGGGAATATCCCGCCTATTTGGAAGCATCTAGCTACGATGCCGCTGCACTTTATAGCAGGCACGGTTTTGTTGAAATGGGCGGTTTTGGTAAGTGGAGTAATGCCGTTATGGGCATGTGGCGCCCCGCTACTGTCTCGGCTATCGATAAATACCGAAAAAATAGCTAGCTACGAATGGTGGCTCCCGGGTAAAAAGTAGCCGGGAGAATATCCTGTGCGTACCTCGTCTTATTATCCAAGAGCTCGCGTGGAGAATCAGAATCCATCGCTTCTATAAGGCGTTCTGCCGCGCGTTGAGCCATCGCTTTGATAGGCTGCACAACGGTAGCCAGTTGCGGAAAAAGAGACTGAACAGCTTGGGTGCCATCAAAACCCACTACCTGAAAATCTTTCGGTATTTCTTTGTGATGCATCTGTGCCCAGTTGAGGGCATAAATAGCGTAGGTATCGTTAGAGCCAAAAACGGCATCGATTTCAGGGTGCTGGTTCAGATACTCAACAATCATCCTGTTTTTTGTCTGGCTCTCAGCCGCAAAACCCACCTCTAAAATGTGCGGGGTAAGACCGTGCTCGTGCATCACATCAATATATCCGCTCTGTCTCTGGTTGGTATCGGAGCGGGTAGAAGTGATGTGCAAAATGTTCTGAGCACCGCCAGCAATAAGAGCAGATGTTGCTTCTCGTGCACCGGCAAAGTTATCACAGCGAATATTGGGGTAGTGCTGGCTTTGTTCGCGGTCAATTGTCACGAGAGCTGAACGCAGGGTGGGATAGTTGGCGATAACATGGGAGTGTGCACCGGTAATAACGCCATCAACATGGTGTGAAAGCAACATATCGATGTAGGCACGTTCCCGTTCGGGGTGATCCTGACTATTGCACAGAAGAACTTTGTAACCGCCTGCTGATAAGAACTCTTCAAGGTAGGCTGCCATTTCCCCGTAAAAAGGGTGCGCTACCGTCGGAAAAATCAGCGCCACAATCTTTGTTTTCTTATTTTGCAAAGAGCGCGCAATAGCATTTGGCCGGTAGTCCAGCTGCTGCATCGCATCGAATACTTTTTGTTTGGTTTTCTCGCTGAGATAACCACGGTTGTTGAGCACTCGCGAGACAGTGGTGGGCGATACCCCTGCGATAGCCGCAACATCTTCTAGGGTTGGATTAACCATGGCTACTTTTCTGTATTGAAAACTGACCTAGCCATTATATGCGCCAGCACTCACCCAGGATCGTTAGACCGTACGCCACGGTTTGTCAGATTTTGGCAGAACTTACAAGCGAATATAACGAACCAGCTCACCGGCGTGTGCGCCTTGAGCAGGCGCAATGGCCAGCGCATCGGCGGCAGCAAAAGCAGTCAGCATATGAGATCTGTGGCGTTCTAAAGCTTTCAACTGTCCCGCTTCAAAGGCACAGGGCAAAATCAGGGCTGTACCACCGTGTCCGGGGTGAGTTTCGCGAGTCAGCGGTGCGGTAGGTAGCATCCTCAGCTTTCTACCGTAGGCACCATCTAGAAGGGGCGGAAGATAGGAATACAGCGAGGTATAGGCTGCAAGCGGATTACCGGGCAGTCCAAGAAGGATGCGGTTTCCCGGTAGTACGGCCGCCAGCGCTGGGTGCCCGGGGCGAACAGAGACCGATTCAAAGATATAGGTGGCATTTACATCTGCCAGCGTATTGCGAACCATATCGACGCCAGAGGTGCTCGAGCCTCCTGTTACCATTAGCACCTGCGCGTTCGCGGACTCTACCCATGTTCGAAAAGCTTGCCGGTCATCGGCAAGGCGGCGGGAGTCGATCACCTGCGCCCCTTGCTGATGAACCATCGGCTGGAGGGAACCTGTGAAAGCATCGCGTACCTCGCCGGGCCCGGGAACACCGGAGGTAATAACTTCGTTCCCGCTAAAGGCCACAGCTACATCTACCGGCTTGAACACTCTCACTTCATCGATACCGCCCACAGCTAAGGCCGCAGCGAGGCGGGGCGTCACGAATGTACCGGAGGATGCGAGCACGGCTCCTTTGGCTAATTCTTCGCCCGCACGTCGAATATCTTTGCCTGCGGCGGGTACTGGGTGTGTAGGCGAAACTAAAGTCACCGAGCCTTGTTGCTCGGTCTTCGAATGTTCACTGCGTAGGATACTTTCGCAGCCGTCGGGAATGAGCCCGCCCGTAAAGATAGGAGTTGCCTCACTGGGTGTAAGACTAACGGTGAGCTTATGAATGTTTTGATCGTTATCATCCGGATAATCAGGGGTTTTGAGTGTCCACGGCGGGGTTCCTGCCACTGCGTACCCGTCCATTGCAGAAGAATCGTAGTGGGGCACCTGCATGGGGGAGGCGACGTCTTGCGCTAGCACCGACCCAATTGCGTCATGGATATTGCGCACTAGAGTTTGGGGCACAAGATATTCACGGGCGGCCTCAAAAATTGCTTGGCGTGCGGCGTCCCATTCAATAGAGCTAGGGTGGTGCATCAAAGCCTTCTAATAGTTCTTAACGAGTGAGATCAAATCCGGTGGCGTGTGCGGCGTCCCACGTATCAACATCGTCCGTTGAGCCTGCAGGAAGTACTACCGTGGCAGGGGAGAGCGGACGTAGCGCAAAGCGAACAGAACAGTCCGTCATATCGGTGTTCAACGCCTGCACAAAATGCTCGGTGCGGTAAATGCCGACCAGAGGCTGGGTAATTCCGTCGGTGACTCCCATAAACCCTAAAGTCTCAGCATCTGCGTTGGCAGCAGCCTCTACTAAAGTTCCAATAGCTTGGGAAATATAGGGCATATCTACGCTGAGGATAATGGTCCAGGGCGCTATCGATGATAAGGACGCGAGTTGGCTGGCACCTGCAGCAAGAGCAGCTGCCGGGCCAGCGAAAGGTGGGTTTTCGCGGGTGAGAATAACGCGGTCATCCACGGGTAAATCTGCCGGTCCCACCACCACAATATTCAGTGCAGCCAAGACCGCGTTAAAGGTGGATTCCAACAAGCTCATAGAGCCATCTGAGAGCAAGGCTTTGGGAGTGCCACCCAAACGGGAGGAACGTCCCCCAGCTAGGATTATCGCGTTAAAAGTCACGGTAGACATGAAAAGTTTAACCTCCGGCAAAAGGAGGGAGTACATCTACTCGCTGGGCGCCCTGCACAGACGCCTCAGCATCAGTAGTGCTCACGCCGTCAATCAAAAAAGAACAACGCGTGAGGACGTCGGCAAGACCCATTGCACCGGTATTTTTGCCTTCAAATTCTTCTCCCAGAACATTCACGAGAGCACCAAGAGTGGGCTGGGAGAGCTGGTCGGGATTTATTGTTGTTTGTGAAGTACCGGCAGCAGCGCGGGCAGCTGCGAAGAAATGAACGTCCATGTTAACCTCCAATAGCGCTCATTGAGCGTTCTGGCTGAACAAAGTCCTCAGCCTCAAAACCGGCACTGTTTTTTCCGTGAGCAGCCGGCTTATTCCACATTGCATTTTTCCAGATAGCGGCTACTTCTTCATCGGAGGCTCCACTACGCATGGCACCCATTAAGTCGGTTTCGGTCAGCGAGAAAAGACAACTGCGCACTTTACCGTCTGATGTGATGCGGGTGCGAGTGCAAGCAGCACAAAATGGCTCAGTAACAGAAGCAATAATGCCAATCTGCCCCAGAACCTCCGTGCTGCCCTTTGGATGAACATCCCACAGCATCGCCGGCGAACTCTTACGCGGAGCAGGGTGCGGTGCAAGGTCGTACTTGATAGAAAGTTGCTCTTTAATATCGTGGGCAGTAATGAGGTTATCGCGATCCCATTGGTGGTCCGCATCCAGCGGCATCTGCTCGATAAAGCGTAGTTGGTAACCGCGTCCTAATGCCCAGTCCACCAGCTCAGGAGCCTCGTGATCGTTGACTCCGGGCATCAATACCGCATTGATTTTGATGGGTTTAATACCGCGAGAAGCTGCGTAGTCGATGCCTTTAATGACATCATCGAGACGGTCTCGGCGGGTGAGCTTTGCAAAGGTTTCTTTGCAAATGGTGTCCATCGAGACGTTGAGGCGGGTAAGACCGGCGTCGATGAGTTCATCGATTTTTTTCTCTAGCCCTAATCCATTAGTAGTAACTGATAGGGGAACGTCGGGGAATTCTTCTCGGATTTGACGGAGAATAGCAGGAAAATCGGCGCGCACAAGAGGTTCGCCACCGGTAAACCGAATTTCTTCGACCCCGAGGGTTCCAATGCCGATACGAGCTATGCGCACCACTTCATCGGCGGTGAGGAGTTTGGATTGCGGAAGCCAGTTAAGACCCTCTGCGGGCATGCAGTACGTACAGCGTAAGTTGCACTTATCTATCAGCGAGATGCGCAAGTCGGTTGCGATTCGCCCCCACTGGTCAATTAGCTGAGACTTGCCCTTTTCAGCATCGGGGCGATTGCGCGGTGGCATAGTTATTGCACCGAGGTGTTGAGGGGCGGAGTTCATACACACACCTTTGCAGGAGAAAGAGGGAAATTTGCATATGGTAGGTATATTTAGACTAGCTGAATTAGCGCTTACACACCATCTGCGCCGCTAAATGTAAGTTTGCTTACGAAGGGGAATGCCTGTCATGAATAAAAAAGTTGTTCTTGGAGCTGCAGCCGCTCTTTCTGGAGTGGTGTTGACAAGCTGTTCTCAAGCAACTATTCAGGCGGAACACGCTCCGGGTTCTTCGTCGAACCCGTCCTCCGATAAGACCACCGTGGTAGTTTTTGCAGCTGCCTCCCTCAACGCTGCGGGAGATGAGCTAGAGAAAAAGTATGAAGAAACCCACAATGTTGATCTTCAGATTAACTATGCAGGTAGTTCAACGCTGGTTCGCCAGCTAGCTGATGGCGCACCTGCAGATGTGCTTATTACTGCGGACGCGGCTGCTATGGAAAAAGCTCGCGCCGAAGTAACCTCCCTGGAAAAAGATACCGAGGTTATCGCTACAAACCAGCTAGTTCTAGTAACTGCTCCCGGTAACCCTAGGAACATTCAAACGGTCAAGGACTTACAGCGTGAAGAGGTGGTAACCGGTATCTGCGCTGCTGATGTCCCTTGTGGCCGCCTAGCTACCACAGCATTAGAAAAAGCAGGGGCGAGTGTTGCCGTCCGCTCAGAAGAGACCTCGGTGAGTAAGGTAGCGACCAAAATTGCCAATGGAGAGGTGGACGCAGGTTTCATCTACACTACGGATGCTCGTAATATCCAAGATGCTACGGTGATAGATCTTGCAAATGTACCGTCAAACGAGTACCCCCTGGCACTGACTTCGCAGGGAGAATCAAATAACGCAGCTACCGATTTTGCGCAGTGGCTCAATACAGCCGAAGCTCAATCAGTCTTGGAAAAGTACGGTTTCGATAAGGCTCAGTAATTGTCTGTAGCGTTTAGACATGTTCATTCTTTAGTCCCGCGGTGGTTTTATTGTGCCGCGGCTCTTGGCGTGTGCCTAACGATGGGTCCTTTCGTGGGGCTTGCGCTCGCGATTCCGTGGGGACAGTTATCTGAACTTGTGTCTAATCCGCAGGTGCAACAGGCGTCGATACTCTCAATTAAAACGGCAACAGCCTCAACACTCGTATGCATAATTTTGGGAGTTCCCCTGGCGCTATTGCTGGCTCGCGTGCTTCCTAGAAGCCGATGGGCAACAATCAGCAACGCTCTTTACGCTTTGATCTATGCCCCGGTTGTGCTTTCACCCGTGGTTTCGGGCTTAGCCCTGGTTTATTTTTGGGGGCGAAAAGGGCTGGTGGGGCAGTGGCTCAACGGGGCAGGAATCCCCATTACCTTTACTCCGACTGCCGTAGTTTTGGCTCAAGTTTTTGTAGCCCTTCCCTTTTTCGTTGCTACCTATGTGAATGTGCTGAGGACTGTTCCGGTGGAGTTTGAAGAAATAGCTCTGACCGAAGGCGCGAGCCCCTATGACATTACGTTCCGGGTGCTGTTGCCGGTTACTGGGTTCGGACTTGCCACTGCCGCCTTAATGAGTTTTGCGCGAGCGCTGGGTGAATACGGAGCAACCCTGATGTTCGCAGGAAATCTAGAGGGTAGAACCCGCACCCTACCTCTTAACATTGAGCTGATGCTATCGTCCAGTGACAGTGCAGGAGCTTTAGGTAGCGCCCTGGTGATGATAGCGATTTACCTGATACTCATCGGCTTTTTTGCACTAACCTTAATAGTGCGAAAGAAGGGATCGTGATGCATAAAAAAACATCTAAGTTCACACAGTTATTTTCTGCTCACGATTATTCTCCTGCCGATTACGCCGAGCGCATCGCTAGTCTTTTACCCCACTACGCCGGTTCTTCTACGGAACTGGTGGACTTGCACAAAGCTCTGGGGCGAACGGTAGCAGAACCTATCCACGCTTTTGCGAACTCGCCTGCTTTCGATAACTCGCAAATGGACGGGTACGTAATAACTGCGGTAGCGGCCCAAGCACAAAAACGAGAGTTTTTGGTAGGGCACGATATCCCGGCCGGGTATCAGGGAAAAGTAACACCGAACGATTACGTGGCGCATCCGATTATGACGGGCGCTCCGGTGCCAGCCGGGTTTTCTGCGGTTGTGCCCGTAGAGCAATCACACGCTGTAGATTCCTCAACAGATGCTCAGGGTTTTGTAGCTGAGGGTGGACGCGTGTTCCTCCCGCAGACGCAACCCGGTGCTTTTGTGCGTACCATCGGCGAAGATATCGCGGTGGGCACTCAATTAGTGGAGGAAGACACCGTTGTTCAACCTGCCCACCTCGGAGTACTAGCTGGTCAGGGCATGAGCGATATCCCCGTGCGCTCGCGTCCTAAAATCCTGCTGTATACCGGGGGTGAAGAAGTGCAAGACGCAAGTGTTCACTTGCAAGCCGGCAAAATTTACGATGCCAACGCCCCGCTGGTGGTAGGGATGCTGGCTGCGGACAAAATGACCAATGTTATTTCTCGTCGTATCACCGATGATGCTCTACAGTTTCAAGAGATTTTATTCTCCGATGTACTGGAGCACTCACCGGATATAATTTTTACCTGCGGTGGAATTAGTGCAGGACGCTACGAGGTAGTGCGAAATGCACTGACTGCTTTAGCGAGCGCTGAAAAAGCAGAGTGCTGGTTCGGGCATATTAGCCAGCAGCCCGGAGGACCTCAGGGAGTCAGTGTTCTTTATACGACAGATCAGAGCATCCCGGTTATTTCTCTTCCCGGCAACCCCGTCAGTACGCTTGTTACGTATACAACTATCGTTCGGGCAGCCCTCAATGAGACGTATGCTCTGGGACTAGATATTCGACCCATGGTTGCTCAACTTCAAACGACTGCTACGGTAAAAGGACTGGGTTCTAAGACCCAGTTCAGACGCGGGAATACAGAGTTACGTCTATCAGCAGATGGGACGGTCACCGTGCTGACAAAGATAAACGGAGGAGCTGGCTCCCACCTCTTACACGCCGCATCCGCTTCGAACAGTCTGATTGAGCTAGAACCCGGCGGCGAATATAAAAATAACGATCTCGTACGTATCTGGTACTTACCGAAAGCGTAAGTATCGAATTTTGAACTTCTCACACCCTAAAGACCCGACGAAAGATCTAAGATGACTTCGGAAAACCTCACCCACGTTCGTGCAGACGGTAGCGCGCACATGGTAGATGTAACAGAAAAATCAGTGACAACTAGAGAGGCGATTGCAGAAGGCTACGTCTACACGCGTCCCGATGTCATTGAAAAGATTTTTGATGCTGATTTACCAAAGGGTGATGCACTTCCCATAGCGCGCGTGGCTGCGATCATGGGTGCTAAGAAAACTCCCGATATTATTCCGCTGTGCCACCCGCTGCCGTTGGGTAAGATTACCGTGGATTTTGACCGCGGGGATAACTATGTACGCGTTGAAGTTTCGGTGAAAACTCGCGGGGTTACAGGTGTAGAGATGGAAGCTCTCACCGCTGTTTCAACTGCCACTTTGACTGTGTTTGACATGATTAAGGCTGTGGACAAGTACGCTGTTATCAATGGCATCCGCGTGCTTGAAAAATCGGGCGGTAAATCGGGGGATTGGTCAGTATCCAATCAGCCTGCGAACGAAGGTAAATAAATGACGACGCTTGGTACTGCTTTAGTAATCGTCGCATCCACCCGCGCGGCTAAAGGTATTTACGAAGATAAATCGGGGCCTATCGCGGTGAACTGGCTTCGCGAGCAAGGTTTTGAAACTCCTGAGGCCGTCATCGTAGCTGACAACGACTTTCCAGCCTACTTCACACAGTTAGTCGAAGGCGGAAAGCTGCCCACTATCATTTTGACTTCCGGCGGCACCGGACTGAACTCAGATGATCGCACTGTTGAAGCCGTCCGCAAGTATGTAGATAAAGAAATTCCTGGCATCATGCATGCTTTTTGGACGCGCGGTTTGCAGAACACTCCCGCCGCAGTTCTCTCTCGCGGCATAGCCGGCGTCATTGATAGAACTTTTGTTATGACTCTGCCTGGTTCTCGCGGGGGAGTGCGCGACGGCGTCGATACGCTTGAGCCAATTTTGAGTCATATTCTGCGTCAAATGGAGGACTACCATGATCACTAATCCTCACCTTGAAAAATACCCTTCAACGGAACCTGCACAATCTGTTGTTGTACACACTGACATTATTTCTGAACCACTAGAACCCTTCTTTACTCGGTGGCGATCAGAGGTCATGACGGAGGCTATGGGCGGGCTTGTTATCTTTGACGGGGTCGTGCGCAACCACGATCACGGCGAATCTGTGCGTGGTCTTTCGTACTCGGACCACCCATCCTCTAAAGAGGTTCTTGCCCGCGTTGTTGCTACCATCGCAGAGCAGGTAGAGGGCGTTCGCATCCTTGCTGTTCACCGTGTTGCTGAGATTCCAATTGGAGAATCCGCTCTCACCGTTATGGTTGCCGCAGCGCATCGTGGTTTGGCGTTTGAAGTGTGCGAAAAAGTAGCAGACACCATCAAAGCCGAGGTTCCTATTTGGAAAGAACAGACGCTTACTTCTGGAGACATTGAATGGGTGGGCATAGATTCATGAGCGTAGAAAACTTAAGCTCCATCGAAATCCAGCTGTACAGGCGTCAGCTCATCCTGCCTGAATGGGGAGCGAAGGCACAAAACGCTGTGAAAGAATCTCATGTTGCTGTTATCGGTGCAGGTGGGCTTGGATCACCGGCTCTTTTATACCTAGCGGCAGCAGGCGTAGGAACTATCACCGTCATTGATGATGACACAGTCGAGGTCTCTAACCTGCATCGACAGATTATCCACACTTTTGCGTCCACGGGTAATTCCAAAGCAGAATCTGCAGCCCTTGCTATGCGCTCGCTTAACCCAACGGTGCGCATCAATGTTCTTAAAGAACGTCTGACCGAAGACAATGCAGTTGCGTCGCTTTCGGGGGCTGATGCTGTGCTGGACGGCAGCGATAATTTTGACACGCGATACATAACTTCGGCAGCGTGCAGCACCTTAAACATCCCTCACGTGTGGGGGGCAATTTTGGGTTTTGATGCCCAGATGAGTGTGTTCTGGTCTGGACGAGGCCCGGTCTATGAAGATTTGTATCCGCAGGCCCCTGCCCCGGGGTCTGTTCCTAATTGCGCTACCGCTGGCGTTTTAGGGGCGTTAGCTGGCGTGGTGGGTACCTCTATGGCCTTAGAAACCTTGAAAGTGCTCACCGGCGTAGGTACTCCTTTGATGGGCGAAGTTGGTTACTACTCGGGGCTCGAAGGACGCTGGGAGTATATTCCCTTGCATGCTCAGTCTGAGAAAACCCCCGCAGTAGAGATAGCCTATAGCACTGTAGAAGAAGAAAGTTCAAATCAGTCTGAAAGTCCGCTTGAGAAAGATGTAACAAAAATTCATAATTCAAAGAGTGGTGGAGAGCTCACTGGTGAAAATTCTGTAGCAGAAGTTGATTTTGAACAGGTGCAACAAGCGCTTGCAGAAGGTTCAATGTATCTATTGGATGTCCGTGAAAGCCATGAGCATGAGGCAGTGAGTATCCCCGGATCGCACCACTGGGCACTCAGTGAAATTCGTTCAAAATCAGAGGCTGGGCAGTTGAAAGGCGATATCTCGGGGCGCATAGGGGACACCTCGATGCCGGTATTGGTGTACTGCGCCGGGGGAGTGCGCTCTATGGAAGCTGTACATCTACTTTCTGAGGTTGTCAATAGCCAGTTTTTTTCTCTGCGAGGTGGAATTAACTCCTGGTTCGAAAAAGTTTGAACTGTAAAGTTTTAGGGAATTAGGTCATATTTTTATTTGGTATTTATCATACTGAATAACTTATATCCTAGAGTGTATGACTCAGACTTCCCACGCACCCGGACCGGACGGCCCGATTTCGGACCGCCTCATCAAATTTGGCAAGTTCTTCTCCAAATGGGACGAATCAGGAGACAATCGTACTGTCTACCGCACCGGTGGACGTAAGGGCGATGTTTTCTACCGTGACCGTTGGAGCTATGACAAAGTTGTTCGCTCAACCCACGGTGTGAACTGCACCGGCTCCTGCTCCTGGCAGGTCTTCGTCAAAGACGGCGTCATTACCTGGGAGGCTCAGGCAACTGACTACCCAACTGTTGGCTCTGACCGTCCCGAGTACGAGCCCCGCGGTTGCCCCCGCGGTGCAGCTTTCTCGTGGTATACCTATTCACCCACCCGCGTAAAGTACCCCTACATCCGTGGTCCTTTGCTGGAGATGTACCGCGAAGCTAAAGCTCGCTTGGGTGATCCCGTTGATGCTTGGGAATCCATTGTTACTGACCCTGAAAAGCGTCGTCGCTACACCAGTGCCCGTGGTAAGGGTGGTCTGGTGCGTGCAACCTGGACCGAAGCGCTTGAAATCGTAGCTGCATCACAGATTCATACCATCCGCACCTACGGTCCTGACCGCAATATTGGCTTCTCGCCCATTCCTGCTAAATCCATGGCATCTCACGCCTCCGGTGCTCGCTACATTGAGCTGATCGGCGGCGTCATGACCTCCTTCTATGACTGGTATGCAGATCTTCCCGTCGCATCCCCGCAGGTATTTGGCGATCAGACTGACGTTCGTGAATCCGGTGACTGGTGGGATGCTACCTACCTCATGATGTGGGGTTCAAACATTCCTGTCACGCGTACTCCTGATGCGCACTGGATGGCTGAGGTTCGCTACCGCGGTACTAAGGTTGTCACTGTTTCACCTGACTACGCTGATAACACCAAGTTCGCCGATGAGTGGCTACCTGCTCAGCCTGGTACTGACGCCGCACTTGCAATGGCGATGGGTCACGTCATTCTCAAAGAAAACTTCGTGGATCAGCGCGTAGAATTCTTCGAAGACTACGTCACTACCTACACCGACTTCCCCTTCTTGGTTCGTCTTGAAACCCGTGAAGACGGCGTGAAGGTTCCTCACAAGTTTGTGAAAGCATCCGATCTTTCTATTGGAGAAGGTCAGGCAGATGCTGACTTCAAGACTGCTTTGATTAACCGTGAGAACGGTGAAGTCTTCATTCCTAACGGCACCATGGGCCACCGCTATAACGAGCAGGACATGGGTAAATGGAACCTGGATCTCAACGGTGTTAAGCCTGCTCTGTCAATCAATGACGTTCCCGGTGGAGCAACCGGCGTTGCTGAGATCAAGATGCCTGCCTTCGATACTCCTAACGGTGATGGCTACGTGGTTTCACGCGGCGTGCCCACTATCAACGTTGAGGGCATGGAAGTCACTACCGTATTTGATCTCATGTTGGCTCAGTACAGCATCGGACGCCCCGGTCTACCCGGTGATTGGTCTAAGGGTCTGGACGACGTTGAGGCACAGTACACCCCCGCATGGCAGGAAGAAATCACTTCTGTTCCGGCTGAAGCTGTCATTCGCGTAGCTCGTGAATTTGCCCAGAACTCCATCGACTCTAAGGGTCGTTCCATGGTGATTCTTGGTGCTGGCATCTGTCAGTGGTACCACGGTGATGCTACCTACCGTGCAATTCTTGCACTGCTTATGATGTGTGGCTGTGAAGGTCGCAATGGCGGCGGTTGGGCGCACTACGTGGGTCAGGAAAAGGCTCGCCCCATTACTGGTTGGGCACACATGGCAAATGCTTTGGACTGGGTACGTCCTCCTCGTACGCAGGCGGGTACTTCTTTCTGGTTCATGCACACCGATCAGTGGCGCAAGGACGGTTACTCATCAGATTCCGTTCAGTCACCACTGGCTAAGGGTGAGCTGAAGGGTGTTCACACCGCCGATATTGTGGCGCGAAGCGCACGTATGGGTTGGATGCCTTTCTATCCTCAGTTCCCCGAAAACTCACTGGATCTGGCAGATAAGGCAGCTGCTGCTGTTGACGCGGGTGCGGTTGAAAACCCTGCATCCTACGTTGCAGACCGCTTGAATTCTGGCGATCTCGAGTTCTCTGTCGAGGACGTAGATAACCCCGTCAACTGGCCACGCACTTTGATGCTGTGGCGTAACAACTTGCTGGGTTCATCTGCAAAGGGCGAAGAGTACTTCCTCAAGCACCTGTTGGGTACCCACAATAACGTGCTGGGCAATGGAGATTCAGAGATTCACCCGCGCGAAGTTAAGTGGAATGAAGTTGCACCCGAAGGCAAATTGGATCTGCTGGTCACCGCGGACTTCCGCATGACTTCATCCACCCTGTCTTCTGATATCGTCTTCCCGACGGCAACTTGGTATGAGAAATTTGATATCTCATCTACCGATATGCACCCCTATATCCATGCGTTCACCCCGGCGATTGACCCGCCGTGGGAAGCGAAGACTGACTACCAGACCTTCAAGGAGCTGGCATACGTCTTCTCAAAGCTTGCTGCAAAGCACCTAGGTGCTCGCAAGGACATGGTTTCGGTACCACTGCAGCATGATACTCCCGGTCAGATTGCTCAGCCCGGTGGTCACGCACCCGACTGGAAAAATCAGGGCATCAAGGGTGTACCTGGCAAGAACATGCCGATTTTCACCGTTGTAGAGCGTGACTACCCGGCACTGTACGACATGTACACCTCGGTTGGCCCTCTCATGTCTAAGCTGGGTACTACCACGAAGGCAGTGACTGTCGATGTGAACCCGCAGCTTAAGAAATTGGCTGAGGAACACGGCGTTATGAACTCCGGTAAGGGACAGGGGCTTCCTGCCCTAGACACCGTGGAGAAGCTGGTGGATACCATCTTGGCTCTCTCCGGTACCTCCAACGGTCCGGTTGCAATCGAAGGCTTCAAGCAGCTTGAAAAACGAGTTGGCAAGAAGTTCGTACACTTGGCTGAGGGCAACGAAGAAAAGCGAATCACTTTCCGTGATACGCAAGATCGCCCCTGCCCCGTGTTTACATCCCCAGAGTGGTCAGGTTCAGAAACCGGTGGTCGTCGCTATGCACCGTTCACCCTGAACATCGAGCAACTCAAGCCTTTCCACACTCTTACCGGTCGTATGCACTTCTTCTTGGACCACGACTGGATGAGCGAGATGGGTGAGCAGATGCCGACTTACCGTCCGCCGCTTGATATGCACCAGCTCTTTGGTGCCCCTGTGCTGGGCGAGCAGACGGATGAGGTCACCATCGCGGTTCGTTACATGACCCCGCACAACAAGTGGTCTATCCACTCCTCATACCATGACAACCTGTACATGCTTGCGCTATCTCGCGGTGGTTCGCACGCATGGCTCTCACCCCAGGACGCCGAACGCATCGGTGTTAAGGACAACGACTGGATTGAGTGCATTAACGATAACGGTGTCTTTGTTGGACGCGCGATCGTTTCGCACCGTCTGCCGCAGGGCGTTGTTTACGTGCACCACGCACAGGAACGCTTGGTTGACATTCCTAAGTCCGAGACCACGGGTAAACGCGGCGGTATTCACAACTCCGTCACCCGCATCCTGGTCAAGCCCACCCACCTTATCGGTGGTTACGCCCACTTGGCATACGCCTTCAACTACCTGGGCCCCACCGGTAACCAGCGAGATATCGTTTCAGTCATTCGCCGTCGTAAGCAGGAGGTAACCTACTAATGCGAGTTATGGCTCAAGTTTCTATGATCATGGCACTGGACAAGTGCCTTGGTTGCCACACCTGCTCTGTCACCTGTAAGCAGGCGTGGACCAACCGCACCGGTACCGAGTACGTGTGGTTTAACAATGTTGAGACCCGCCCCGGTCTTGGCTACCCCAAGCGTTACGAAGATCAGGAACGCTGGAAGGGCGGTTGGGAGCTTAATAAGCGCGGTCGTCTGGAGCTCAAGGGCGGTAACCGCTTCAAGAAGCTCTTCACCATCTTCGCCTCCCCGGTTCAGCCCGAAATGAGCGACTACTACGAACCGTGGACCTACGAATACGAGAACCTGACCAACGCGCCTTTGGGTGATGACTTTCCGGTTGCAAAGCCTAAGTCTTTGATTACCGGTGAAGACACCGCTATTGACTGGTCAGCAAACTGGGATGACGACTTGGGTGGCACCTACGCAACCGGTCATCAGGATCCCATCGTTGAGAAGATTCGCCTCGAGTCAGAAGAGAAGATCAAATTCGAATTCGAAAAGACCTTCATGTTCTACTTGCCGCGTATCTGTGAGCACTGCTTGAACCCTTCATGTATGGCGTCCTGCCCTTCAGGCGCTATCTATAAGCGTGAAGAAGACGGCATCGTGCTTGTTGACCAGGATCGTTGCCGCGGTTGGCGTCAGTGCATCACCGGTTGCCCCTACAAGAAGATTTACTTTAACCACAAGAGCGGTAAGGCAGAGAAGTGTACTTTCTGCTACCCCCGTATCGAACACGGTATTCCTACCGTGTGTGCTGAGACCTGTGTTGGTCGTATGCGTTACATCGGTATCTTCTTGTACGACGCCGATAAAGTGACCGAAGCCGCGTCCGTGCCCGATGAGCGTGATCTTTACCAGTCACAGCTTGATCTGATGCTGGACCCCTTCGACCCCGCCGTCATTGCGGAGGCTAAGAAGAGCGGTATTCCTTCCTCATGGATTGATGCAGCTCAGAAGTCACCCGTTTATAAGCTGGCTAAGGTCTGGAAGATTGCTCTTCCTCTGCACCCTGAGTACCGCACTATGCCTATGGTTTGGTACGTTCCGCCGCTGTCACCGATTATTGACCTGCTCAAAGAACAGGGTCACGATGGCGAGTCTAAAGACAACCTGTTCGGCGCGATTGATTCACTGCGAATCCCTGTTGAATACTTGGCTGAACTCTTCACCGCAGGCGATACCGGTATCATCGTTGATGTTCTCAAGAAGCTCGCAGCTATGCGTTCGTACATGCGCGACATTACCTTGGGCAACGTGGGCGATGAGTCCATCGCTAACGCAGTTGGCATGACCGGTGAAGAAATGTACGAGATGTACCGTCTGATGGCAATCTCCAAGTACTCAGAGCGTTACGTGATTCCTTCTGCTCACATGGAAGAAGCACACAACCTCGAAGAAATCGGTTGCTCGCTGGACGGCGACGGCGGTCCCGGCATGCTTTATGACGACGCGTTCACAGGCATGGGCGATCGCCCGGTTCCTGTCTCAGCAGGTTCTTACGCTAATACTGCCCGCGCCGATGGCAAGGTCGATATCTTCATGTGGGACGGCAACAGCCGACCCGATGCGATGTTCCCTAACACCAGCGGCTCAAAGAAGGCGTAGCGTCCGTGGCTGGTTTTTTCTCAAAACTATTGGGTAAAGCGGACTCAGCTGAGGCTGGGTCCGCCGCACCCGCGTCCACCGACCCCTTCGACGCTGATCACGGTCAGGCGAGCGATGCTGAACGCGTACTGTATCAAAGTGCATCAGTGCTCATGCGTTATCCGAGCGAAGAAATCCGCTCATTCATTCCAGAGTTTTTGGAACTAGCGCGTGAAGTCA
Organism: Rothia sp. (in: high G+C Gram-positive bacteria); assembly: GCA_043424895.1. GTDB lineage: Bacteria > Actinomycetota > Actinomycetes > Actinomycetales > Micrococcaceae > Rothia. The sequence goes on along the minus strand of JBHWPN010000093.1, from coordinate 9,929 downwards.
ACCATGACGCTCTCGTGAGCGCTATTGAGGATGTTCAACGCTGGTACGATTCTGCTTCGCTTGAAGAGGTCGCGGGTCAATACGTTCAAGAATATGACCTGTCGCGCCGGCACTCCTTCCATATGTCTTATTGGACAGAAGGAGACACCCGTCGCCGTGGCGAAGCCCTGACTCGATTCAAGAAAATGTATCGAGATTCGGGCATGGTCACTGACTTGCACGGAGAATTACCCGATTATTTACCGCTCATCCTTGAATTTACAGCTTTGGTTGATTCCCGAGCCGGACGCGCAGCGCTTCAGGCTTATCGACCCTCGCTGGAACTTTTGCGCTTTGCACTGCGCGATGATTCTTTAGCTTTCTATGGGCTGGTTCAGTGCATTTGCGATTCTCTACCGGGGGACTCGCCGCAATCGTCCGCCGAGATTCAGAAGATGGCGCGTCCTAATCCACCTAGCGAAACCGTTGGATTAGAACCAACTGATCCTCGATTGTTGCCTCTTCTTCAACCTTCAACACCACCTACATCTGCAGGAGCACACCGATGAACTTCCTCGATCACTTACTGTGGGGGATTCTGCCGTATATCTCCATCGTTCTTTTGATCGGTGGCACGATTTGGCGTTATAAGTATGATCAGTTTGGTTGGACCACCCGCTCATCTCAGGTCTATGAGTCTAAAATCTTGCGCATCGCATCCCCGCTGTTTCACTACGGTCTAGTAGGCGTATTGGGCGGTCACATCATCGGTTTGGTCATTCCGTGGAGCTGGACAGATGCTGTGGGAATTTCTAACGATATGTATCACTTGTTCGCGATTGTTGCGGGTTTGCCTTTTGGTATTGCAGTGATTGTTGGCCTTGCAGTGATGATTTTCCGCCGTCGTACCAACGCCACTGTTTTCCGTGCAACCACCACTAACGACAAGATCATGTACATCTTCTTGATGGGTGCAATTGTTCTTGGTGTGGCCTCCACAGTTATCAGCGCTTTCCAGGGTCACCACGGTCACAACTACCGTGCTGATATTTCCCCGTGGTTCCGTTCGCTCTTTACCTTCCAACCCGATGTTGGTTTGATGAGTGAAGTTCCCATGGAGTTCAAGGCTCACATCGTGGTAGCTTTCTTACTTTTTGCGATCTGGCCTTTTACTCGCTTGGTTCACGCGTTTACTGCGCCGTTCCACTACCTGTTCCGTCCTTACATCGTTTACCGTTCACGCGGTAATGAGGGACGCGGCGCGCGAGCACCTCGTCGTGGCTGGGAGCCGATGGCAACTGCTGCCAAACTCTCGGATAAGAGCGCCGAAGAGCAGCGTCGCGGTCTGCACCTTCACCGCTTGAAGAAATAGTTTTTCTAATTTACACACTCACCACCCGTAGTAGAGGAAAAATGAGTACTACAACCATGGAGCGAGATCCGCAGCTTAAGGGTCAGCTCAAAAATGTCATTATGGCAACACTTGCCTCGACGGTCGGCTTTTGGGGTTGGACCATGATTGGTCCGTTGGCAAAGTCCTACTACAAAGAGGCTTTTCACCTTACTCCGAGCCAGTTGAGTTTGTTGATTGCAATGCCTGTTATTGTCGGTGCGGTAGCTCGTATTCCGGTCGGCGCTTTAACAGACCGCTTTGGCGGACGCGTAATGTTCACGGCTTTGTTGATTCTTACCTCCATCATGGTAGTTATTACCGCGTTCGTTGGTCAGACTGGCAATTTCCCGCTTCTGCTTGTTTCGGCTTTCTTCTTGGGTATCGGTGGTTCGATCTTCGCTGTGGGCGTTCCGTTCTCAGCTGCTTGGTATGAGCCTCACCGTAAGGGTCTGGCAACAGGTATCTTCGGTATGGGTATGATCGGTACTGCAGTTGCTGCGTTCTTCAACCCCCGCATGCTTCGCGCATTCGGTTATTTTGAAACCCACATGATTATTGCCGCTGTGGCTTTCGTTTACGCTTTGATCGTTTGGTTCTTTATGAAGGACTCACCGGTGACTCGCGGACGCGTGGCTCAGCCCGTAATGCCTAAGATTAAGCACGCGATGAAGAATGCTGCTACCTGGCAGCTTTGCTTCATTTACGCCGTTGTCTTCGGTGCTTTCGTGGCTTTCTCCAACTATCTGCCGACTTACATGGGCAATGTCTACGAGTTTGACGCTGTGGCAGCAGGTACTTTTGCTGCAATGTTTGCCGCATGTGCAGTGATTGCTCGTCCGTTCGGTGGTATTGCTGCCGATAAGCTTGGTCCTCGTCCCGTTACCCTGGTAACTTTCGCTCTTATCGCTGTGTTTGCGGTGCTTGTTGCGCTTCAGTTGCCTTCAGCTGCTGCTTACTACTCAATCTTTATTGTGCTGGCAGCGTTGATTGGTTTTGGTACCGGTACAGTGTTTGGCTGGGTTGGTCGTGCGGCTAAGCCCGAAGAAACCGGTACTGTGGGCGGTCTAGTGTCTGCTGCCGGTGGTCTGGGCGGATATTTCCCTCCGCTGGTGATGGGTGCTGTCTACGGCGCTAATGGCCACTACTTCTGGGCACAGGTTGCTTTGGCAATTACTGCAGGTGTTGCACTTCTTATTTCTTTGTTTATCAAGAACGGTAGCAAGCCTAAGAACGTGAAGTAGAGCTAAAAAGGCTCATCTGAATACCCCCTAAAAGCACCACCTGAGAACCTTTTTCTCAGGTGGTGCTTTCGTGTTATCTGTGGCACACTTAAAAGTGATTTTGCTGTCTACTGCTATGCGGGAGAGACCGCCAACCGGTGAGGGCCGGGATGCGGCGCCGAAGGAGCAAACCCTCCCCGGGAAACTCTCAGGCAAAGGTACCGCTAGCTCAGGCAACTCTGGAGAGGGGCGTAACACCTCCACCGAAGGGGCAAGCGTTCGTATAGGTTTTGCGTGAAAGACCTTTAAACGTGAAAACTCTCAGGTTTACGACAGAGTGGGGAGGGCACTTAAAACGCACGAGCGAGCTGTTATTGTTGCGCTTTCCGACAGGAGTTTTCATGTCCTTCACCCAACGTCATCTTGGCCCCAACGAAAATGAGACTGCACAGATGCTCTCAGCTTTGGGCTATGAGTCCCTCGATAAGCTGATTGATGCCGTAGTTCCTTCTCAGATTCGACTCGATGCAGAGTTGAATCTACCTGATGCTTTGAGTGAGCATGAGGCCCAAGCAAAACTGGCTCAGTACGCGGCTCAAAACGACGTCTACGCGCAGATGATTGGCGCGGGTTATTACGATGCAGTTACCCCGCCTGTGTTGCGTCGAAATATTCTTGAGAACCCCGGCTGGTATACCTCATATACTCCCTACCAGCCTGAAATTTCACAGGGTCGTCTAGAGGCTTTGCTGAACTTCCAGAACACTGTCATGGAACTGACCGGTTTAGATATCGCTAATGCCTCTCTCCTTGATGAGTCAACTGCGGTGGCAGAAGCCGTTGTTATGATGCACCGAGCAAATAAGAAGGTAAAGAACGGTTTCTTTGCTATTGACTCTCGTGTGCTTCCCCAGACTCTTTCCGTTGTGAAGGGGCGTGCTGATGCGCTCGGTATCGATTTTGTGATTACTGACTTCGCGGACGGTTTGCCCGAGGGTGATCTTTACGGTGTAGTTTTTGCCTACCCCGCACACGACGGTGAGATTCGCGATCTTTCCCAGCTCGTAAAGGACGCTCATGAGCGTAACGCTCTTGTGACTATCAATGCTGACCTTCTGGCGTTGACTTTGTTGAAGTCTCCGGGTGAACTCGGTGCTGATATCGCAGTGGGTAATACGCAGCGTTTCGGTTTGCCTTTCTTCTTTGGCGGTCCGCACGCAGCATACCTGGCAATTCACAAGGGCATGGAACGGAACCTTCCCGGACGCCTTGTTGGTGTTTCGCAGGATGCGGCTGGTAAACCTGCTTACCGTCTGGCTCTGCAGACCCGTGAGCAGCATATTCGTCGTGAAAAGGCGACTTCTAACATCTGTACCGCTCAGGCACTGTTGGCAATCGTTGCCGGTGCGTATGCGGTGTACCACGGTCCTGCAGGTCTGCGCGCTATCGCTGAGCGTTTGCATACCAACGCTTCCCGCATCGCATCGGGCCTAGCAAAGGCTGGCTTGACGGTTGTTCACGAGAGCTTCTTCGATACCGTTGCTCTTGAAGCTGAAGGACGCGCCGATGAGCTTGTTGCTAAAGCTCTTGAAGCAGGCGTAAACATCCGCCGTATCAATGCGGACCGCGTTTCTATCTCTGTGGGTGAATCACACGGTGAAGAATTGTTGGCAAAGCTTGTAGAAGCCCTTGGTGGTACCTTGCCTGATACCGCTGATGGTTATGATCTAGCAACTGAGCTTCTGCGCACTGATGAGTACATGCAGCACCCGGTCTTCCATCTATATCAGTCTGAGACCGCGATGATGCGTTACTTGCGTCGTCTCTCAGATAAGGATCTTGCTCTTGACCGCACCATGATCCCGCTGGGTTCATGCACCATGAAGCTCAACTCAGCTGCTGAAATGGAACCCATTTCGTGGCCTGAGTTTGCGGCTATCCATCCGTTGGTACCTGAGGACCAGGCTAAGGGCTGGAAGCTTCTGATTGATGAGCTCTCGAGCTGGTTAGTTGAAATCACCGGTTACGATGCTATTTCCTTGCAGCCTAACTCGGGTGCTTCGGGTGAATACGCAGGTCTTCGAGCTATCCGCGCTTACCACGAGGATAACGGCGACACCCAGCGCGATATCGTACTTATCCCTCAGTCAGCACACGGTACTAACGCAGCTTCTGCTGCACTTGCTGGCTTGAAAGTAGCATCCGTTGCAACCGCATCAGATGGTTCTGTGGATGTTGATGACCTTAAGGCAAAAATCGAAAAGTATAGCGATACCATTGCCGGCATCATGATCACCTACCCCTCTACCCACGGCGTCTTTGAAGAGCAGGTTAAGGACGTTTGCCAGCTGGTTCACGATGCAGGTGGACAGGTTTATGTTGACGGTGCAAACCTCAACGCCCAGATGGGGCTTGCTCAGCCCGGCCAATTCGGCGGCGACGTATCCCACCTGAACCTGCACAAGACCTTCGCTATTCCTCACGGTGGTGGCGGCCCCGGTGTGGGACCGGTTGCTGTTGGTGCTCATCTAGAGAAGTACCTGCCGGGTAACGGGTATTTGGCTGATGCCGAGGGCAACATTGATGGAGCTCCGTTGCCGATTTCCCAGGCAATGTTTGGCTCAGCCGGTGTGCTGCCGATTTCGTGGATGTATATTGCAATGACCGGTGCCAAGGGTCTACGCGCATCCAGCGAATACGCAATTCTCAACGCTAACTACATTGCAAAGAAGCTCTCGGACAAGTACCCGGTTCTCTACACCTCAAGCGAAACCGGACTTGTTGCTCACGAGTGCATTTTGGATTTGCGTGAACTTACTGCGGCGTCAAAGGTTACAGCAGAAGATGTGTGCAAGCGCCTGATGGACTATGGTTTCCATGCACCAACCCTGGCTTTCCCCGTGCCCGGAACCCTCATGGTAGAGCCCACCGAGTCGGAGAATCTAGAAGAGTTGGATCGCTTTATCGAGGCAATGGAGAGCATCCACGCTGAAATCCAGGAGATCATCGACGGCAAGATTAGCGTGGAAGATTCAGTAATCCGCCATGCACCGCACACCCTCGAAGATGTCACTTCGGATGCGTGGGATCGCGCATACACCCGCACCCAGGCTGCTTACCCGGTGGCGTCCTTGCACCAGGCTAAGTACTTCACCTCGGTTGGTCGTATCGACGGTGTTGGCGGTGACCGTAACTTCGTCTGCGATTGCCCGCCCATGGAAGCATTCGATATCGAATACAAGTAACCTCTCTCTTTTGAGGGAATTAGTGACGATACCTACTGAACTCCACGGTAGTTTCTAAACACGATGCGGGGAGCGCGCTCGCGAGAATTTAGGGCGAGCGCGCAATCTCCGATTAACTTTTCCAGATAAAGTCCCGCGTCTTTAGCGCAATCGCGGTGTTTAGTATCTGGTTTATCTCAACCGATGAAAGACTGAAGCGGCGCAAAGAAGCGCCACCTACAGAAAGATTTAACAAATGACTCCTAAGAAAACTTCTCTATATGATGCCCACGCTGAGTTAGGCGCTTCTTTTACTGATTTTGGTGGCTGGGACATGCCGCTCAAGTACAAGAACGATGTGGCGGAGCATCATGCGGTACGTCAGGCAGCTGGCATCTTCGATCTTTCACACATGGGTGAATTTCGCGTCAAGGGTGCAGATGCCGGTGCCTTTTTGGACTACGCGTTGGTTTCAAATATGTCCATCTTGAAAGTCGGTAAAGCCAAGTACTCTATTTTGGTTAACGAAGAAGGCGGGGTAATCGATGATCTTATTACCTACCGTCTTGCTGATGATGAATTCATGGTCGTTCCAAACGCTGCAAATGTCGATGTCGATTTCAAGACCATGAGCGAGCGCTTAGGCGATTTCGATGTTGAGTTCGTGAATGAATCTGAAGAGACTTCTTTGGTAGCAGTTCAAGGCCCCGCCTCCGAAAAGATTGTTTTGGCGATGGGCGTGAGCGATGAGGACGCTGTCCGCGAGCTTGGCTACTATGCATCAGTGCCGTTGATCATTGCTGGCGTTGAAACTCTGATGGCTCGAACCGGTTACACCGGTGAAGATGGGTTTGAGATTTACGTGAAGAACGCGGATGCCCAAACTATTTGGGACGCTGCTCTGCAAGCCGGTAAGGACGATGGCGCTGAACCCGCTGGTTTGGCAGCGCGAGATTCTTTGCGCCTAGAAGCTGGTATGCCTCTCTACGGCCATGAGCTGGGATTGGATATTACCCCGTTCGAGGCTGGCTTGGGGCGTTTGGTTGAGATCGCTTTAACCAAGAAAAAAGCTGATTTTGTAGGACGCGAGGCGTTGGCGAAGATGGCAAAGACAGCTCCTCAGCGCTCGCTTGTTGGTCTGAAAGCTCAGGCTAAGCGCCCTGCTCGTGCGGGTTCCCATCTGGTTGATGGGGAAAAGATCATTGGCGAGATCACTTCGGGTATTCCCTCTCCTACGTTGGGATACCCTGTGGCAATGGGTTTGGTAGAAACCGATTATGCAACTGCGGGAAACACTATTAACGTGGATATTCGCGGTAAGCAGGCGGCATTCGATGTGGTTGAGCTTCCTTTTTACAAGCGCGAAAAATAGAATGGTAGGGGTGCTTATTAAAATATGAATAAGCACCCCTCGTTCTGAGGCATCATAGACAGTAGGTGTACCGTTGTGCACCGCAAAGAAGAAGGCGAATATTCTTGGACATTAGTTCCGAACTCAAGCAGGCAGAAGCACTAGAGTACGACATCAGTGTTTTTGATCTTTTCAGCATTGGTATTGGTCCTTCCTCATCCCACACCGTTGGACCAATGCGTGCAACTAACCGTTTCGTGGCAGAGCTTATTGACGAGGGTGTCTTTAGTTCTGTTGATCGCGTACACATTGACCTTTATGGTTCTTTGGCTGCTACCGGTGCGGGGCACGGCACCATGAGTGCTGCTTTGAAAGGTCTATGTGGTTTTGTGCCTGAGACCATCAATATTTCAGATGCTGATCGCATGATGGAACGCAACCAGGTAGATGGGACTTTGCCCCTGGCGGGTTTTAGCTCTGCGACCTATGCGCACGGTGCTCCTTCACGCGACCAGGGTCTGGTTAAAGGCCCGGTGGTGAACTACAAAGAGTCCGATATTACCTTGCGTCCTCTCACCATCTTGCCGCGTCATACTAACGGCATTAAAGTAGCTGCTTTTGCGGGGGAGAAGGTGCTGTTAGAGCGTACCTACTTCTCCATTGGTGGTGGCTTTATCATCGAAGAAAATGAAGAAGCTGCATCCGGTGGTGGCCTTGATAATGCACCTTACCCCTTCGGCTCGGCTGAAGAAATGGTTGATATGGCTAATTCAAACGGCCTCACTATCGCTCAGCTCAAGATGGAAAATGAAAAGTCTGAACGATCTGAGCAAGAGGTCCGCGAGGGCATCTTGGCTATCCGTCAGGTGATGCGCGAGTGCATCGGATCCTCGCTTTCTCGTGTGGGCTATCTCCCGGGTAACCTCAAGGTTCGTTGCCGTGCGGGTCAGTGGCATCGCGATCTCATGGAAGAAGACAGTGCCAAGTCAATGGAGATGGCGACTGACTGGGTTAACCTGATTGCGCTGGCAGTGAATGAGGAAAACGCATTTGGTGGACGCGTGGTTACCGCTCCTACTAACGGTGCGGCGGGCATCATTCCAGCTGTTCTGCATTACGCATTGAACTATGTTCCCTCGGTACGTAATCACGGACAAAAGGCTCAGGACGACGCCATTGTCGACTTCTTCTTGGCTGCTTCTGCGGTGGGTGCTTTGTACAAGAAACGCGCATCTATTTCAGGTGCTGAGGTAGGTTGTCAGGGTGAGGTTGGAACAGCATCCTCGATGGCGGCTGCTGGTTTGGCTCAGGTAATGGGCGGAACCGTAGAGCAGGTTGAGAATGCGGCTGAGATTGCCATGGAACATAACCTTGGGCTGACCTGCGACCCTGTGGGTGGCTTGGTTCAGATTCCTTGTATTGAACGAAACGCTATGGCTGCAACTAAGGCAATTAACGCTGTTCGTATTGCTTTGCGCGGAGACGGGCAGCATCGCGTATCTCTCGATCAGGTCATCGAAACTATGCGGCAGACAGGCGAAGACATGTCTAACCGCTACAAAGAGACCTCCATGGGTGGTCTGGCTGTCAACGTTGTGGAATGCTAATTTTTTGCGGAAGAATTAAATAGCAAAGCCTGCGCAGTCTAAAAGCTGCGCAGGCTTTGTTTTTAATAGAATTTACGCCTACTTAGCTTCTGTGAGTTGCAAAATCTTATCTGACAGGGTATAGACATTCTGTTTATCTTGGTGTAATGTAAATACTTACGCTTTCCCTAACCTTCTGTGCCTTCATATAGCGGTGGGCATGTTGAATACAGAGTAAAGACGTCACACGATTTCTTGACCAGTCAACCTGCAAACAGCTAAAGCTCTATAAACGGCGGTAACTATCGCCGCAAAAGGTTATTGACTTTCAAGAATTCCACGTAACGACCTTCCTCTGGCGGGATTTAGCGTCGCAAATCTAACAGGTCTGTGGAAGGATCCAATCTTGGTCGCCTCGAGCACCTCAAATAACCAAACCGCTAGCGGCGGTGCACCCAGCCGCATTTCATTTGCAAAAATTTCCGAACCCCTTCAGGTTCCCAATCTGCTTTCATTGCAGACTGACAGCTTTGATCGCCTCGTGGGCAATGAACGCTGGGAAGCTCGTGTAGAAGCAGCAAAGGAAACCGGCGACAACTCAGTTGCTCAGATTTCAGGTCTTGCTGAAATCTTTGAAGAAATCTCCCCGATCGAAGACTTCCAGGGCACTATGTCTCTGTCATTCTCCGATCCTGAATTCGCTGACCCCAAGTACACTATGGAAGAGTCCAAGGATCGCGACGCGACCTACTCGGCTCCCTTGTACGTCAAGGCCGAATTCATGAATAACAACACCGGCGAAATCAAACAGCAGACCGTGTTCATGGGTGACTTCCCGCTCATGACTGAGTCCGGTACCTTCGTCATCAACGGTACTGAGCGCGTCGTTGTTTCGCAGCTGGTTCGTTCACCCGGTGCTTACTTCGAAAAGTCAGCCGATCGTACCTCAGATAAAGATATCTACAGCGCGAAGATCATTCCTTCACGCGGTGCATGGTTCGAGCTTGAGATTGATAAGCGCGATCAGGTAGGCGTTCGTCTTGACCGTAAGCGTAAGCAGTCAGTGACTGTTTTGTTGAAGGCTCTGGGCTGGACCGAAGCTAAGATTCTGAGCGAATTTGGCGAATTCGATTCAATTCGTGCAACTCTTGAGAAAGACTCAGTTGAGACTCGCGA
>JBHWPN010000092.1:0-3231 GCA_043424895.1 Rothia sp. (in: high G+C Gram-positive bacteria) | reverse complement strand
GATAGGAATAGGTGGGTAAGCATTATTTTCGGGCATGAGCCAGCCTTGGCCGTTGCGGTCGATGCGGAAGCGTTTGATGGTGAATTCGCCGTCAATGGCTGCCACTACAACCGAGCCCTCTTGGGGCTCCAGGGAGCGGTCAACGATGATTTCGTCTCCATCGGCTATTCCGGCGTCAATCATGGAAGAACCAGTGACCCGAAAGATGTAGGTGGCCGCGCGGTCGTGGAAGAGGATGTCGTTCAAATCTATATCGACAGCTGAGTAGTCTTGGGCTGGGGAGGGGAAGCCGGCGGGCAAGCGGGTTTCTGGGGCTTGGAGCACCAGCGAGGTGCTGGTGTCGAGTTTGGCGATGAGGTGAGCGTGCATAAAACATATGATAGTACAGGTGTTCTATTAGATATAGAATATGTGTACTATATGGCGACCATGGTTGTATCAAAAACGGTCTACGGTGGCGGTGCGGTAGGGCTCATGGGTGCAGTAGCTGATGCTTGTTTGGATCACCGAGCTCTCGTTACTGGTGTCATGCCCAAACATCTTGTGGACGCCGAGATCGCTCATCCTCGATTGACAACATTAGATACTGTCGAGACCATGTACGAGCGTAAAGAACGGATGAGTGAGCTAGCCGACGCCTTCGTATTTCTGCCCGGTGGGGCAGGAACACTAGATGAGTTCTTCGACGCCTGGACAACCCAACAACTGGGGTTGCATCGTAAACCGATTGCCTTGCTGGGAAAGGACTTCTGGGGTCCTGCTCTGGAGATGTTGGATCATATGGTAAGTCAAGGGTTTATCCGGGTAGAAGACCGACAATCCTTGGTTGTAGAAGACACCCCCAGTCATTTACTGGAGACACTGCAGAGATGGCAGGCGCCTACACCTAAGTGGCAACGCTAAGGCAAGGTTGCGGACGCTGAATTGATCGTCGCAGTAAGCAGTTCAGAATACCGTTGATGACCCGTTTTGGTGTGCAGAGTGTGCTTTCAAGAGGTTAAGAGCCTGTAAATGTGAAACTTCTGTCTGCAAGAATACTTGATTTAAAGTAAAGTATGTTTTACATTTTAAGGGAGATCTCAACCCGAAAGAACAACTATGGCAACGCAGAATGGCGGCACCAACACGGTGCGAAAGTTCAGACGCTGGAACGAGCTGTCGCAGGCAGAACTTGCCGAGCGCACCGGTGTCTCACGTCAGACCATCGCCAATATCGAAAAAGGAAACTATTCACCCTCGGTCTACCTGGCACTCTCTATCTGCAAGGTGCTGAACCGAACTGTTGAAGAAGTTTTCGGCGAAGAACAGGACTAACCATGAGCTACAACGACAAAATACTTGCACGCTACGACGCCTCAGTGGATGACGAGTTCGAGCGGGATACTTTTTACCGTTCCTATGCGTTGTTTTATTACTGGTTTGTAAGGGTCTTAATCCTGTGCGCCGGTATTCTTGCTTGGGTTTTGCCGGGAACTCTAGCGTATTGGTCATTCATTCTCTTCGTCCCAATTGTCGTGGCTGAGTTAGCAGTAAATCAGTGGTATAAGAGCCGTTCACCGCGACCTCGCGCTAATAAGCTAGTGACTCCGCAGGAATGGATAGTCCAGATGATTCTTATACTCTTTTGGCTCGCTGGTTTGATTGTTTCATCCGGGTCTAACGTACCGGATGGGTTTGTAACGGGTATCGGGATCGGCGCGGGTGGTGGACTTATCGGTCTCTTATTGCTGCTTAATAGCTCGCGTATTGAGCGTATGAGGCAAAAAGACCGTGAACGTCTGGATGCCCAACTCGACGAGGACTAGTCCGACGCGCTTGCTGGGTGCTGCGGCCCGTCCTTCGTTGTACTTTTCGTGAATTTGCGCCATAATTTCGACGTTTTCACAGCGCGAATCCACACAAGTGGCCTCGATGGTATGTTGCAGCTGGTTATTCCGGCACACATTGCCTCCATGGATAAGGCAATACACCCAAAATTGCAATTTAGGGTGGGTCCACCAGGCACACTCTGCGTATGAGAAAGTGACATGTCTCAAAATATGAGGTTCGAAACGACCGATATCTACCGGCATTCATTTTGGGCGATCAGCCTAAGGGTTGGCCGAAGGCCAAAGGTCGCACTAAAGAAGAAGATGAGGCCGGAAATAGTTCCAAGACTGCCCCCAGGAATTTAGTGCTCTTCCTCCAAACGCTTGAGCATGTTCGCCAACAAGATGACGGAGTCGCCCAATAATCCAGCATTTTTGCGGGTAGTGATAGAGCCATGTTTCAGAGCTTGAGAAAAATCGACAGCACCTTTAGCTATTTTTCTTAGGGAAGCATTCTTGGGTCCTGGTAGTGAATCTTCAATATACCGATCGAACCTATCTTTGGTCTTGCCGTAGCCTAGCGGTTCTTCTCCAGGGCGCACATGCTTATCAGGGTCGTAGACGTGATCCGCTAACGCTTCTATTAGGGCGACTGCTCGATTCCCTACATCGCTGTAATCTTCAGGTGTTTGGGCGTGAGCGAATCTTCTGCGTAAGGCTTCAATCCGATCATCTACAACATCCCAGCCCAGTTTGCTGTGAGGGGAAATTGCTCGGGCGAAGCTGGCTTTATCTGAAAGGTTTTCTCTGCGGTCTAGTTCCTTTTGAACTGGGGTAAATACTTTAATAAGGATCTCACGCCTTGCTTGCCATCCTCCCGCGCCTGCGGCTCCTTGACGTATCCAGTACGTCCGGAACGTTGAAAAATCTCTCCATGGTATATCACTAGAAATAGAGAGCCGATTCAACACAGTCACTAAGGTCTTTTGCGCCAGTAAAATATCTGCCTCAGGCAGTGCGGTGCCTTCTGTGCCGTATTTTTGGTATTCATCCCATACGATGGCGAGCAAATCATTGGCTACAGAGAGGGGACTAGCGTCAGTGAAGTCTCCCCTTTTGATTGTTTCTAGTAGTTGTTTATTGAGAACAGAACGTTTCGCTCCTGAGAACCCTGGCAAATATTCTTCGGTATAGAACTCGATCATTTAGTTACCCTTTGTCAGTTCTTGAGAGTTGGTCAAGAGAAGTTCTAAACGTTGTGCTTCAGTGGTGAGTATGCGGTTAGCACCGAAGGCTTGATCAACTACTTTATCCAGGGCGGCATGTGCTTTACGGAGCTCTGGACTCATCACTGAAGAGTTATATTGATCGGCTAAACTTACCTCAGGTTGTAGCTCGCGCACCTCTAAAATCTTTTTCCCCG
>JBHWPN010000091.1:0-31874 GCA_043424895.1 Rothia sp. (in: high G+C Gram-positive bacteria) | reverse complement strand
CAACAGTTTTCACATGTGCTGCAATGAGCTTGTGCAAGGGTTCGGGGTAAAGACCGAATACTACTGTGAGCAAGGTAAGAACGGCAGGAGCAGCCAAGAAACTGCCCTCAACCGAATGGAACTGGGTGTCGGGGCTGTACTGGTTCTTACCGTGCTTAGCCAGCGCATAATCTACATCGGCGCAGTACTTAACACCTTCATCGAGCATGTAGCTCTCACGCTTACGAGCAAAAGCGCCCCAGACAAAGCGAGCAGAATACGCGAAGGTGAAGATAGAACCAATCACCACAGAAGCAAACGCAAAAATACCCGCCCAGGTTGAAAGGTCGTGAATCGCTGTTTCTAGCACAGCTTCTTTAGCCACGAACCCGGCAAACAGCGGTATGCCAGCCATAGATGCCGCCGAAATCGCGCCAACTGCAAAAAGTTTGGGTGCGCGACGGTAGATACCCGACATCTTGCGAATATCGCGGGTACCCGCCTGATGATCGATAATGCCCACGGTCAAAAAGAGAGCAGCCTTGAACATGGAGTGTGCCAGTGTCATAGCGATTGCCGCATAAATCGCGTCCGGAGTTCCCAGCGAAATAATGAGCGCTAAGAAGCCCAACTGCGAGACAGTACCGTAGGCAAGAATGAGTTTGAGGTCGAACTGCTTGAGCGCCACATAGCCACCAAAAATCATGGTGAAAGAACCCAAAATAAGAAGGGTGTAATGCCAAGCATCCACCTGAGCAAAGGCAGGCGATAGGCGCAACAGAAGGTAGATACCGGCCTTCACCATTGCCGCCGCGTGCAGGTAAGCACTCACAGGAGTCGGCGCAGCCATCGCGCCCGGCAACCAGAAATGCATGGGAATCAACGCTGATTTAGAAACAGCACCGGCAAGAATCAAAATCATTGCCGCAGACAGCAGACCCAAAGAAATATTGCCGTGACCAGCCTGAACATCCGCAGCCCAGTCAGCACCGCGCGTCATCCACTCGTACAAGCTGTAGGTGCCAAGCGCCTGACCAACAATAATCAAGCCGATGAACATGGCAAGACCACCGAAGGTCGTAATAGTCATCGCCTGCAAGGCCGAACGACGCGCAGACAAACGCGTACGCGAGAAGCCGATCAGCAGGTAAGAGAGAATCGTAGTGATCTCCCAGAAAATAAACATGACAATGACGTCATCGGCAGTAACAAGACCGAACATCGCGCCAGCAAAGCTAAAGAGATAGGTCGCAAAAGCACCAACCCCTTTTTGCTTGGGCGAGAAATAAGATGCGCAGTAGAACAGCACTAAAGAACCCACGCCCAGCACCAGCAAGCACATGATGAACGAAAGAACATCCATGCGGAAGGTGAGCGAAAGGTTCAGTTGCGGAATCCAAGGCATCGACTCAACCCAGACATCCTTACCCTCAAGGATGCGAGGTGTCTGAGTCAGCACAGCGACAAGGCTGAGCGCGGGAACGGCTGCAAGTGCGTAGAAGGTTTTAACGCCGAACTTCTTAAAAAGGGCGGGAGTCACCAATGAACACACAAAAAAAGCAATAAGAATTAAGGTCACGAGCGGGCCTTACATGTGTATGGGGCGTATCTACAGTTAGTTTACCTAATAAATAAGGCTTAGTGTTATGGCGAGCTCCACAGAATAAGCATCTTTTTATGGGAATATGGCGTTTTGTGAGCCTTCCACGCGATACAAAGGGTGATACAAACTGAGACTCAAAGTAGGTGGCTACAGCTACCCTTAAAACTCTTGTTCTTTGTTGTTTACTCCCCAAAAAATGAACACGCTGAGAAAGATAATGCGTAGCCCACTCAAGCTCACGTTGCTCCATCCCACCACCTGCCAGATAAGCAGAGTAAACTAGCCACGATTTATCTCGCACTATTTGGTTTGGATGAACTTTCGTGGCATCTTCTCGATCTCCTTTTTCGTGGCAACTTCACGGTGACGGCAAGGCTATTGCCCCCGGCGCAGTAGTCGCTCCGCATGAACGCCTCTCGTGGGGTCGCACTATCGGCATCGGCGCACAGCACGTGGTCGCCATGTTTGGCGCAACCTTCTTAGTACCCCTGCTTACCGGTTTCCCACCGGCAACTACCCTGTTTTTCTCGGGGTTGGGCACCATTATCTTCTTGCTTTTAACGGCAGGACGAGTGCCCTCCTACCTGGGCTCGTCCTTCGCGTTTATTGCACCCTTGGCAGCAGCGTCCAACCAGTACGGCCCCGGTGGCTCACTGGGTGGCATTGTGATGGCAGGTGTTTCGCTGTTCATCATTGGCCTTATCGTGCAATTTGCAGGCACCGGTTGGCTGACTAAGCTCATGCCGCCGCTGGTGACGGGTTCTATTGTGGCTCTCATCGGTTTTAACTTGGCACCGTCAGCTAAAGATAACTTCATGAAGGCACCGGTTACCGCCTTAGTGACGCTTGCTAGCATTGTGCTGATCTCCGTTATTTTCAAGGGAATGATCGGACGCCTCTCCATTTTGTTGGGCGTGATCATCGGCTACATCACCTCTGTAGCACGCGGTGAGGTAGACTTCACCGTTATTCGTCAGACCTGGGAGAATGAAGGTCTTATCGGTCTACCGCACTTTCAGCACCCCGAGTTCCACTGGAACCTTGCCGGTTTGTTTATCCCGGTCATCCTGGTACTGGTTGCTGAGAACATTGGTCACGTAAAGTCCGTGGCGTTGATGACCAACACCAACCTCGACTCCTATTCAGGACGCGCGATTATGGCTGACGGTCTAGCAACCACCGTTGCCGGTATGGGTGGTGGCTCAGGTACCACCACCTACGCTGAGAACATCGGTGTTATGGCAGCAACTAAGGTCTATTCCACCGCTGCCTACTGGGTAGCGGCTATCTTCGCAATTCTGCTCTCTGTCTTTCCCGTATTCGGTGCCGCTGTAGCAACCGTTCCCGCGGGCGTGCTGGGTGGTGCGGCAACCGTTCTTTACGGCATGATCGGCATGCTCGGTGTGCGCATCTGGGTGCAAAACCGCGTGGACTTCTCAAACCAGGTCAACCTGACCACCGCGTCCATTGCCATGATTATCGGCATCGCGGATTACACCTGGGAATTTGGCGACCTGCAGTTTGCCGGTATCGCACTGGGCACCACCGCGACCTTAGTGATTTACCACGTGATGGCGGCTATAAATAAGGGCACCGGGGCTGCCGGGGCAGACCCGCTGGTACCTGATACCACCGACCCTCATTCGCCCGAGGCTGCGGCGCACTAGCGTCCTACCGCCTAGCTACATACGAAGTTCCCGAGCTACACATGATTTTCGTGTGTAGCTCGGGAACTTTATATGTATTAAACGGCAGGTATCTTCCCGCTAATTGGCTACTGTAATGGTTCCCCACGCCTCGAATGAGAGAGCCTCTCCATTGACATCGATGGAGTTCACAATCTTAAAAGCCCCTTCTACGCCGGGATCAGGGGCAGAATCAAAATTACTTTCAAATGAAAAACCGGGCAGGTAGGTAATACCGTCAAGAGCAAAGATTTCTTCTGTAAACGTCATCGTATAGGCATAGTATGTTTTGCCGTTACGCTGTTCATTAGGAGTTGAGAAATCACGCGCCAGCATCGTCCAGCCATCGGGAGGCGTCAGCTCACCCGGTGAGAAAGTCGCATCGGAACCGGCTAACCAGATAGTAATTCTAAAATTATCGATGGTGTCACTGGCCTGCGTACCATCAACGTAATAGCCCGGATCTGTTGTATAGATTTTGTAGTTTCTAAAACCATCTACTTCGGTGTCTGCCCAGTTGGTATTTTTGGTGATGCGCCCGCTGCCCTCAAGGCTCAGTTGGCGGGTGGATGCCGCGTATGCCGGCACCGTAGCAGTTGCGAGCACCACGGGGCTTGCCCAGATCGCACTTTTTGCGATGGTACGGCGCGATAAGCGATTATTCATAGGATGTACTTCTTTCCGGGGCGCATAAGCGGGGGGATTCTCTAGGGGATACCGGCAACCTTACCAACCTAAAAGTAGGCTGGTGATAATAGCCACGACTTAGCTCCAGCCGTGTCCATCAGCTACATAGAAAATTCCCGAGGTACACACGATTTTCGTGTGTACCTCGGGAACTTCGTATGTGGTTCAGTAGCTGAGCCTGCTTCTACAGATACTCACGCCGTACTTCATCGAGAATATCTACTCGGTTACTCACGATTCCATCCACACCCATCTCTAACAGACGTCGCATGGTTGGCGCATCGTCGACCGTCCAGATATGCACTTTGTACCCGTTAGCGTGGGCAGTTTTTAGCAAAGTGGGCGTAAGAACCTTCCACGTGCGTCCTGCAAACTCATGGGACATGGGAATCTGAAGCGCATCAGCAGCAGGCAAAAACCGGTGCACCGTGGGAGCAAGTTTTGCCCATGCGCGGGGGCCAAACCACGAAGATACATAAATAAGCCCCATCAAAATTTCAGAGGCTCCTAGCGGCACAATTTTCTCTAATCCAAGAGCGCGCAGTTCTTTGTAGGCGCGGCGACGCGTGCGCTCCGAGAACGAGGTGATGCGAATGCGCTCGGGGTTATCAATTGTGGCAAGAACCTGCGGGACAGTGCGGGACGAGGCATAGTCTTTCATATCGATATTGAAAGAAAGATGCGGAAAAGCACGAAGAGCCTGTTCCAAAGTAGGAACCTTATGCCCACCAGGTAAGTCGATTTCATGCAACTGTTCCAGGCTCATGGCTGAGATTTTTCCGGCGATTCCGGTAAGACGTTCAAGCGTAGGGTCATGCGAAATAACGGCGATGTTATCGGCTGTAGTGTGAACATCAATTTCAACCCAGGCTTTCTCAAAGCTCGCGACGGCATGAAAAGAGGCAAGTGTGTTTTCTGGGGAATTGAGGCTGAGACCGCGGTGAGCAAAAATTTCAAAGCGGGATGCGTGAGTAGTGTGTGCGACGCCAGTATGTTGAGGTGAAGACATTCCTATAACTTACACTACCGGTTGGTAACCCATTTAGAGTTTTGCCTAGTCGTTCTTTCCGCTTGTCTCTAATAGGGACAAACCTCACTTGGTTCTACAGAGCAAACCTCAAAAGCAAGAAAGACGAGTGTTATTCTTCACCGACCTTAGTAGCGCATGAAAGCGGTTGAGCTATCTAAGACCGCCCAGTATTAGTCGCTAAAATTCTTTCAATAGTCTGCGCCACCCCGTCTTCATCAAAAGCCGGGCACACGCGTCCTACCGCTTCAATCAGCGAGGGAGCGCCGGACGCCATAGCGTAGCCTTTACCTGCCCAGGTCAGCATCTCGGTGTCGTTGGGCATATCGCCAAACGCGGCAACTTCTTCAGGCAAAATACCGCGTTCTCGTGCGAAATCAGCAAGCACAGAACCCTTATTCATGCCGCGCAGCGACATCTCGATGAGGGGGCTACCCGGCACAGCATGAGTTACCGAAACACGCTGCCCCACCAGTGACCGAACGCGCGCCAAAAGATCATCGGGAGCGTACTCTGCCGAAAAGAGCAGGTATTTCACAACTTGCGCATCTGCAGGTAAAACACGCCTCAGCGAACCGTGCACTATCTCAATGTTTTCAAGAGGGCCACCGGGCTGCACGGGGATATCTTCCCCGCTTTGCATATAAGCGGTATCTAAGGTCTCTGCTGTAAAACGAGCGTCAGGAAACTCTTTTTCCAGTAGCTCGTGGACGCGGTGGACATCGCGTCCTGACATGGTGTGCGTGGCGACAACTTCGCCGCGACCCAGATGGTAGGTCACCGCACCGTTAGAGCAAATAGCGTAGGAGTTATAGCCGTCCATCTGCTCTACCACTGCCTCTAGCCAGCGGTGCGGACGACCCGTCACCAGAACCACCTGAACGCCAGCGTCCTGCGCAGATTTCAGCGCGGCAAGCGTGCGGGGGCGGAACTTAAAGTCGTGCCCAATCAGCGTGCCATCAAGATCGCTGGCGATCAGTTTGATCATGGTAAGTAAAGAGCTCTCTTACTTTTCTTCGTGGGTGACGGTGAGGAAGGCGCGTGCGATGCCGTGGAAGAACAGGTTGAAGTTCACGACAGCAGGGCTGGCGCTCTCATCAATA
Source organism: Rothia sp. (in: high G+C Gram-positive bacteria) (assembly GCA_043424895.1). GTDB lineage: Bacteria > Actinomycetota > Actinomycetes > Actinomycetales > Micrococcaceae > Rothia. The sequence continues at coordinate 25,790 of JBHWPN010000091.1, read as the reverse complement.
TCGAGTGCTTCGGTATCTACAGCGGTGACGCAGAAGATGTAGCGGTGCGCGCCGTGACCTTCAGGAGGCGCAAAGCCCATGAAGGAGTCGGTGCCGCCGTCGTTGGTGTGCTTGGTGGCGGTCAGCTCATCTGCTCCGCCGCGTGCGATGGAGGTGACATCTGCCGGAATGTTGGAGGCAACCCAGTGCCAGAAACCACTGGGGGTCGGCGCATCCGGGTCGTAGCAAGTGATAACGAAGGACTTAGTTTCTTCGGGGAATCCGCTCCATGACAGCTGCGGGTTAGTGTCTTCGCCCTTTTCGATGCCCATTGCTTTGGATAGCATCCAGTCTGGTGCCTGGTCGCCGTCTTTAATGTCGTCGGACGTCAGAGTAAAGGTGGGTAGATCGGGCAGGTCTGCGTAGGGTTCACGATTAAGCATGATTCCTCCTTGAATAAATGCGTCTAAAGAAACCGTGAAGGGTGCACACGATTTCTCGAGTACACCCTCCATACTATCGACTACTTACGGTTGCTGAGAACCGTCTCTAGCTCTTCGCGGGTTGGCGGGTTAGCGCCTGCGCGCGAGACGGTGATGCCCGCCGCGGTTGCGCTGAAGGTCAGGATTTCTTTGAGGTCTTCTTCGGTGAGTTCCTCAATTTTTGCGGATGCGTCTGCCCCCTCGATACCGCGATCCAACAAGGTGGTGATGAGGGCTGCCATGAGTGAGTCACCGGCGCCTACGGTGTCTGCTACTTCTACCTTGTGCGCGGGCACCGCAATACCCTGAGGCGCTACTGACTTGGTGAAAGCACACGGACCCATCTCACCGCGCGTCACGATAACGAGATTGACGCCGGTTTCTAGCCATGCCTTCGCGGTGTCTTCAAGAGTGCGGTTGGGGTAGAGCCACAGCAGGTCTTCGTCGCTTGCTTTGACAACGTCGGCGTGGGTAATAACGCGTTGCACCCAATCGCGGGCGATGGATGAGTCGGGAATAATGGTAGGACGGCAGTTGGGATCGTAGGTAATGAGCGCGGTGCCATCTGCAGCCTGCAGGGTTTCGACGACGGTTGTTGCACCGGGTTCAAGCATGGCACCGATAGAACCTACGTGAATGGCGGTGGCTGTTTCAGCGACCTCTTTCAAGGCATCTTTTGCAGTGTCCAGTGACCAGTCAAGATCGAACTCGTACTCAGCGGCACCGGTTTCACCAATGTTCGCCTGAGCGGTGGAGGTCTTCTTATCATCAGCACCCACGGGCAGAATGACGCCGGAGTCGCGCAGGTGCGCGTCGATCATCTTGCCGTTCTCATCGTCGCCGTAGCGACCGATGAACTGGGTCTTATGCCCCAAACGAGAGACGCCGATAGCCACATTCATGGGGCTACCACCGGGGTACGCGTGTTCGGGCTGGTTAGGACGCTTAACAACGTCTACAAGGGCTTCGCCAATTACAGTCAACATGGCTCAATTTTACCAGCGGAGACTGGGGTAGGTACGAGAGAGGCTGATTATTGATTTTGCGAGCAAACAAAGAAAGGGAAAATCATCTTAACTGCGTTACCCCCCCTGTCATGCTCAGAATAGAGACCTAAATGATTGCATACATCACAACCCCGGGGTACCAGATGATATAATCATGATGCTTATTATTAGATCTCAATACCCTAAGAGGGAAGTATGCCTAATACACCAAACCGCCGCCCTGCGCAGCCTAAAGTTCATACCGCAACCCCGGTAGAAAAGCCCGAAGACATCGAAGCGTTTATCGATGCTCTAGAGTTGCCCCAGTCCTCATCTGTCTCACGCGGAACACCTCAGCCTTCACCCGCTCATCATGCAAACCAGAAGCCCACCCCTCAGCAGGTGGCCGACCGCAGCAAAGCCGAAGCTGAACAGTTTAAGAACCAGGCAGCGTCATCCGGCGAACGCGTTCTCGACACCGCTAAAGAAAAAGCTGAGGATGTGAAAGCGGAAGCCGCTCATCAAGCACAAGACTTGGCAAGTCAGGTGCGTGAAGATTTGCAAAAGTACCTTGGTCCGCAACAACAGCGTCTCGCAGCTACTGTGCGCTCTATCAGCGATGAGATTAACGCACTGTCACAGGGTCAACAGCCCCAGACCAATTACGTAGCAGGTCTACTGGGCAACGCATCAGGTTATGTAGACACCCTTGCGACATCAATCGAACAGAAGGATTCTCAGGAACTTCTGAACGATGTACGTCGTTTCGCAGCTCGTAAGCCCGGTATTTTCTTGGCTGCTGCATTGGGCGTAGGCCTCTTGGCTGGTCGCGCAACCCGCAACGTCAAGGATAACGATCAGATTGCCACTGATCGTGAAAGCCTCAAACAATATGTTGGCTTGGAATCCTCTCAGCCCACCCAGCAGCGTCCTGCCGAACCCGAGCGTACTTTTATCACTCAAGAAGATACTAGTGACGTTACTGCGCACAACATTCCGGGCGCTGGTTACACTGCTGAAGGAGGCAACCTTCGATGAGCGTTCCCGCTCCTCACCGCGAAGCTGAAGTACGCGCTGAGCGCGAGTCATTGAGCGAAATGTTCAAATCGCTAAGTACCAATCTCAGCACTCTCGTTCAACAAGAAATTGCTCTCGCTAAAGCTGAACTCAACGAATCTGCGCAAAAAACTAAGAAGTCTGCAACTGTTATGGGAACAGGCGCAGGGTTGCTCGGCGGGGCTGGCGTAGCCGGTCACTTCGCGCTACTTTTTCTTTCCTTAGCTCTGATGTGGGCGCTGGGTAGTGTGATGCCTTTAGGTTGGTCGGCGCTCATCGTTGCAATCCTGTGGGCTATTGTTGCCGGCGTTCTGGCAGTAATGGGTAGAAATAATCTCAAACGCGGCAAGGCAAAACTTCAGCAAGTTACCAACAATCCGCTTCCCCGTGCCCGTCAGACTGCGGCAGAAATTCCCGATACTGTTAATCCTTCTAAGGAGACCCCATGAGTAACCAGACCCCCGAAGAAATTCGTGCAGAAATCGAACGCACTCGCACCCGTTTAGGTGCAGATGTTGAGGCCGTTGCAGAGAAAGTGAACCCCGAAAGCGCGGTGCAGCGTCAGAAAGACAAAGCTCGCCATAAGTTCCAAGATCTTCGCGAGCAGGTTATGGGCGCGTCCGAGTCAGCTCATAACGTTGCGGATGATTTGCGCTATGAGGCTGCCGATCGTGCTACCCAGGCAAAATATGCTCTGAACCAGGCTCCAGATGTAGCGAAGGCAAAGACCCGCGGTAATCCCTTTGCTGCAGGTTTAATTGCGCTAGGTGCCGGTTGGCTGATTGGCTCAATGTTGCCCTCAACTCAGCGTGAGCAACAGTTCACTGCGGATGCTGCCCAGCAGATTCAGCCTCGCGTTCAGCAGGCAACTCAGTCTTTGAAGAGCAATGCACAGGATCTTGCAGAAGGTTTGAAAGAACCAGCTCAGCAGGCATTTGAGTCTGTCAAGCAGACCGCTCAGGACGCTGCCCAAGACGTCAAAGCTCGTGGCCAGTACGAAGGCGAAAACTTGAAGGACTCAGCTGCTCAGTCTGCACAGGCCGTCAAAAATACCGCTACTAATAACTAAATTAGATCTCATTCTTATATGGGTTCCTAAAAACGGCAGAGGCAGAATCAATGAGATGCTCCTCAGAGTAGAGCGTTGATTCTCCGAAGCTATGAGGGTATGACTTCCAATTTCAAGTGGAAGTCATACCCTTACACCGTTTAATGAAGATGCTTTATCCCATCATAAAATCTAAAAACGAGTAACAGCCATGGCATAGTCGCTGGCTCAAACGAGTCTGGAGAAGGCACGCTGTCACCCATCTAATTCAATGTTTGTCTCCAGAATTAAACGAACCGCGCGCGAAAATCCATTTCTTCGGACTAGTCTTCCGCCCTAACCTTAACTTCTCGAGGTGGCATACCCATAAGATAAGCCACCCAATACACCATGGAGTATTTCGCTGTGAGCCAGGTATAAGACTCATTAATGAAGTAGAACATCACAGCTAGAAGCGCGATAACCATAAACGTGTAGCCCAGAATTTTTGGACTTAAGGATTTCTTTTTGAAATAAAAAAAGACAAGAAGTCCTACACCAAGAAGCCAAATGATGATGCCGTCAACAGTGAGCGATCTTTTAAATACCGCCTCTACTACATCACTGGCACCGGCTAACAACACCACCAATAAAGCTAGTATCGAGTTTTTACCCTGGTTATAGATACGCTTTGGTCTTTCATCTGCGGCTGAAAACGGGGAGTCTACGCTTCGGGGCATGCCACTGGCTTCGTTATTAAAATTATCCGGCATTTTTGCGCTTCTTTAGTTAGTACCTTGCCCGCTGCCAAGAAAAGTGGTTCGTTCTAAAAGGGCAAGAGCATCAATAATTTTTATGAAGCTAAACGCTAAGACTACAAGCCCCGCATAATCCCAAATAGTATTACCGTTCTTATCCAGCGAATTACGTTTAAACTTCATTTTTATCTCTTTTATATTCCGTGCACACTTCTCGGAAAACCTGAGGATTAAGGTGCCGATAGCGCGCGGGTGTGGTTACTGCTTCCGCAAGGTGTTATTGGTATAACACCTTGAACATACACCCACGAAGGAAACTAGCTACGCTCGGTACGTTTTATGTTGCTTTATGAAGCGGAGACCACACCTGACAGGCTTGAAGGCGACTTACCCGAGTTGATTTTCGAGGGGTCCCTCAGAGGATTTTTATTTCACTATCCGTGAGTCCAGCTGAAGGAAGCACGGTCTTCCCATCTTTACTGAAACCGAAATATATAGAAACGCACCCCTATCACGGGTAGCACAAAGGCTTCGCTCTCCCAAAAATGTACCTATTGACAGCCTCAAATTAAGAAAGTACTTTCTATATTAGAAAGTAATTTCTATATATTCACACACTAACCAGAAAGATAATCATGAGTCTCTCACCCCAAGAAGCCCGCGCCATCCTCATTCAAGCAGAAGGGTTCTCTCGCCGCGCAGCACAGTTCCCCCTTAGCTGGGTCGGTTACTCCATAATGTGCGCCATCGGTACGCTGTATCTCGTCTGCGCATACCTGACCAACTCAACAATTCCTATTCCTATTTGGGTAGTCCTCGGTATATGGATGAGCGTTGGGATTATTTTGTCCGCAGTTCTTGGCTTTTTCTCCGGCCCGGTTCCTAGAGGGTTCGGCACACGCTGGGTCACCATGATGGTGCTGTGGTCTATCGTCTGGGTTTTCACTGTTACCAGCTCCGACATTTCAACGGCAATCCAGCTCATCGCTTTCAGTATGATTTACCTTGGGCTTGCAGTGACAGGCCCCGTGTGGGAATTGAAAAATTTGCGAAACATCAGGAAGAAGTAGAACGTGGCACATCTTAGAAATGAACTTAATCCCACGCTCTCTAACCCCCTACGTTTTTCTCTCCTTGCTTCTTTGTCAAACGTAGTAGACATGACCTTCAACGAGTTGCGTGATTATCTCGGCACTACAGACTCAACCCTCTCAAAACATTTAACAGCCCTCGAAGAAACGGGTTACGTCCACATCAAAAAAACGTTCGCCGGCAAACGCCCGCAGACTCGACTATCTATCACCTCATCAGGCAGACAGGCGCTGACACACCACGTTGACACCCTCAACCGCATCGCGCAAGGGCAGTAAACCCGCATTCACCATTTTTGTAAAGTAGGCTACATATTGTGCCTCAACTGTGCAGCACGCGGGCTCACCGTATAAGCTGGTGCTAGCGCTCGGTTCAAGGACGATTCGGTCGCTCACGGATTGTTCTGACACCAGCACAATGACGCAAAAAATCGCACACCAATTTTGTGCCCTACCGGTAGCTGCAATGAGGCAGGTACCGAGGAAGAAGGTCGCACTGTGACTATTTCTACCGCAAACGCTCACGATCAGTGGGTTGCTAGCGAAGCAGAAGCAGAGGCAATGATCCCTCTGATTGGCAAGCTCAACCGCGAAAACCATGTGGTGGTGAGCATTCACGGCAGAAGCCTCATCAACAAGTCAGTTATTCAGATTCTCAAGGCGCACCGCTTTGCCCGTCAGATTGACACCGTTGAGCTTAACCCGGCTGATTCCCTCAAGATGTTGCAGGTTCTCAGCAGTCTCGAGCTCGGCGCAGCGTCCGTTGATATTGCAGCTCTCTGGCACAAGTTTGAGGCATCGAAGTCTTCAGATCTTGAAGGCTGGTTGCGCGAAGAATTCTCCGAGGTCGTAGGCAAGAAGGGTACTGACACCCAGCCTGCGCAGGACGTTGTTCTCTACGGTTTTGGACGCATTGGCCGCCTGCTGGCACGCATCCTGCTTGAGCGCTCATCGGGCTCAGACTTGGCACTGCGTGCAGTTGTTGTTCGCAAGAACTCAGACATCGACCTTTACAAGCGTGCTTCGTTGCTTCGCCGCGACTCTGTACACGGTGCGTTCAAGGGCACCATCCGCGTTGATGAAGAATCCAACGTCATCATCGCTAACGGCACCCCCATCCAGTTCATCTACGCATCAGACCCGTCGGATATTGACTACACCGCCTACGGCATCAAGGACGCAATCGTCGTTGACAACACCGGACGCTGGCGCGACGAAGAATCGCTGAGCCAGCACCTGAAGTCAAAGGGTGTCAAGCGCGCACTTTTGACCGCTCCGGGCAAGGGCATGAAGAACATCGTCTGCGGCGTCAACGATGACACCATCGAAGACTCAGACGTTGTCGTTTCAGCAGCATCTTGTACCACCAACGCGATCACCCCGGTTCTCACGGTTCTTGACGAGGAATACGGCGTGGTACCCGGTCACGTAGAAACCGTTCACTCTTTCACCAACGATCAGAACCTGATTGATAACTTCCACAAGGGTGACCGCCGTGGACGCTCCGCTGCGCTGAACATGGTGATTACCGAGACCGGCGCGGCGAAGGCTGTTTCTAAGGCTCTGCCGCAGCTTGAAGGCAAGCTCACCGGTAACGCTATCCGCGTTCCCACCCCGGATGTTTCGATGGCAATCCTCAACCTGCAGCTTGATAGACTGCCCGCTGACAAGGATGAACTCAACAACATCCTGCGTGAGGCAGCGCTTAAGTCGCCGCTTCGCCGTCAGATTGACTACACCGACTCCCACGAGGTTGTCTCCACCGACTTCGTTGGCTCGCGTGCAGCGGGCGTCGTTGACGGTCTTGCAACCATCGTTACCCCCGTCAGCGTGATTGTGTACGTCTGGTACGACAACGAGTTCGGTTACTCATCACAGGTTATCCGCGTGCTTGAGACCATGTCAGGACGCAACACCCCGGTTTTCCCTAAGCCCGAAGAGCTGTAAGACCCCGCGTCCCGCGTAAAAACTTACTCCCATAGTGCGAAAGTACTGACGCTAGTGTCAGTACAAAGGCACTATGGGAGTAATTTTTTGCCCCAAACACCACACACACAAAAAGTGCCCCACCGCTTATAGCAGTGGGGCACTTTTCAGCGCGCCAAGAAGATTACTTCTTCAAATCCTTAGCGTTCTTACCCAAAGATTCTAGGCGAACCAGCACCGACTTGTAGACGGGGGTGTTTGATTCTTCTGCTACTGAATCCAATGGCACCAAAACGTTGGCTTCGGGGAAGTAGGTAGACACACAGCCCTTGGCATGATCGTATTCAACAACGCGGAAGCTAGGAGCACGACGCTCGCCGTCCTTCCAGACCGACACGATGTCAACGAGCTCACCGTCAGCCAGGCCCAACTCGCGGATATCGTCCTTGTTCATAAAGATCACGCGGCGGCCTTCGCGAACACCGCGGTAACGGTCATCAAGTCCGTAGATAGTTGAGTTGAACTGATCGTGAGAACGAACAGTTGACATCAGCAAGTGACCTTCAGGTACTTCAAGAACGTTGGTCTGGTTAATAGTCAGGTGCGCACGGCCATCGTCGGTATTGAAGACGCGCTGACGCGGACCGTTGGGCAGGTAGAATCCACCGGGCTTTTCGATACGCTCGTTGTAACGCTCAAAACCGGGGATAGTGCCCTCAATAGCGTCGCGGATAACGCTGTAGTCATCAATCATGGGCTGCCAGAAGTCATCACCGAAAGTTTCGCGACCTACTGAGCAGATAATATCGACCTCTGATTTAAGGTTGAGATCATTGTTAGCGGTGCGCTTACCAATGGATGCTGAGACCACACCTGCTGAGTTCTCAACGGTAATCTTCTGCGGGCCTGACTTTTGCATATCAACATCGGTGCGGGCGCGAACGGGCAGAATCAAAGACTTTTCACCGGGCCACGCGTGTGAGCCGTTGGGCTTGGTGGAAAGGTGAACGGTCATTTCCTGCTGGCTCATGCCGTTTTCGCAGGCGGTGGTGTCGGATGCGACGCGCACCAGGTTGCCGCCGAGCGACATGAAGAACTGGTTGTTACCATCGCGCATCTGCTGTAGTGCGCCCACGGTATCAACACCGTGCTCCTTGGGCACATCGAAACCGAAGTATTCCTGCAGTGCGTTGAGGAAGCGGTCGGGCATCTTTTCCCAGATACCCACGGTGCGGTTACCCTGAACGTTGGAGTGGCCGCGGAAAGGCGCGGTGCCTGCACCGGGCTTACCCATGTTGCCGGTAAAGAGCAAGAAGTTCACTACTTCGCGCAGGGTTGATACTGCGTTCTTGTGCTGGGTGACGCCAAGCGTCCACCCGACGATTGCTGAATCTGCTTTTTGTACCATGTCAGCGATCTTTGAGACTTCAGCCTTAGAGATACCTGAGCCGCGTTCGAGTTCGGCGTCGTCCAGTGCCTTGATGTGCTCAATAGTTTCTTCGTAACCTGAGCAGAAGCGGTTGAGGAATACCCAGTCAAGAGCGTCGCGCTCAATGAGTTCTTTGTTGAGCTGCTGGAAGAAGGCGCGGTCGCCATCCAAACGAACCTGCAGGTACTCATCGGCGAGCTTCTCTGAAATGCCCAGACCACCCTTAACGGACTGAGGCTCTTTGAACTTCATCAGACCTGTTTCAGGCATGGGGTTGAGTACAACCATCTTGCCGCCGTTTTCCTTCAGCTTGTGGAAGGCAGTCAGCGCGCGGGGGTGGTTAGTGCCGGGGTTCTGACCAATAGAGATGTAGAGATCAGTGGTCTCTAGATCCTTCATGGTGATAGAGCCCTTACCCAAGCCAACGGTCTGGGAAAGCGCAGTACCGGTGGATTCGTGGCAGAGGTTACCGCAGTCGGGCAGGTTGTTGGAACCCATGCGGCGAGCAAGAAGCTGGAAAGCATACGCGGCCTCGTTGGACGCGCGTCCTGAGGTGTAGAAAACAGCCTTTTTGGGGTCGGTGCGCTTAAGCTGCTCAGCAATCAGCGAGAAAGCCTTTTCCCACGAAACGGGGCGGTAGTGATCATCGCCCGATGAACGGTCGTAAAGCAAAGGTTCGGTGATGCGTCCGCGCTTGCCAAGCCAGTGGTCGGTCTTATCGCGCAGTTCGGTCACGCTATATTCTGCCCAGAAATCCACCCCGGCACGGTCGGGAGTTGTTTCTTCTGCAACAGCTTTCGCACCATTTTCGCAGAACTCCGCAACATTGATTTCCTGCTGGTTAGGTTCTGGCCAAGCACAACCGGGACAGTCAACACCGCCGTGCTGGTTCATGTTAATCAGGGGCAGAAGACCGCGTGCGGGGATTGCATGCTGCATTGCATGGTACACACCACCCATACCGGCTGCTGCCTTGACGCGCTTGCCAACCTTGGGGTTGTCGTACTCGTTAGCAACGGCGCTCACGCGACTAACCGTGGGAAGATTCTTTGATTCTAATGGGGCGTTCATAACTCTAACCTAACAGGGTGGTGGGGGTATGACTTTTCTTGGCTGCGTGTTTATTAAAGATTACAAGAGCGGCTTACTAAATTCGATAGTTTTACGGCTGATCAATCTCGCCGGAGTAAAGGTTGAAGCGGTCGTCGCGGGCAAAAGCCACCAGGGTGAGGCCCGCTTCCCGCGCAAGATCCACAGCCAGTGATGACGCCGCGCTGACGGTAATTAGCGCTGAGAAACCAGCCATGATTGCTTTTTGCACGAGTTCAAAGGACGCTCGGGAGCTCATTACCAAGATGCGTCCGGGTTTATCGAGGATGTCTTCGAGCATCAGGTGACCGATAACTTTATCTGCCGCATTGTGGCGTCCAATATCTTCGCGAGCAACAATGAGCGTACCGTCGGATTCAAAGACGCCCGCCGCGTGAATACCGCCGGTGCGTTTGAACTGTTTTTGTTCTGATCGCAGAATGTTGGGAAGTTCCAGGATGAGCTCTGGGCTCAGTTTTAGGGGTGTAATGGGGCGATGCGTTTTGTCCATAATCTGCGCGATAGACGTTGACCCGCAGACACCGCAGGCCGAATTAGTCACCGTCAAACGCAGGTTTTCCATGCCCGGTGCGCGCACCGTACTCACGGGTGAAAGGTCAAGGACGTTGTAAGGGTTCTGCCCGTCGGGGCCCGTAGCGCCGGCACAGTAGCGAGCATTCGTAATATCGGAGGCAGCACTAATCATGCCTTCAGAATGCAAGAAGCCGTGCGCCAGCTCGATATCGTGACCGGGTGTGCGCATGGTGGTGGTAATCGTCGTGCCGCTCAGGCGAATCTCGAGCGGTTCTTCGGCGGTTACCGCGTCCGCACGCTTATTGAAGTTAAAGGTTCCATCAGCATTGCGCGTGACTTTAGTGGTTGAAACTGATCTGTTAATTCTCCCCATCAGTTCTGCTCGCTATTCCACTCTTCAATAGCAGCCTCTGCCTTAGCAATCTGGGCGCGTACTACCTCAACGTCGATAGAGGTTTTACTGTCGGATGCTTGTGCAGTTGCCAGACCTACAAGAAAGGCAGTGAGCGGGGCGGCAGGGCGAATCGCCTTATGCGCAACGTTCTTGGTCATGCCCAGCAAGAAAGGCATAGCGTCCTGAACTGTCTTAGGGTCAAGGTCAAGGTGCTGTGCCACAGTTGTGAGGAATAAGCGTGCTTCAACCAGCTCATGTGAATCTTTACTCATATCGCTTACTTTACTGTGAAAGTGAGGCTGTCATAAATATGTTGCATAACTTCCCTTCAGGGAAGCTCTCGGTTCTGTAAGGTCAAACTATGGAAATTCGCCCCGTTACTCTCACCGGCTCACTGGTTCAGCTTGAGCCTCTTTCGCTAGACCACCTCGAAGACTTGCAAGAAGCAAGCGCTGATGGTCAGGTGTGGAAACTCTGGTACACCTCCGTACCCTCGCCCGAGGGCATGGAAGCCGAAATCAAACACCGTCTAGAACTGTTGGACGCGGGACTCATGGTTCCCTTTGCTACCCGCCGACTCAGCGATAACAAAGTTATTGGCATGACATCTTTTGCGGATATTCTACGCGATGCGCCCCGCCTGGAGATCGGCTACACCTGGAATGCTGCCAGTGCCCAGCGCACCGGAACCAACATCGAATCCAAGTTTCTCTTGCTCAAACACTGTTTTGAAGATCTAGAGTGCATCTCGGTAATCTTCAAAACCCACAAGTTCAACAAGCAATCGCGCACCGCCATCGAGGCGATTGGCGCGTCCTTAGACGGTATTTTGCGTAACGACCGCCGCATGGCCGATGGTTCTGTGCGCGACACCGCGCAATACTCAATTATTCGTGAAGAATGGCCGGCGGTACAAAACCTGTTGAATGCGCGATTAGAGAAATATCTCTAGGGACATTTCAAGCCGCCTACCGATGCTTGAAGTCAGCCTCACGCTTTTCTATAAAGGCAGCCATGCCCTCTTTCTGGTCTTCGGTGGCAAACAGCGAGTGAAAAGTGCGGCGTTCAAAGAGAATGCCCTGGCTCAGCGTTGTTTCAAACGCCGTATTCACCGCCTCTTTTGCAACCTGGGACGCATGCTTGGACTTACCTGCAATTGTTTCGGCAATTTCAAGGGCAGTGGGTAGGATTTCGTTGTCCTCAACCAGCCGCGACACCAGCCCGGCGCGCTCAGCTTCTGCACCGTCCATCATGCGTCCGGTGAGCACCATATCCATCGCTTTCGCCTTACCAATGGCGCGCGTCAGACGTTGCGAACCACCCATGCCCGGAATAATCCCCAGGTTAATTTCCGGCTGACCGAACTTAGTGTTTTTACTAGCCACAAGCACATCCGCCATCATGGCAAGCTCGCATCCACCGCCAAGGGCGTAACCGCGCGCAGCAGCCACAATCGGGGTGCGCAAGGCAGTGAGGCGATCCCAATGGGCAAACCAGTCCGATGCGTACATGCTGGTATAAGTTTGCTGTGCCATTTCCTTAATGTCGGCACCGGCTGCAAAAGCCTTCTCGCTACCGGCAAGTACAATCGCACCTACCTCGGTCGATACGTCAAACTCGATGGCTGCCGCCACAACCTCGCGCATAATCGCATCATTCAACGCGTTTAAGGCCTCGGGTCGATTGAGGGTAATCACGCCGACGCGACCGCGGGTTTCAGTCAAAATATTCTCGTACACGCAAGACTCCTTCTCGAGCATAATCCTGAAAGACGCGGGGTCCGCAGGACGCTCGCGTCGAGGTAATTTTTCTATGACCAGCGCATAGGATTCCGTAACTAAATCCCGCAAGAACTCTTTATCTACGCTCTCACCGGGATAAACAGAAATCCAGTGCTTCTTATTCATGTGGTAACCGGTCTTAATCTCTTCGTGCTGAGACCTGAGTGCTTGACCGTCAAACGGATCCACCTTGAGGATGACCTGCGACGAGCCAGTGATTTCCGTCTGAAGCATGAACACTTTGCCGCGTACTTTCCACACATCCCATTCTTCGCCGAAAGGATGCGACATCTCAGTAGCGGGCAACTCTACAGCTCGCTGGGTGGCTATCTCGTGCAGGTCTTCTGCGCGCATGGGTGTCCTTTCTAAACGGCTGAGGAAAATTTACAAGATCTGGGTCGCGGGGTGAGTGCAAGATATAAGTAAGACGACGCCGGTTAGCTGGCTCGGGGCTGGCGTTTAAGGGAGGCTAACCGGCGGCGTCTTACTTTGCCTATCTACTCAAGAATCTCTTACTACCCCAGCTTCAAATCTTTCTCCTCGTCAATGGGTTCAAAAAAGCTATCTACCAAATCATCACTTACCTTATCGAAGGACGCTGGCTCCCACACGGGGTTGCGGTCCTTATCAACAACCTGCGCGCGGATTCCCTCGCGCATATCGTCACCGCGCATTGCGTTACAGGAGGTCAGATAGTCCTGTTCCAGTGTCTGAGCGAGGCTCTGTTTTTCAGCCAGACGAATAGCCTTCAGCGCGGTTTTCACGCCGGTAGGGCTGTTACGCAAAATTGCTGCAAAGAGTTCTTCGGCAAGGCCGGTTGATTCGCCCTGCGCTGCTTTCTCAAGATCTTCCACAATTTTTTGCGGGGTGTCCTCACCGAAAGCGATTTCAATCCACTCTTTGTTTTCCTCGAAAGGCGAGTCACCGGCGTCCTGCGCAAATTTTTCAATAATTTCAGTGACCTGGTCAGCGGTGGTCGCTTCGGTCAGAGCCTTCTGCAGGTCTTGGAGCTTGTCAGAAGGCACAAAATAGTCAGCCAGGCCAACAGCGAGAGCGTCCGCTGCACCGACGTGGATGCCGGTCAGGGCCATCGCGGTGCCGAAATTGTGGGGTGCGCGCGCCAGGATGTTGAGACCGCCAATATCGGGGCTGAAACCGATAACGGTCTCTGGCATACCAGCCTTGGTATTTTCGGTGACGATGCGGTGTGAACCGTGGGCTGAGATGCCCACCCCGCCGCCGAGCACCAGCCCGTCCATGAAAGCGATATATGGCTTAGAGAAATTTGCGATGCGATGGTTCAGCGAGTACTCGGTTTTGAAGTATTCTTGGCCAGCCTCGAAATCTTCTTTTTCAATAGCGTTGTAGAGCGAAACCACGTCACCGCCGGCGCACAGACCGCGCTCACCAGCACCGTGGATTAACACCGCGTGCACGTCATCATTGTGCTCAAAATCGGTAAGGGCGGCATCCACTGCATTCAGCATCTCATGGTTCAAAGCATTCACCGCGCGCGGACGATTCAAGGTAATAACGCCTAGTAAACCCTGGATTTCAGTGAGCACCAGCTCCGTTGCTTGATCAGGCACTATCTCTCCTTCAGTCTTGGTCTTTCGTTTCAAGACTAGCTTTTAAACCGGTTAATGTGGCGTAAGCAGATGGCGCGCATCATGTGTTGATTGGTAGCGTCAACAGTATCTATGTAAGGAGAAGCTATGTTCAATAAAGCAGATTCCACGAGTAAACGATTCACATTAGATGAGAAGCAACAAGGAGTAACCGGCGGACTTCGCGTCTTCACTGACTCACACACAGGCGTGCAGTACCTGGTAGTGCGCGATGGCACCGGGGTAGCTGTTACTCCCCTGCTTAACGCCGACGGTAAGCCGCTCATTTCAGAGGAGCACCGGGGCATCCAGTAGGGTTAAAACCATGAAGATTGCAACCTGGAACGTCAATTCACTGCGCGCCCGCGCCGATCGTGTTGAAGAATGGCTAGAACGTAGCGATGTAGATGTGCTCGCCATTCAAGAAACCAAGTGCACGGATGCTAACTTCCCCTCTGAAATTTTTGAGTTTATGGGGTACGAAGTGGCTCATTTTGGCTTAAGCCAGTGGAACGGGGTGGCGATTGCATCGCGCGTAGGTCTTGAGGACGTCCAGCGAGGCTTTGAGAACCAGCCTGTTTTCGGTAAGCCCGGAGAGGATGAGGTTCTAGAGGCTCGTGCCCTGGGCGCTACTTGCGGCGGGGTACGCGTGTGGAGTCTTTACATTCCTAACGGTCGAGGTCTTACCGACCCTCACATGGACTACAAGTTGCGCTGGCTAGATGCTCTGCGTGCTAACACTGCCGACTGGCTAGAGAAGGACGCCGCAGCAGAGTTTGCCCTAGTGGGCGACTGGAATGTTGCCCCGCGCGATGAAGACGTGTGGGACGTCCAGTATTTCTTAGATAACGAGCTGACTCATATTTCAGCACCGGAGCGAGCTGCATTTGGCGCGTTTTTGGACGAGGTTGGGCTGGTCGATCCTGTGCGCGAACGCACCCCCGGCGAGTTTACCTACTGGGACTATCAGGCAGGACGCTTCAGCAAGAACGAGGGCATGCGCATCGACTTTCAGTTACTCTCCCCCGCGCTGGCTTCGCGCGTGAGTGGCGCTTTCATTGACCGCGACGAGCGCGCCGGGGCTGGTGCCTCCGACCACACGCCTGTGGTGGTGGAGCTGGACTAACTGCTCACACACACGCAACCACACCGTCGACACCCACCAAAAATCACCGAGCTCCTGATGTATCGCCGAGATCCTGTTTTAAATCAGGATTTCGGCGATACATCAGGATCTCGGCGTAAGTGGGACGCAGCTAGATGGTGGCGTCCGCATCCTCCTGCAAAGTCAGCCCGCGGCGCAGCGCACCCTCAATAAAGTAAATAGTCATCAGCAACAAAAAACCACCCATAATGGGCCAGTTAGCCCAGTGGCCATTCACTGATACGTGCGGGTAATCAGCGTAGAAATCACTCACCGCCATTCCTAGCACAATCCCTACCAACCAATACGCCAGTAGCCCGACAGTTAGAATCCAGCGAATCTGACGAAATATCTTTATGGCATCCGCCGTGAAGTTTGCACTGACATTAAACGCGCTGCAGACCCGTGCCATCTGCATGCAGAACATAAAAGCAATCACTGTTGGCAAAAGATGATTCCCCCATGCCAAAGCTTTAATGAATACCGGCAAGGCTGAGGTATCAAGTGTATTCGACTGCGCCAAGCTAATCTCATACGAACTAACCTACAACGGCTCAGCCCCGGGGTACGGCCAATACAACAGCACTGCTAAGGGCCATATACATGCCAAGCAGATAAACCCCACCAAGGCCGAATAAAAACTCTCTTTAGTTTGTCGTTCAGAACGTACATTAGATAGTTGCATCAGATTCCTCCTGCAAAGCCAGACCGCGGCGCAGCGCGCCCTCAATAAAGAACAAGGCTGCAAGGAACAACAGCGTTAGCAACCCCTGGTCAGACCAGAATGTCGGCACCTGCTGAAATTCCGCCAAGCCGCTTGCACGTTCCACCCCGCGTCGAACAACCTCTACTAAGACCGAGTAGACCAGCATACCCACCAACAAAGTTATTTGAGCTGCCTTCAGAGTCTTGAGGACGCGGGCAGTGAAGTTCGCCTTGTCATAGAAAGACCTAGCCAAGCGGTACATAAGTGCCGTCAAGGTCAGATAAACCGCGAACTTCCAGGCAAAAACAACCCACGCCAGTGCACGCGTCAGAGAACTCAAACCTTCAGCAGAAACCCAGTAGACACCGCCGTCCAGCTGCGGGTTGAGCTGATGCAGCGTCGAAGGTATACCCTGCTGCGGCCACTGAAGAACCACAAGGTAAGCAAACAAAACAACCAGAACCAGGCTGTAGACCAGCGCCAGCGAAAAGTGATTCTCGGCTGGCTGAGGACCGGCCGCTTTCACACCGAAAAAGTCTTTATTCTTTGGCATGGCTAATTCCTCTCATCATCGAGGGTAAAAAGATCGCCGGGTGCACATTCCAGCACCTCGCACAGGGCGGTGAGGGTTGAAAATCGCACCGCTTTCGCGCGATTGTTCTTGAGAATAGAAAGGTTAGCGACGGAAATGCCGACGCGCTCCGACAGCTCAACCAGCGTCATACCGCGCTGCGCAAGAAGTTGCTCGAGGTGACACACGATGCGGTGCTCTTCAACGGGTGGCATGCGTCCTCGCGTCCTTTCTACTTATCATTCACCACTCACGGGCGTATCGTTTTTCGATATGTTTTGATTAAAGCATATCGAAAAACGATATGGAAGACCTCGCCGGCACCGACGCCCCAACCCCACCCCTGGAAGATAGTGACCACGCTTGCCTCATTGTGACCACGAAATCACCAAAAACAGCGCACTTAAGGGGGTATTTTGATGATTACGTGGTCACCGTGATAATTTTGTGGTCACCTTATCGACGCCGCAGAAAGAGAACGCAGGACGAAAAACTTAAAGAAAAAAGCCCCGGCGCACCACCTCAACAAGGCGGCCACTAGGGCTACAAAAAAATCTACGTTAAA
The DNA here is from genome assembly GCA_043424895.1 of Rothia sp. (in: high G+C Gram-positive bacteria). Taxonomy (GTDB): domain Bacteria; phylum Actinomycetota; class Actinomycetes; order Actinomycetales; family Micrococcaceae; genus Rothia. The sequence goes on along the minus strand of JBHWPN010000091.1, from coordinate 8,665 downwards.
TGGGAAGAACCTACTCCCACTGTAGAAGCCTGGGGAATAGGTTCGTGGCTCCGACCGGCGTCGATCCGGTGACCTTACGATTTTCAGTCGTACGCTCTACCAACTGAGCTACAGAGCCAGGCACATCACTTAGATATGCCACAACCGCGATTCAGTGAAGAATACGCGGTCGGAGCGACCCCGACGGGACTTGAACCCGCGACCTCCGGCGTGACAGGCCGGCGCGCTAACCAACTGCGCTACGGGGCCTAACATTCAAAACCGAAGCTTTGAATAAGGCCGTGAATCTGAATGATTCACAGTACCCCCAACGGGATTTGAACCCGTGTTACCGCCGTGAAAGGGCGGCGTCCTAGGCCGCTAGACGATGGGGGCCTGGTTCACTCACGACGCTCTGAATTTCTTCAGTCCGTCGCTCGAACAAGTAATACTCTACGGGAGAAAAAAACATCGCGCAAATCGAAAATGAACGAGCACCACCCAAAAGAGTGAATTTTCAGTGTGCCAGCCCACAAAAAACGCACTTTTCGAATCTGTAAGAAAATTATTTCCACTAGTCAGAGCAATATTTTTCGAGATAAATTTTTTCTCAAAAAAATTTTCAAAGTTTTTTAAAACAACAGCAGGGAAGCGCCGTCGGAGCTTCAAGAACCTTGATTTTCCGGCGGGACTTCCCTGCTTATTATGTTCAGCTTACGCCTAAAAGGCGTTAGCCCCAAGTAACATCTGCCTCCGGCGCGGTGTCGACGCGTTCGTCCTCCATCTCAGGAACAACCATCAACGGCACCGGCGCGTGATGTAGAACGCCCTGCGAGGTTGAACCGAGAACCATTCCGGCCAGACCACCGCGTCCGCGGGTACCTACAACCATGAGCTCTGAGTTCTTACCCTCTTCAACCAGAACGTGCGATGCTGATCCGTCAATCAGCTTGAACTCAATTTCAAGCTCGGGGAAGTAGCCGCGAATCCACTCCGCAGCCTTACGCTGGAGTGCCGCGACCTCACGGTAAATCGCCTCGAAGTCAACAGCTGCGGGAACCCAGTTCAAAGCCCCCGTGTAAGGTGCCAACGCGTTAACAAGAACCAGCTTGACGCCGCGTCGTGATGCTTCTTCAGCGGCCTTCAAAATAGCCAGACGCGCCTGGTCAGAACCGTCAGAACCAACAACAACGGGACGTCGTTCAGCAAGCACCTCGGGGTTCTTAGCGATCTTGTCCGCGTAAGCCTGCGGAACAGCCACCGTGGGGCAGTGCGAGTGCGCGGGCAAAGACGTCGAAACGGTACCCAACAAACGGCCTAAGAAAGCGCCGTGCGAACGCGAACCCACAACCATCAGCTCTGCGCGCTTTGAAAGTTCCAGCAAGATAGCAGAAGCATCACCGGTCTGTACGTTCACGCGCAAATCAATTTCATCGCCCAGAGCGCCCAGGCGCTTCTTAGCTTCATCAAGAATCTGAGCGATGCCTTCTACTAGAGCTTCCTCATCAATCACCGAGTAACCGGCATCGAAACCCGTACCCGTAAATACCGGGAGGGAATAAGCGGTGACTACACGCAACGGGACATTGCGAAGCTTAGCCTCGTGAGCAGCCCAGATCAACGCACCGTAGCTCTGCTCAGAACCATCGAGACCAACAATGATTTCACCTGAAATGTTGGCAAGCTCAGCCTCAGACGAACGATTAGTTACTGCTTGCTGACCAAATGAAAGTTTGCTCATGATGACACCCTCCTGCGGAATATGTGTTTCTACCACCAGTGTAGTCCCGTTCACAGCTTGGTGCGCGGTCTCAGCTCATCTATGACGCAGAGTGACGATGTTTCTCCTGAATCTTCACCGCAGGCGTCCATGCAAAACGCAATAATCCGCGGCGGAATGTCGCCCCGCCGCCTGCATCGGAGGACGCCGGACATAAAAATAGTGGCGGATGCTTGGGGTCTGCATCCGCCACTTTAAGGGGTTACCGAAGTAACAGTTAGTTACCAGCAGGGTTAGGAATGAAGGTTCCTACCATCTGGCCGTTCTGGAAGGTTGCGCTAATTGCACCGTATTCAGTAGGCAAAACGCTCTGACCTTCAAGCTGAACGACCTCACCTGTTGGGAAGCCAAAGGTAGCTGCGCCACCGTTGTTCTCATAGAACTGACCAGCGGCAGTATCTACATCAACAAAGTGCGCACCCGCTACAGGGTTGGAGTAGAACACACCGCGTCCGGCAGGACTTGAGAATGACTGCTTGACGCCGTCACCCACAGCAACCTGATCAGTGTAAGGAAGCAAGAAGTGCACTGGAGTGCCAGAAAGTGCAGTTGGATAGCCAGCAGAAATCCAAGCATTGTAAATATCACCGGTGACAGCGTGGGAACTCATGCCGTTTGATACATAAGCTCCGCCCTGAATGGGCTGGAAGGTTGCGTTAGCAACGCCAGTGACGTTTTCTTGCGACTGCGGAGCAACGCCGGTTTCAGCAGCTTGAGCGCCCGTGAAACCACCCACTGAAAGAGCGACGACGGCGGCACCAATGCCTGCCATTTTCTTCATGTTCTGTGCGTGGTGTGCCAAGATGCTCATTTTTGCCTCTCTTCTTCGTTCGACAAACAAGTTCTTTTCTTCCACTTATCTCCAGTCCACCACAAATGTTCACAACATGAAACCGGATTAATTGAATTGTTATTTATTGCCAAGCGTTTTTTCAGGTTTTTGTTACTGAATCGTTATCAGCCTGTGCCGAAACTGTGACCGTTCGAGAAATATGAAAATTCAACAGCACCTAGAGATTTTCAGTGTCACAATAGAAAAGAACAAGGAGAGAACAGCGCCGTTTGGGGAGGCACTATGAGTACAAAACACACCTGGTCAACGTGGGGTAACCAGCATTCTGCTGAAGTGAGTGAGGTGCTCACTCCACGCTCCGTGGCAGAGTTACAGCGCATCGTCGCAGACGCCCACGAGCGTAAAAGCCGCATCAAAGTCATTGGTTACTCCCGCAGCTCCTCAGCTATCGCGCAGCCTTCCGGCACCCTAGTGCGTCTTGATTTCCTCACCGGCGCAACCCGCATCAACCGCGCGCAAAGCACCGCCACCTTTCTTGCTGGCACCAGCATCCGCGACGCCAACAAAGCGCTCGCGCATTACGGTCTAGCTTTTGAAAACCTCGGACGCCTCGACGAGCAAAGCCTCGCAGGTGCCGTCACCACCGGTACACATGGCACGGGCATCGACTACGGAATTATGGCAACCCAAGTCGCTGAACTCACGCTGGTCACCGCAAACGGCGATCTTCTGCACTGTTCAGCAGACGAAAATACCGATATCTTCCGCGCCGCGCTGGTGGGACTGGGCGCGCTAGGCATCATCGTTGAACTCACCTTCAATGTTGTACCGCTCTTTCGTCTGCACGCAGCAGAACGCTCACACGACTACAGCAAGATTGTTCCCGCCTTCGAAGAACGTTCTCGCGGTGCCGACCATTACGAATTCAGCTGGTTCCCCGGTGCCTCAGATGTCAGGACACGCCGCCTCACCCGTTTGTCCCTCATGCCGGACGGCTACGAACCGCACTTCGCGCAACTTTCTCGCGCGCGCAGGCACGGCGGCGACTTCTTCCTCAACGACGGCATTTACGGGGGCATGCTCATGCTCGGCGCTAAAGCTCCCGTCACGCAGAAAGCTCTCAACGCCGTTGCAAACTGGGGCAAAGGCAACCGTCGTTACGCTGATCTGGCTCCGCAGGTCTTCACCGTGCGTCGCCGCGTCCGCCAAAACAACATGGAATACGCCTTCGATATCGCACATCTACCGGCTGTGCTCGACGAACTGCGCGAAAAGCTGGGCGATATGCGCGGCGAACTCGCCTACCCGCTGGTAGTACGGACCTCAGCGGGTGACGATTTACCGCTCTCCCCCGCAAGCGGACGCACTACCGGCTATATTTCAGTTCGAGAATATTGGCGGGCACCCTATCTTGAAGAATTCACCTTCATCGAAGAAATCTTCAAAGACTACGGCGGACGCCCACACTGGGGGCAGCTTCACACGCAGGATGCTACATCCCTCGCAGCGCTCTACCCCGAGTTCGAGACTTTCGTGACGTTACGCGATCAGCTGGACCCACAGGGAATATTCCTGAACGACTATCTAGAGAAGGTACTACTTGGGCGGTAGTCGGGACATAAAAAATTACTCCCTGAATGCGTTTGTACTGGCGCTAGTGTCAGTACAAACGCACACAGGGAGTAAGTTTTCTAGCCTAGAGACTACTCACCGCGCGAAATGCGAATCATCTCGTCGCGATCGGTCACCTTAACGCGCTTACGTGGCTCACCATTGGCGTCCTTGGACTGCTCGCCGAGCGATTTCTCGTGCTCGTCCAGCTTGTGCCAGCCTTCCCAGGTGGTGTACTTGATGCCCTTGGAATCCAAGAACTCAGTGAACTTCTCTACATCGGGTTCGGACGCGGTGTAGAGGTCTTCGCGGTCTTCCAGCAGGTGGGTGATGGTCTCCAAGGCATCTGACTTGGTGGAACCAATCAGACCGACGGGGCCACGCTTAATCCAACCGGTTGCGTACAGGCCGGGTACTGGTACATCGCTGTCGTCGATGACGCGTCCTTCAACGTTGGTGATAACACCGCGCTCAACGTCAAAGCCCACATCGGGCAGCTCAGAACCGAAGTAACCGATAGCTCGGTAGATAGCCTGCATGGGGTATTCAATGTACTCGCCGGTACCCGAGACACCGCCGTTACCGTTGAGCTCGTTGCGTTCCATCTTCAGGCCGGTGACTTTGCCGTCTTCGCCCAGAATCTCAGCGGGTGACTGCAAGAAATGTAGGTGCAGGCGGCGGGAGGCAGTCTGCTCTTCTTCTTTCTGCTTTTCCAACCAGCCGTTGAGGGTCTTCATCATGACCTTTACCTGGCCATTGGTTTCCATTGCCTCGTTAGAGGCATCATCAAACTGGAAGTCTTCTTCGTACAGCACAATGTCAACGTCACGTGAGTGCGCTAGCTCGCGCAGTTCAAGCGGGGTGAATTTAATCTGTGCGGGACCGCGGCGGCCAAACACGTGGACGTCGGTAACCGGTGATGATTTCAAGCCCTCGTATACGTGGTCAGGAATTTCAGTAACCAGCATGTCATCAGCGTGCTTGGACAGTACACGTGCAACATCCAAAGCTACGTTGCCGTTACCGATAACCGCGATTTCCTTGGCATTCAGCGGCCAAGTGCGGGGGTAGTCGGGGTGAGCGTCGTACCAAGAAACGAAGTCGGATGCTCCGTAAGAACCATCGAGTTCAACACCGGGGATATCCAAGGACGCGTCCTTGATAGCTCCGGTTGCAAAGATAATCGCGTCGTAATGCTCCTTGAAATCAGCCAAAGAAAGATCTTTGCCGTATTCAACGTTGCCGAAGAAACGGATATCACCGCGGTCAAGCACCTTATGCAAAGCGGTGATAATGCCCTTAATGCGGGGATGGTCAGGTGCTACACCGTAGCGGATGAGACCAAAGGGTGCCGGGTAGCGGTCGAAAATATCGATAGCTACGGGAACATCGCCGTTCTTTACTTCTTCGGACTTGGTCAGAATGTCAGCTGCGTAGATACCAGCAGGACCTGAACCAATAACAGCAACACGCAAAGGGCGTAGAGCTTCAGACACAGTAATTCCTTTCAAGCCCGCTAGGGGCTATGAATCCTTAGACAATTGCTCACCAGTTTACTAGCAGGCGCGTACGCGAGTCAGCCTGTTATGAGCACAGTGACATAAAACTTAGGTTTACTTAACTCTGAGACAGAATCACTTGCTAGGCGTAGGTACGAGCCAATTTTCTCTAAAGGGATTGCCCGAAAAAATTACAGAAGTTCTTACCTCGATAATCGGCGAGGTTCGAATCACTATTCGACACTTTAGGGGACAATATTGAATTAAGTTTTCCCAATAGTTTTCAGGTGAATCATGACCCGTTCCTCTGTTTTTTCTGTAGCTGCCGCCAGCGTCCTAGCTCTCGTGACGATTGTGGGATGCGGCTCGCAAGCTCCGCAACCAAGTACGACGGATGCTCAGACTAACGCCCCAGCGCCCACTGCAACAGCGCTTCCTTCAACCAACCAGCCTTCTGGTAGCCCGGAGGGTGAACAAGCTGAGCAAACCTCTTCCCCGGTGGTAAGTCAGTCTTCTACGCCCGCAGAACTCACTCCATTACCGGCCACCTCGGGTGAGGCGAACGTCAGTGCTTTCAAAGCCGAGATCACCGACGCATCTTTCGATGAGACCAAGACACAAACCGGGCACGAACTCAAAGGTTCTCCGGGCATCCGTGTGAACCTCAAGCTCACCAACGTTACCGATAACCCAGCGGACGCATCGATTCTGAGCTTTCCCACCGCCCCATTGGATGGCACGCAGGTAAGCGGTATGAGCGATAACCAAGACCCCGCAAAGACGGTGTTCAACACGATTGAACCGGGACAAAGCCAAGAGCTCTCGGTAATCTTTCCCACTGAGTCGCAACCGTCAGAAATCACTGTCACCGTTCAGGATCCAGCTAATCCCGAAACTTCAACCACGCTCACCCACAGCATCAAGAAATAACCATTCACATGAAAGTCCCTCTCATGAAAAAAAGATCCTCTCTTTTCTTAGCGGTCGGGGTATTGACTTCCAGCATGCTGACTCCAGCCTATGGAGCAGAAATAACACCGGCACCTGCATCCCCATCAGCCACTGCAAACATCGCTAACGAACCCACGGGAGTAAAAAGTACTCCTACCGAGGTTGCTGCAACTGAAACCCCCATAGCTGAAAGCTCTACTCTCAGCACTCCAACGACTCCTGCCGCAACCGCATCCACTAAACCTTCACCCACGCAGAGCCCTGCGCCGAAACAGACACCGGCCAATACCCCGGTTACTGAGGAGGCTACAAGCCAAACCGAATCTCCTCGGGCCCAAGCTCAAGCTAACACCCCGACCTTTACTACTCGAGGAGCTATCGGAGCGCGTTACGCAGCTGACGGCGGTCAGGCATCTGCTTCCTACGGCAAGCCAGTTGCGAATGAAGTCTGCGGTGGCCCGCTAAGTTCTTGCTTTCAGGAATTTGAACGCGGCACTATTGTGTGGTCTCCTAGCACGGGAGCCCATCTTCTGACCGGATCAATCCGGGGTTACTGGAAGGCAGCAGGCGGTATAAATTCCACTTACGGTATACCAGCATCCGACGAGGTCTCCCTCTCTAACGGACGCGCAGTTGAACAGCTCTTTATCAATGGTCAAGGAGCAGACGGCGCTATCTACTGGACTAACTGGGGTACCGGCACTCACTACGTTAATTTTGACGCGGGTATCGGCGGACACTGGGCCAAAGATGGAAATTTCCGCACAGCTGGACGCTACGGTTTCCCTACCTCCGATGAGCAGTGTGGTTTTACTCAGAGTTCATGTTTCCAGCGTTTTGAAAGCGGCACTATCGTATGGTCACCCGGTAACGGATCAGTGCGCATAGGCGGGGCTGTTCGTAGTGTCTGGGAGAAAGCTGGCGGGATGAATTCCGCATACGGTATACCTGTTCGTAACGAAGCTCCCCTCTCGAACGGTCAGGCTGTCGAACAACTCTTTAAGACCCCCTCGGGTAAATTTGGAGCAATGTACTGGACTAACTGGGGCACCGGCACTCACTACGTTAACTTTGGCGGTGCTATTGGTAGCTACTGGGCTAATAATGGCAATTTCCGCGCAGGCGGCGTAGATACCCCTCAGCGCTACGGTTTCCCAACTACGGAAGAGACCTGTACTAATGGTCGGTGCTATCAGAAGTTCCAGTACGGTGTAGTTACCTGGGATAACTTTGGCGGCGGAACCATCGGTCACGAAGCCCAAAAATGTATCGCGCTCAATAACGGTCGATCCAAGTATTCTGCCCAGGGTGCACGGCAGGTGGCTCTCGCCCTAGCACCTCGCTACTCCGCTTACCGTAACGATCCGGTCGGTTCTCATGGAACTTTCTACTCCTGCGAAAATACCTACGGAATGTATACCCTCAAGTGGAAGACTACGGCAGCGTACGGTGAAAGCGGGTTCCTTGCACCATGGAAACGCATCAATGATTACGAAACTGGCGAGCTCTTGCCCGCAGGCGTCACGGGTAGCACCTCCGGTGCATACTCACCCACCGGATCGTTCACTTTTTCAAACCCCTACGGTGTCTCTAACCCCGGTAGCGGATTCAGCGGTTACCATACCCTTAATCCCGCATCCCGCTGGGGTGGCGACCGCTATACCTGGTACTACAACAAGTACATCGAGAACGCCAACCTTGGATATCCCAACGAGAATATGTGGAACTTTGCGCTCCGTGGTGAGTATCGTCAGGGCATCTTGATTGATTACAACCGCAACCCTGATGGTTCAGTCCCCTCGGGTAATGCGGGTTTTGCGATCATGCTTCACACAGTTAAGTACAGCGGCTCCGGTAGCACCGCTGATACCTACCAGTCGTGGGGTTGCATCGCTATCGCCCCCGATCGCATGACCCAATTCTTGCGCGAAGGACGCGACGGCGACCGCATCATTATGGGCGTTGAGTCTGAGGTTATGAACTGGTAGGACGGTAACTGCCAGCAAAAGCCTTTATAAGAAGAGTCGGGGGGCGACAGTTCTAGCAACAGGC
>JBHWPN010000090.1:0-5583 GCA_043424895.1 Rothia sp. (in: high G+C Gram-positive bacteria) | reverse complement strand
GAAGCCCAGCGCAATAGTTGCGGCAAACGAAATACCCAGGGTAATAACACCCTTGATGTCTTTTCGCATCAGTAAAATCAGACCGAATGCTAGCGGGGTCAGCTTAATACCGCCGGCAACACCTATGAGAACACCGCGAGGAACGCGGGTAGCCGGACGCAACAAATCAGCTAGAACCAGTAGCATAATCAGCGCATTGATCTGGGTGAGACCAAGCGTGCTCCACCAGGGACCAGACGCGACGATAATGCCCATGATGGTAGTAATAGTCCCGCTGCGTCCTAAGAACTTCTCGCCCGGAAACGCTTTACCGTGCTGGTGCGCGTAATCGTAAACAAGTTTAGAAACCCACGCCGCCATACCAAGAATCAACAGCACCATCAAAAGCGCACCGATTTTCTCGGGGAAAACACCGAAAATCATGAAGATCATCGCCGCAAAAGGCGGGTAGGTAAAAGGCAGACCGCCCTGGAAAGTGTATAGGTCAGTGACCGAGCCCCAGCCGTGAACCAGGGTATTGCCCCCGCGCCAATACACCGAGAAATCAATGCCGCCACGGGTCAAAGAATCATATGAAATCAGCCAGACAACAACAGCCAGAAAAACAAAGCCTACCCAGGCAAACGGGGCACGAGTCTTAGGCACTTACTGCTCCTTCTGAGCAGAATCTGATTTAGAAACAGCTACGAGGTTAGTGGGACGGTTCTTCTTCGATGCCCGACGGGGTGCCTTCTTCACCGCAGGCGTAGCAGGTGCGCCGGAGGCAGCGTCCGCGTCCTTCTTTTTTGCTACCTTAGGTACGGACGCGATGGTGAGCGCAGTGGCGATCACCAGTAATGCCAGCGCGGCGTAGTACATGAGGTTGCTCGGGTAGAACCAGTACATGTCAGTAAACATGCCCAGCACCGTGAGCACCAGCAGAATAAAGCCGAGAGCTGCAAGACCGAGCATCGCACCGCTAAACCTGGCAATTTTGGGTGCTTTGAAGCTAATGTAGGCGCTCATCAAAACAAAAAGAATCGGGAAGAAAATCTGCCCCGACATGGTGAGCGGATCGTTGGAATAGCGGTACATGCCCATCGCCTGAATGACGGCGGTGGCTAGCAATAAAATGAGTGCTGGCAAAGATTTCACGCACGTAATTTTACCGTAGGTGCCCTGTTCGACACCCGGATGCGGTACGTGGGGTTGTTCTCTTTTACTCTTGCGCCGAGGGGTCAATTTAAGACATGTTTTGAGCGAAAACCTGTCTTAAATTGACCTCTCGGCACCACGGAATCCAGTTATCCTTAGGTCATGGCAAAAATCTTCAACCCTCCTCCGAACTGGCCGGTACCACCAAAAGACTGGACGCCACCTAAGGGTTGGACGCCTTACCCTGGCTGGGGAAAGCCGCCGACAGGCTGGAAGCTGTGGGTTGAGCGAAAGAGCGAAATCGATGATTTTGGTTTGCGACCTGAATCGGCATCTTCCCAGCTCCCAGCCTGGGAAGAAATCCCCTACGGTGTTCATCCTTCTCTGCCTCACGGTATGAACCCCAATGTTATGGTTGCCGGGGCAAGCATCATTGCCCTGGGGTTGACTGGATACATCACGTCGCCCCCTTTACAAAGCGTGCTCATTAACCCCACAGATGCGGAGCGACAGGCATACTACGAGGCTCAGCAAACTCCCTACATAGCCCCTACTGAGGGGGTTTCGTTCGACTTAGACAAAATCAAGGGAAACCCTCCTAAAGTTTTTGAAGGAGAGTTTGAAGAAACCGGGACCTTCTCATCCACGGACCACACTATTAATCTTGAGAAACCCGATGGTGAAGATTCTGTAGCCTGGGTGGAATATGAATTTACTGTCGACAAAGGAATGTACCGCAGTACGGACGCTCGACTTACTGCCAAAGCCGATTTTGAAAACGTCAGCGAAGATATCTCTACGATAGACATTCAATTTCCTGACCTTGATACTGAAGAAGAACCTCAAACAGTTAGAGGGTCTTTTTGGCTAACCGGTACTAAGAACTTTCCGATTAATATCTACAGCGATCCGGGACGCTGGAAATTCACCGTTCATTCAGCCAAGGATGCCCCTGTTCTCAAACCGGGAGACCGCCTGACAAGTGGCGATGGTCCTGTTGCTTTTAGGTACACCTCATCTACAGCATCCAATGTAACAATGACCAATAAAGAGGTTGCGGCACCGGATTCCCAGATTTCTCGCCGTCTCAACGTGACTCTAAACTGGCTAAATGCACCTTATAAGGCAGACGACAGCCGTAGAGGAATCACCAAAAAGATTATAGAAAAGCCAATGGGTAACAATACTGGTTCTACAGATCTTCTACCGGGTGATTACCTGATGAGTGTTATTCCGCCGGAGGGCATGCCTATCTCGTGGTCACTTGATTTTGCATCAGATGCTCTGGAGCACTCCTCGGATGCTCCTGAATTTGCTCTCACGCAGAAACCGCTGACGTCGGTGGAAGGTGAAGGTAGCCGCGCAGACGTTTCCTTGAAGACCGGTAAAAACTGGCCTTATGTTCTGAGCTATCAGGGCACCACTGACTTTGTGGATCACGATTTTAATATTAAATCCAGGGACGAAAAATTTTATGTCTACCCCACTGGTGTGAACAAAACATTGCGCGGAGTAGTTGTTGTGAACGATAAAGAAACAGCTGAAAGCCTCAACATCGATGCTAGAAACGGGTGGAAAGTAGAGAGCTATGCAGCGGACGCTTTACCCACCTACGGTCCAGGGGATCGTGTACGTTTTGATGGTCCGGCAGCTTTCTATTGGGATGGTTCAGAGGAAAAAACCGTCACAGTACACCACAAACACAGCGGAGAGTTGAATGTAGCAAGTGATTTCGCATTATTAGATCTCCCCCAGCAAAAAGCTGACCACAGCAGTCTGGATAGAATTCTCTATAAATCTCAGCAGACCGAGGCTACCAGCACGTTTACCTTGCCTAAAGGAAAACCTATGCTGATTCAGGTAGACACTGAGGCAGGCAATGCATGGGATATCGCTTTTTAGCGCCTGCCCCAACGGCGCAGAAACCCGCTCGACCTACGCCTAGGTGACGGTGTCGGAGGGTTCGATTCATGCTTTAAACGCTCCCGACCCATCGATTCTAGGATGCTGCCTGCATTTTCAACGTCCTGACGGTGTTCTTTCATCAGGGCAATGGTGTACTGCAACTCATGCAGAATCTCAGTGCCGTATGAGCTGGCGCGGTCGATAAGAGGCAGACGACTAAATTCTTGATAATCACGCAACGCCACCACGTATTGCCGTTCGTAAAGACGCTGTGAAAGATGTTGTGCATCTATTTGAGAACGTTCGTGGGCAAGCAAGGTGGAAAGGTGGATTTCATCAAGATCTAAAGACATCGCGTCAAGTTCTCGTTTAAGCAAACGAACTTGTTTGCGGCGATCACTCACCACGGAAAGCACACCGCTAAATAGCAGAAGATAAATCCACCGGATAAGCAGAAAAGGTAAAAATAGTACCGAAACTAAACCTAACCCGATCATCAGACCGGTAATAAAAACAACCAGCGGGATAAAGCCATGATTAAGATCGTATCTTTCAATATCACCCTGCAATAAAATCCCGATACCGATTCCCACAGGGATTCCAAGGAAAAGAAGAAGGAACAGCATAAATTTACGCCAGGCAGTGAAAAACTTTAGGGATGGTTCTTTCATCTCGGCGTCCAACCTTCGCGAAATACCCTCTGCTTTAAAACTTAGCTCTGAGTAATTACGACGGAATAACCGGGTTCTCCACCATTGACGCGGTGATACTCTCCACGCCCCACCCGGCCGTTGACTCTCTGGACGCCATGACTGATCAGAAAGAGAATAAGCCAGGCGAACAGCTTGTTCCAACTCAAATTCTGCGGTGCCCTGAGCGTGATAGGGCAACCCCAAGGTCTTGCGCAAAATACTCAAAGAAAGTACCTGCGGCGCATCGGGTATAGGCAGGGTATCCGTACGGTTATAGTGTGCAACAGCTTGTAATTTTTGAAGGACACCACTCGCGTCCTTACTGAGTATCTGCTCTGCTTTCGCCCACGCGCCGATAAAGGCGCGTCGACGTTCTTCGGTTGCCTCGTGAATATTTTCTTGGGCTGCTTGTTCTGCCAAAGCAACTAGTTCACTAAAATCAAGGCGGATGCGAGCGCCCCATTCTGGTTTCACCGCATAGCCTGGCAGGTCCTCTAGGAAGAAGAGCAGTTCACGGATACGGAACTCTAGAGGCCGAAGAAGAATATCGAATGTAGTTCTGAAGTTAGTAGCTGGACCCCAGAAATTGCCCGATGTCGTAAGGGCATTTGCAAGGTTTTCAAGGCGGTCGATGCTGCGTTTATATTCAGCGACTTCAACTCGAAATCGGGCAGAAGAAGGTAGCATGCGGTCCACACGGTTTTGATACCCCAAAAGTCCTAGGCACAGGTTGTTAAGGCTTTCGTAGACGGCAGTAAGTTCACGGCTTTGACGCTGCGCTGGAATAGTCAGGTAGGTGACATCGAATTCTTCAAGAGTTAGGGTGATGCGAGCCAAGCGTCGTTTGAGCTGTAACCAGGTGCGGTAACGCTTGAGTGTTCGTAGATGGACAACCCACCCCCACGTAATAAGACCGAGCAAAATCAGAAGAAACGGGGCATATACTAACGCATAAGCCAATAACTCAGTGCTGCGTTGTGTATAACTGTGGTACACAAAAACCAGCACGATGGCAACGCCAAGCATCGTGATAAGTGGGACTACAGGCAGGGGACGTATACGCATAACAGCTTTCATAAGTGGAATGTGTGAGCCTTATTCATAAGGATATCTGCAACCAGAAAGAGCAAGAAGTAAACTGAGGCCCAGATGCGGTACGTGGGGTGGTTCTCTTTTACTCTTGCGCCTACGCAGTTACAAAGTAGGTAATCGCCCCGATAGTGAAGATGGTTCCAGCAACAAGCGCGCAGGAGAGCTCCACAAGGATGCCCAGGCCCATTGACTTGAGGGCTGCAAGTGTTCCGGGGAGTGCTTGGCTGAGATTGCGGTGACGCGTGGCTTCACTGGCGAACAGGCCAACCGCGAAACCGATGAACAGTCCAACCACGGGAATAACGAACATACCGATTACTGCGCCAACGATGCCCCAGAGAATGGACTTATTGGGAATCTGACGACGCTTGAGCGTGCGCCCTGTCAGCGTCGCCTGCGCACTCATGCCGATAATGACGGCGATGCCACCGAGGGCAAGCGTCCACCACCCCTCAGGGCCGCGGATGCACAAGCCCCACAGCACAATGCCAACAAGAACAGCAAAAGAACCCGGCAGAATTGGGTAAACAATACCGATAATGCCCACCCCAATAATGAGGGCGGCAACAAGAGTGATGATGATTGCGAAAGTCATGCTTTCAAGCCTATAGGAGCTGATGGTGCCGCGCCGATATATATGATTGCCTTGCTTTGCGTGCGTTCACGCACTTTGGGTTGGGTTCTGCCCCGCCAGAAGAATATAATTGCCTCAGAAATACCAATTAAACTCACATGAGGTGAATCGTGCCCGACTCCCCTA
>JBHWPN010000089.1:0-26171 GCA_043424895.1 Rothia sp. (in: high G+C Gram-positive bacteria) | reverse complement strand
GTAGGCACCAACTACGCGGACCTACCCGTGAACTACGCAAAGAACGCTGAAGTGAACTCCTACTCGAAGGAAGGCGCTATGCGCTACACCTTCAACGACCCGTCAACCGCTGTATATGCTCCCAACTCATTTGGTGGTCCGCATGCAGACCCGGTAAAGGCACATGAAGAGAACACCGGCTGGGAGTTCGACGGTGAGCTGGTTCGTTCAGCAGCCACCCTTCACGCTGAAGATGATGACTGGGGTCAGGCACGCACCCTGTACGCAGAGACTATGGACGACGCCGCTCGCGAGCGTCTGGTCTCAAACATCGCCGGTCACATGAGCGAAGTTGATAACGACGCTATTCTTGAACGCGCATTCCAGTACTGGGAAAACGTTCATGAAGAACTCGGCGCACGAGTTCGCAAGGCTGTAGCTGAAAAGAAGTAATCCCATCAGGGTCTACTGAAATAGCAGTGGGGGCGCCGGTTATCTACCGGTGCCCCCACTGTTATGTTTGGTGTTATCTGCGACCGTTCAGTGAGTTTATTTGATTCCTAAGGATGCAGCATCCACCAATTCGACCAGCTCTTTAACCTGGGCGATAGGCAAGGTTGCATAGGGATTCAACCCGTTAATTCGCACACTATCTACACCTGCATCTAGGGCAAAGCGAAGAACATCCATCGACGTTGCACTCGTGACCTCTAGGGTCGGATCAAGCGATGAAACTTCAGCCGCTGAAGTAAAGGTGAGCAAAGTGCGTCCTTCATCGCCTTCACCGTCGATAATGAGGGGTTGACGGTCAACAGAACCAGCAGGAGTGCCTAGCAAGAGGAAAGTGCTGGGAGCAGCAAGGGCTGAGAGGAGCTGTTGCATATTTTGTCCCATCAGCGCCATCTTGGCAGCAGGATTGTGCGGGGTACCGAGTACCCACTGAACCTGCGGACGTTCCAGCACACTCATAGTGGGCAATCCCGGATCAATCACTAACAAATCGACTTCTTCGTTATTCAAGAAGTCCATCATTACTTTTACAATGTTTTCCCGAACCATGACGGGGTCGCCTGTACGGCCCTGTTCCTGATGCGATTTATATACAGCTGCAGGAGAGGAGAACAGGCACAGACCGCGGTAACCTTCAAGCGTCGCAAAAGTATATTTCACGGTAGACTCTGGGCCAAAGGGATTATCGCCATCGGCAACGAACTCTGAATCTGTGACATCTAAGAGGATGTCACCGCCGATGAGCTGACGCATAACATTTACGAGTGCACGTTCAGTGCGCTCTGCGGAGAACTGCTGAAGAGCATCGATAAGGTAAGGGTTGGGAGCATCTTCATCGGTAACATCAGCAACGTTCAGTGAGCGACCGCGGTTAATCTTTGCATCTGCCCACGCCGGAATGGCATCGGTGCGAGGGAACTTTTCAAGGTGTTCACGAACATCGCGAGCACTAAACCCACCTTCGCCGTCCCAGTTCTGAGGCTCGTGGATGCGGTTATAGGCCGCTCCTATCTGGTATTCGGGGGTCGGCCAGTTCTTCGCAGCAACTACCACTGTCACGGACAACCAAGCGCCTTCAGCTTCGTCGTAGGATGCATGTTGGAGGCGTGAGAGTTGCTCGGTGGCAAACTCACCTTCATCGAGCAGGCGAGACGTGCCCGTCACATCGCGCTCATCGTAGCTTTCGGTAAAGCGCACAAAGAATGAATCTCCAACGGGCTTAGCCTCTAACACCAGCTCATTCCAGCCGGTGGTTGAAGTCGTTGACAGCATCCAGCTACCCACCTCATTGAGGGCCTGCTGCAGCTGAACGGGACGTTCAGACACTGAAAAACGGGGTGAATTGCTCATAAGTCAAAGTTATTTTCTGGTTGAAGACAACGTAATCAGGTTTGCCCCTTATTCTACCGCCCTCATTTCGTGAGTTAGAAAGGGATTGTGGGACTGTTTTCTGTAGATGAACGTTATTTATGTGGACACCACCAATCGGGGCTTGTCCATCAGCCGTTCTTACCTCCCTCAAGATGTGATATTTAGCAGTTAAAAGCCCCCTCGAAGACACCGTAAATAGTGCGTCATCTCCACCAATCATTGATAGCCTTAAGGCTATGACTAAAACACTGCAGGATTTGATTGACGAATCAATCTTTATCTCTACCGAATACCAGGCACGCCTGGCTGAGCTGACCGGCGACTCGGAATGGTCAGTGGACTTCTCAGCTCCGTCTTTTACCCTTGCATCTGATTCTTCAGTTGCTCTTTCTCCTTACCTTCTGGGTACTGAATCTGAATCACGCGGTTCTTGGATTTGGTCTTGGCAGGAACTCGGGCACTTCCCCGATTCTGTTGTGTCAGCAGCCATTCAGGCGCGTGAGGCTGGAAGCCAGCACGGTATTTCTGAGCTGACCACCGATGAGTTAGTTCTTGAAGACGGCCTTGCACGCCGACTCACTCTTGCCACCAAAGCTGTCACCGGCATCTACGCGCACTACCCTGTTCAAGCTGGAGCAGGTGTTCGCGCTTGGCTCTTGCTCGATGGTGATTTGTTAGAGCTCGAAGCCCCCACTGTTAACCGCATGGGACGCGTGATGGCTCAGGCTCTGCAAACCGGCACCGCTAAGAACCACCTGAAGGCCGTTGATTCTTACGCTCGTCTGCGCGGGGCGCACATTGCGTGGGACACCGAAGCAACCGCTGTTATCACCGCTACCGATGGCGCTTTGCGTCTGTGGTTCGATGACGGCAAGATTTCAGGTATCGAACCCGCAGAACCCACCGTAGATGCTGATGAGCTGAATCGTTGTGCCGAGCACGCCGCGTCCTTACGTGAGCAGATGCAAAGCGAGCGCAGTGAAGTTGAGCGTATTGCGGCATCTGAAGCTGCGCAGCACAGCGCCGCTCGTGAAGAAGCTGCTGCACGTGAGGCAGCTGAACGCGAAGAGGCAGCAACTCGCCAGGCTGAAGAAGACGCGGCTAAGCAACGCGAGGCAGAGCAGCAGGCTCGCGAAGAAGCAGCTCGCGCAGAACGTGAAGCTGCAGAGCGCGAAGCAGCCGAACGTGAGGCTCGTGAAGCTGAAGAGGTTGAGGGTACCACTACTACCGACCGCGTCTACACCGATGTTTCGGAGCCCTACAATCAGGATCCGCGCGAAGACGCTCAGCCCGGTCGCGTGACCACCGGCTCGTTCGATGACGATGCTGTTGCTACCGAGACTCGCGACGCTGATGAGTTTGAGCAGATTGAAACCGAAGAGGTTGAAGAAGCTCCGGCAGTTGCAGAGCACGAGACTGTAGAGACTCAGGAAACTGAAGAGTCTTACAAGCCCGCAGCCTTCCGCGTTGCAGGCGATGCTCCGGATCTCGAGGCAGAGCGCGAAGAAGCTGAACAGGCTCCCAAGAAGGAATCCAAGGAGAAGAAGGGCTTCTTCTCACGCTTCTTCGGTCTCTAAGACTAAGACGAAACTAATATTTCGCGCGTTAACCCCGGTTTGCTGTTTTACGGCAAACCGGGGTTTCTTGCATCCTATGTGTGTCGTAGGGAGGGAAAAGAGTCTTATGATGAATATTTAGATCAGTTTAAGTTTTCATATGAAGTAGGTTCTATGGCTCGGTCTTCTGCTCCCCCTGCCCCGGTACCCGGTGAGCTCAGCAGTAAAGGTCTGGCAGCTGTCTTTGGTGCCTACTTGATGTGGGGGCTTTTCCCGCTGTATTTTGTGCTGACCTCTCCGGCCTCTGCTCTTGAAGTAGTTGCATGGCGCGTCATTTTCTCGCTCATTTTCTGCGCGATTCTTCTGCTTGTGACGGGGACCTGGAGAAGTTTCTGGACGCTGGTGCGCAACGGTTCGCTGATGGCTCGGATGTTCGTGGCAGGTCTTCTGATAGGTGGCAACTGGCTGATTTACGTCATTGCCGTCACCAGTGGCAATACGCTCGAGGCTTCACTGGGTTACTTTATAAATCCCCTGGTGTCTGTACTGTTAGGCGTTCTTGTCTTGCACGAGAGACTTCGCCCCTTGCAGTGGGTAGCGGTGGGTATTGCTACCCTTGCAGTGTTAACGATGAGCGTTCTCTACGGCAAGGTGCCGTGGTTAGCGCTGGGACTTGCGTTCACCTTTGGGTTTTACGGTCTGGTGAAAAGTCGTTTAGGTAAAGGCGTTACAGCCCTAAACTCACTCAGCGCCGAGACCCTATTACTCAGCCCTATCGCTTTAGTCGTTATCGGTTTTATTTATGTCCAGGGAAACCTCACCCTACTTTCAGAAGGTAGCTCGCACTTTTGGATTCTTGCCTTTTCAGGCATCGTTACCGGTGTTCCGCTTTTGTGTTTTGCGGTAGCCGCAGCTAACCTTCCGCTATCTGTGGTTGGCATGGTGCAATATATGACACCCATTATGCAGTTTCTCATTGCGCTACTGGTCTTCCACGAACATATGAGCACCGAACGCTGGATTGGCTTTATCTTTGTCTGGATAGCCGTTGCGCTCTTTGTCTTAGACGCCCTGCGCAATAACCAGCTCCGCGGCGTCCAACGCAGAGCTCAAGTAGCGAGCAAACATCCGTAGAAACTAAAGAATCCCGTGTATTTTCACGGGGTTCTTTAGGCTCTACAGTGGTAACTATTTCACCCCTACAGCCTCTAAGAGGTGCGCAGAAACTTTATCTGTTTCTTGGAGCATCAGTGGGTTGGTACCCGGCATCGGAGAAATAGTGGTATCCGGCAGCTGCGCGTAGGTTGGAATCCCAATCAGATGCAGACGGGAATCTGCGGTCCCGTCGGGGTTCACCAGCTGACGAGTCTTAGGAACGACCTCTGGGGATCCGGTAGCTACAGGTGAGCCATCAGCAAATGTCTCTCTAAACGGACGGGTACGTGATTGAATTGAAAGAGCTGATGGGTCAACGGGGCGGCGCGTATCGGGGCTATACATCCACGCATCCACCAAGGTCGAGGCTCTTATCTCATCCGCAATGTTTTTACCGGTCATGACAAATTCGTTCCCCTCCATGCGCACCTGGGGGCGAGCACCGATAAAGCTCACTAGACCGGCATCAACCAGCGCCAAGAGCTGGCGGGTACGAAAGAGCGGAGGTCCTGACCCAATCATCTGCCCAAATGCCATAAAAGACTTATAGAGCGATAAGCGAGAATCGTAGGTGTAGCGTCCTTCTGAGCCTAAGATACTGGCGGGTTTACGAGACGCGCTGAGGGACCACAAACCAGCTTTAACCGCACTGTCTCGGGCAAGCAGGGCTTGTTCAATATCGAAGACCATGCGATCGGCAATACGTGAGGTCAGCTCTTCAACACTCAGTTTTGCATCTCCGACAATTCCTGACACCGGATCTTGCCAATAGCTCAGGCTAAAGCGATCTTGTGGTTCAGGCACAAACAGCTCTAGAGCAACGTCTAGCTCTGATAGCTCACTAGCATCTATGGCATCAACTAAACTCTCAATCCCGGCGCTTAAAGCCTGAGGATTGGTACGCGCAAGAACGCGATAATACGCCTCATACGCATCTTTGACGATGGCTGGGTAGACCTGTTCCCCAAAATCGATGCGTTCGGCAATACGTTCTTGGCTGTTAAGGTCTGCGATGACAGCTTTGAGACGCGGTACATCCGCCTTAGGCGGTAATGATTTGTACTCTGACTTCGGAAGGTAGGGGTAGCCGCGCCCGGAGCTCACCATAAAATGAGGTTCTTGACCGCTTGGAATATAACGCAACCCTGAACGCGCATCGGCATCTTCTACAAATTTTCCACCACGATCAATGGTGGTCAGTGCCATGACGTCAAAAAAGCCCATGCCCAACCCGCGAACCAAAACTTTCTCTCCGGCGGGGATGCGGTGGATATCTTGATCAAGAGGGTTGCCCGGTGCGATCCAGGTGGCAGAAGCTGCGGCGAGCTGTTCTTCTTCGGCAGTAGGATGCGGCTGCTGCCAGCCCGTTGCCAGCACTGTTGCTTGAGAAACAATCTGGGTTCCATCGGTAAGGGCTATCTCATCGTAATCGCCTTGGTCAGTAATAGAGACAACGCGAGATTGATGCTGATGAACGGTAATATTCTCAGGCATCAACCCTAAAGCTACCCTGAAGCACCATCGCAAATATGCACCGTAAAGAGCTCGGGAGGGGTTTGATTCCACGCGCGTTTTACGAATCTCATCAGCAAAACTAGAATCTACTTCTTCAGGAAAACGATCAAACATTTCCTGCGCTTCATCGCGTACTTTCTCACCGCGAAGAATCTGAATCCACTCGTACATCGTGGGACCTTCAACGACGCTAGCGCTCACGGTTGCCCCTGGCTCGGTAAAGAGTGTAACCGCACCAGCCAAGGTGTTCATGCAGAGGGTATGGGTCTGCTCAGTATCCCAAATGCGACCGGCGCCCAGTTGAGCATCGTCCACAATATGCACGTCCAGCGACCCCGTAAAACCAGCGTCTTGCAGGTGCGCCCCCAGCCTCTCCAGAACTGAAATACCGCGAGGACCCGCACCAACAATAACGATTGAAGGTCTCAATGTTAACTCCTTTTACGCTAATTTATCGACTACTGCATACGTTGAGCTAGGGTAAAAAAACCCTCACATTCGCTTAGTACGGGCCAAGGCCCCCAGCAAGAAAGCCAGCAGATGAAAAAACGTGCTATGCCGCTCAGTTCTATTGTGCTCGCATTGCTCCTTGGTGTCACAGCGTGCGGTAACGTAACGCAACATGCCTCAGAAACTGAGGATGACATTATTACCTACCTTGAGCCCAACTTCTTCAAAACCCTGTATCCACCGTCTGCAGGCTTTTACGCCAACGGTGGTGTGCTCAATCAGGTGACAGACAGACTCCTTTACCAGGACCCTGAGACCCTTGAATTATCGCCCTGGATTGCAACCAAGCTCCCCGACGTTAATGAGGACGCCACCGAATACACTTTTGATATTCGCACGGATGTCACGTACTCCGATGGCACGCCCCTTACCGCCGAAAACGTGGTCAAAAATTTTGATCTCTACGGCAAGGGTGATAAGTCTCGCAAGCTGACTTCCTCAGAGCAGATTACGAATTATGATCACGGTGAAGTAGTGGATGAAGATACCGTCCGTTTCTACTTCTCAGAACCAGCCCCCGGGTTCGCGCAGGCTACCAGTTCTTTCAACGCCGGGTTGTTATCCGATGCAACTTTAGAAAAAGACACCACGGGTTTTGCCCCCGGCAAAGCCACCGAGATCATCGGCTCTGGCCCTTTCGTCATTGAAGACGAGCAGATGAACTCCTCGCTGACGATGAAAGCTCGCGATGATTATGACTGGGCTCCTGCTGAGTCTGAGCATCAAGGACGCGCGCACATTGACGGCATTAAATACGTGCTCGCCGCCGAAGAATCTGTACGTACCGGCGGACTTATCTCGGGTCAGGGCGATATTGCCCGACAGGTTGAGGCTCCCGTTGAAAAGCACCTGCAAGAGCAAGGCCTTATCGTCTCTTCGCACTCCACCAACGGCGTCACAAATCAGCTGGCATTTCGTTTTAGAGACCCGCGCCTCTCAGATATCCGCGTCCGTCAAGCAATCATCGCCGGGATCGACCGCGATGAGATTCTTCAAACTCTATTCTCCGATTCCTACCCCAAGGCAAATTCCGTTTTGGCCTCTACCGCCCTGGGTTATCAAGACATGAGCCAATACTATGTTTATGATCCCGATAAGGCTCAACGCCTGCTCGATGAAGCAGGATGGGTACGCGGCGAAGACGGAATCCGTAGCAAAGACGGCCAGCGACTCACCTTCAACATCAATGAGGCACTTCCTCAGCCGCGATCCCGCGAAGTTATCACTAAAGTTCAAGAACAGCTTGCACGCATCGGCATTGAAATCACCTTGAACCCGGGCGACCAAACAGCCCAGGATGCTGATGCAAAAGACATCAACAAAGTCCAGATTCGTCACACCATGGTGGGACGAGCTGATTACGACGTTCTCAAATCCCACCTTCATTCAGACAACAGAGACGCCCTCTTAAACCTCGATGAAGCAACCGGTGAGCTGGGCGATCCTGAATTAGAGAAGTTACTTGACCAGATCTCGTCTTCTCCCCGCGAAGAAGACCGCGCAGAAGCCTCAGCAAAGGTTCAACGAATGATGGCAGAAAAAGCCTACGCCCTGCCCCTTTTTGAAGAACCACAGGTGTACGGGATTCAGCCCTACGTGGAAGGCTTTGAAGAAGAATCCATCGGCCGTCCCAATTTCTATAATGTCCGCATCAACCATGAGCGTTTGGAGGAATCACAGTGACCGCTCGCCAATTGTGGTTGCGTATTGGGCAAGCCCTGCTTGTTCTTCTTGCAACGTATACCCTAGCTTTCGTCCTATTAGCGGCACTGCCTTCGGACGCGATCATGGCTCGCTACGCCAGCCCAGATTTAGGGCTCAGCAACGATGAAATCAATGCTATCCGCGCAGAATACGGCGCAGATAAACCGCTCATTGCCCAATACTTCACTTCATTGTTCGGTTTTCTTACCGGTAATTTTGGGTATTCAGTACAGACAGGTTCTTCCATTGCCTCCATGGTTTCGGAGGCACTTCCGGGAACACTTGCGCTCGCTATCGCAGCTTTTATTCTTGCCTGCCTGTGGGCTCTTCTTATCGCGGTAGCAGCCTCATTCTCACGAGGTCTTAAAGGATTTGTTCTGGGGCTCCCCTCGTTTATGGTGTCTCTCCCCAGCTTTTGGGTGGGCATTATTTTGATTCAGCTCGTCTCTTTCAAACTCGGTTGGATTCCCGTCATTGGTGCCTCACCTGTGCAGTCACTCATCTTGCCTGCGCTTACCCTTTCTATTCCTCTTGCGGCTCCCCTGGCACAGGTGCTCGTACGCTCCATCGAGGACATCGAACATCAGCCCTTTATTTCTGTGGTCAAAGCCCGCGGTGCATCTCGCTCACGTATTTTCTTGGGAAACACTTTGCGAAACGCGTTGCTTCCGGCACTCACAATCGCCGGTTTGCTGTTTGGTGAACTGGTTGGCGGCGCGGTTGTCACCGAAGCTGTCTTTGGACGCGCCGGGATCGGACAGATGACGGTCAACGCCGTAGCCAACCGAGATACCCCCGTGCTCATGGCGGTGGTTGTTATCGCTGCAACCCTCTACGTTCTTATCAACCTATTAGTCGATCTGCTGTACCCGGTTCTTGATCCGCGAGTGCGCCGAAAGGAACGCGCATAACGATGAATACCGCGACTTTCAAAAAACCCAGCGTCATTCTTGCCTCGGTTATTCTTATTCTTGCGGTTCTAGCAGCGCTAGTTCCCGGTCTTTTTACCTCGCACAATCCGCTCAGCGGCACCAGCGGGGCTCTGCTCTCGCCCAGTCTTGAGCATTGGTTCGGCACTGACTCTGTAGGACGCGACCTTTATTCTCGCGTTATCTACGGCACGCGTCAGTCATTACTCGGTGCCCTGGTAGCGGTGTTAGTAGGACTTATCGTCGGCACCATCCTTGGCTTGCTAGCTGGCGCCCAAGGCGGGTGGTTAGATGCCCTGTTGATGCGCATCGTTGATGTGCTTCTTTCTATCCCTTCGCTCTTGCTCTCGCTATCCGTCATCATCTTGCTAGGTTATGGCACCGTCAACGCTGCTATAGCTGTGGGTATTACATCGGTTGCAACCTTTGCTCGCCTTGCACGATCACAGGTGATGTCGGTGTCCTCTCTTGATTTCGTGGAGGCTGCATACGGTTCAGGAGCCTCACGTTTTCAGGTTCTCACCCGCCATATTCTGCCGAACTCTCTCACCCCTGTGATTGCGTTGGCAGCAGTACAGTTCGGTAGCGCTATCTTGCAGCTTTCTGTGCTTGGCTTCTTGGGCTACGGGGCACCAGCGCCGACGCCAGAGTGGGGTTTGATTATCGCCGATGCTCGTGACTATATCGCGACCTCCTGGTGGCTCACCGTTTTGCCCGGTGCCGTTATCATCGCAGTCGTTATGTCAGCCAACCACCTTAGCCACATCGTTCAAAAGAAGGCGCAATGAACACCCACGATTCTCTTGTTATCTCAGACTTGGCTGTCACTTACTCGACTTCTCGAGGCGTGGTTCAGGCCGTTCAGAATGTCTCTTTAGAAGTTGTCCCCGGCCAGATTACAGCTGTAGTGGGTGAGTCAGGTTCCGGTAAATCTACCACCGCTCAAGCAGCCATTGGCTTGCTCGCCGACAACGCCCAAATCACCGCTGGCACCATGCGGTTGGGAGAGATTAATCTTGCAACTCTCACTGATAAACAGTGGCAAAGTATTCATGGACCGCGCATCGGTCTGGTGCCCCAGGATCCCAATAATTCGCTCAATCCTGTAAAGACCATCGGGTCTTCTGTCTCGGAAGGCCTAGAGATTCACACCTCCCTGGCTGCGGATGCGCGTAAAGCGCGGGTGATCGAATTGCTGGAAATGGTGGGTATCGATGACCCTGAACGTCGCTACCGTCAGTACCCGCACGAGCTGTCAGGCGGTATGAAGCAGCGCGTCCTCATTGCAGCAGCACTGGCGCTTGAACCCGATTTCATCATCGCCGATGAGCCCACCAGCGCCCTGGATGTAACGGTTCAAAAAACAATTCTCGATCTTATCGATCAACTACGACGTAGCCGAAATATCGGTGTTCTGCTCATTACTCACGACCTCGCCGTGGCAGGTGACAGAGCAGACCGCATCGTTGTAATGCATGATGGTCAGATACGAGAGACGGGGTATGCGGCAAGTGTTCTCTCTGATCCGCAAGATTCTTACACCCGCCAGCTTCTTGCCGATGCGCCCTCGCTATCGGTAGCTACAGTCCCTTCCCGCCATGCCTCGGCTGGTTCTGTTCGAGCCCAAGGCTCTGCCCACACGGTAATCCCGTGGCAGAGGACTACTAAAGCACTCCCCGATGCGACTCCCCTGCTCAAGGTCCGCCATTTCACCCAGAAATTCGGTGATTTCACGGCTGCCAACGACATTTCTTTCGATGTGCAGCGCGGCACCACGCACGCTATCGTGGGTGAATCCGGTTCGGGCAAAACCACCACAGGACGGGCAGTTGCGGGGTTCTCCCGCCCTTCTAGCGGAGAGATTCTCTTTCAAGACAAGCGGATTGACCCTAAGAGTAAGCAACTGCGAAAACACGTGCAGCTGGTCTATCAGAATCCTTACTCATCGCTTAATCCTAAGATGACGGTGGGAGCTACGCTCGCCGAACCACTCAAAAACTTTAAGCTGGCGAATAAGTCTGACATTAAAGATAGAGTGGCTCACTATCTTGATTTAGTCTCGTTAGACCCGCAGTTTGCTTCGCGTCGCCCAGCTGAACTCTCGGGTGGTCAGCGTCAACGAGTTGCCATTGCACGCGCACTCATTGTGGAACCTGAACTGGTTGTTTTCGACGAGGCCGTCTCGGCACTCGATGTCACCGTCCAGTCTCAGATTTTGCGCCTGCTCACACGTTTGCAAGATGAGCTTAATCTGACCTACGTATTTATTTCTCATGACCTTGCGGTTGTTCGCCAAATTTCAGATACCGTCTCGGTGATGAGCGCCGGACAACAGGTCGAATATGGTGAGACAGAGCAGGTCTTCTCATCCCCCACTAGTACTTTTACGCAATCACTCATTGACGCTATTCCCGGACAACGTTTTCGAGATGGCTCACTCAACATGGGTCTTTAGAACAGGAACATACCGTGGCAGATATTATAGATATTCTCTCCGAAATTCCCGAGAACCTTCGCTCAGTACGCCGGGCTCGCCAGGACGCTGTAGATAACGCGCAGAAAAGTTTTGAGCTCCTGGTAGAAGGGGAAAGTTCGCTCACCCCTGCAGAGCGTTTTGCTGTGGCAGCAGAGGTTGCGCGTTTGCATCAGGTAGATAACGCAATCACGTTTTATCAAGAGATTGCCGCTGAAGAAGAGACCTCCGGTGAGCGTCTGGACGCGATCTTGGAGGTCACTCGTATCGTGACGCTGGCACCAGCTCAAGCCGATGCTCGTGTACTTTCGCACATGCGTGAATTTTTAACCGAAGACGAAGTCGTTACTCTTTATCAGCTGATTTCTTTCTTAGCTTTTCAACTACGCGTGGTGCTGGGATTGCAGACGCTTGCTTTCGACGTTCGTGGTGCAGGTTTGGTGCAGGAGAACGTTGATACCTCTAACTTTAAAGTGACTGACAAAGTGTTGAGTTACCCAGATTTGGTGGGCCTTCAGACGTTCGTTCGTCATTCATTGGGGTGGAAGCCCTGGCTTGCTCCGCTGACTAAAGATCAGCTCACTGAACAGCACCTGGAAGCGTTGGTGTCTAAAGATCGAGCAGATTCTGAATACTTTAGGTTGCTGGTTCGAGACCCCAGTGCCCTTCAGGCGCGTACACTCACTGACTTCGATATTTTCTACAATGTTGAAGGCGGTCTGGGGCGAGCAGAACGTGAACTGGCAGCCACCGTCGCATCGAAGATCAACGGTTGTATTTTCTGCGCATCTGTTCACTCTGTCCGCGGGGCAAACGAATCTGATCGAGGCGAAGATTTTGATGCTGTACTTGCCGATGTCAACGCTGATTTAGGTTCTGTTGAGTGGAACGCTATTAGGGACGCCTCTGTGGCTTTGACCCAGATGACTTTCAGCCCCGCGCATGTGCACGCACTTCGCTCGGTAGGTTTTGATGATGCCTCAATCATCGATGTCATCAATGCTTCAGCCTTTTTCAACTGGGCCAATAGGTTGATGCTGACGCTAGGTGAAGCTGAACTTCCCAAACGCTTTCAATAGTATCGCCCGTTTCTAACTAAAAAAATCCCCGGTACCTGCTGGTATAGAACCTGCAGATACCGGGGATTCTTTCTGTGAAGAGCAAGGGTGTTTACTCTAAATCACCGTCGCTGTTGGCGTAGGCCTCCGCGTCTTCGGGGTTACGGATGAGGTTGATGATTGCCAGTGCAAGCCCGCCCCAGATCATCAAGATGGCAACAATGAGCATAACGATTGCTGAAGTACCCACGGGATTAACCTTCTTTCAGTTCGGTGGTGGCCGGGTGCTGAATCTTGCCAGCGGCAACGGGCGGTGCCGGAGCTTTAAGGGCCGCGCGAGAGCGAGAAGACCACGGTAGGAGTGAGAGCACCACGGCTACAACGAGCAGAAGCACAACCATGCCCCAGCCAAAGATGTTAATCATCTGAGCAGGATAGCCTTCGTAGGGTTCTTGGATAAGACCGATGAAGGTATTAATTAGCGAGTAACCCAGGATAATAGGGGTCACTGCTGCCAGTAGAATCATCCAGATAGGACCAATTTTGAGGGATGCTGTCTGGTTGACGTGATCTCGCAAAGTAGGAAGCGCGCGCACGCCGTAACCTACGATGAAGATGGAAACCAAGCCTGCTGCCAAGATACCGAACTGGTTGACAAAGTTGTCCATGATATCCAGAACGTACAGACCCGAGGTTGTCGGCATCAAGAGAATTGATGTCAAAGCAAGAGGAACGATAACCGCAGCGGTTGAGACAACACGTGAAGCGCCGAACTTGTCTTGGACACCGGCCACGATTACCTCAACGATGGAGATCAACGAGGTAATACCAGCAAAAAGCAAGGAACCGAAGAACAAAATACCAATCAAGGTACCCGCTGGCGCCTGAGAGATGATGGTGGGGAAGGCGATGAATGCAAGACCAATGCCCGAGGTTGCAACCTCGGAAACCTGGGTTCCTGCCGCGTTTGCCATAAAGCCCAGCGCCGCAAAAACACCGATGCCTGCCAATAGCTCAAAGCCTGAGTTAGCAAAACCAACCACCACGCCGGTACCGGTAAGATCGGACTTCTTCTTCAAGTATGAAGAGTAGGTAATCATAATGCCGAAACCAATGGACAGCGAGAAGAAGATCTGACCATAAGCGGCAACCCAAACTTTCGCATCCAGCAGTGCCGACCAGTTAGGGGTGAACAAAGCGTTCAAACCGTCAAATGCACCGGGCAAAGTCAATGAGTAAATCACCAAAACCAAGAACATCACGATGAGAACGGGGATAAAGACGATATTGGCTGCACCCACGCCCTTCTGAACACCCAACGACATAATGATCAAAAGTGCTACCCAGACGATAACCACGGGGATCAAGATGCCGGGTACGAAGTCTAGGGTTACACCCGCAGCGGGATCTGAAGCTTGCAAAAAGCTACCGCTGAAGAAATCGCCCGGTAAATCGCCCCACGCATGATTGACGGAGAAAACCATGTATCGCAGTGACCACGCGATAATTGCCGCGTAGTAAATTGCGATAATGACGTTGATACCCATGTGCCACCAGCCAATAAACTCGGTCTTCCGGTTAAGGCGGCGGAAAGCAAGCGGTGAGGATGCGCGTCCACGGTGACCGATTGCGTAGTCGAAGAAGAGGAAAGGCAGACCTGCGGTAAGCAGTGCTATCAAGTAAGGAATCATGAAAGCGCCGCCACCGTTATCAAAAGCGATGTACGGAAAGCGCCAAATGTTTCCCAAACCTACTGCTGAACCAATAGCAGCGAAGATGAAGACCTTACGACTCGAGAAGCTCTCACGCTTCTTAGAAGCCGCAACCGATGATTGAGTCATCTTAAAATAACCTTAGAAATCACAAAAGAGACAACGTTGTCTCTCGACGTAGTTATCCCCAAAAAGTGGGTGCGTACGGCATTGCTCATCACGAGGTGGTGTGACGGGAAAGCAAGCACAATTTTTTCTTGCGATGAGGGCACCGGGTATGGCCCTTGTAACGCAAATTACTAATGTGATGATTCTACTGTGCAGTAAAGAAGCACCTCATCATTGTCTTACATAGTGAAAGCTCAAGGCGCTGACTAGGGACTTTAATGCAAGCAAAAAGGCTGAGCTCTTTCTTCAAGAACCCAGCCTTTTTACAATGTATTGGTTAGATATCGCGCTTTACTACCGCGTGCGCAAAGGACTTCAGCGCCTCTTTAGCAGTGGAATCCGGAAGCGGTTCGATAGCCGCGATTGCCTCATCAGACCAGCTATAAGCAATATCCCATGCTTTTTGAGTGACAGGGTGAGCAGACAGCGCCGCAACGGCATTAGTTAGCGCCTCATCAGTGCTCAAATCTCCCTCAATCATTTGTTGAATACGCTGTGCTTCTTCATCGCCTGCATCAGCTTCTTGCGCTAGCAAGATAGTAGGCAAAGTCGGCACACCTTCACGCAAATCGGTACCCGGTGTCTTGCCTGCAGCTGCACCACCGGTGAGGTCGATGACATCATCGGCAAGCTGGAACGCAACGCCCACTAGCTCACCGTAACGAACCAACATTTGCACAGCTGACTCGGGCGCCTCAGCTAGCACAGTCCCGTACTCACCGGCTGCAGAAATCAAAGAACCTGTCTTACCTTCAATCACCTTAATGTAGTGGTTAAAGAGATCATCACCGTTTTGTGGTCCAGTAGTTTCAAACAGCTGACCAAGCACCAGACGCTCAAAAGTACGAGCCTGAATAGCAAGGGCACGAGCACCCAGCTCAGAAACAATTAAAGAAGCCCGAGCAAAAATAAGATCGCCGGTCAAAATCGCAACCGAATTACCCCAAATAGTCTGAGCGGTATCAACACCGCGACGCTTAGGAGCATCATCCATCACATCGTCGTGATACAAAGTTGCCAGATGAGTGAGCTCCACCGCTACGGCAGCATCGAGCACCTTGTCATTGATTTCACCACCGGCAGCTGCAGCCAAAAGAGTCAGCAAAGGACGCACACGCTTGCCACCGGCATCCAGAAGGTGACGGGAGGCCACATCAGCTAAGTAATTCGTGTTCTCCACAGCACGCGATAGCCGCTGCTCAATTTCAGCCAGCGACTCGACGATTTTCGGACCCAGCTTCGGATCTTCGGCAATAAGGGCAAAGCCTTTAGGCAGGCTGAAATCAACCTCACCAGCCGAATTAGCCGACGCGTTATGTAGGGGGGTATCAGTCACAGTAGTGTTGCTTCTCTTTATGTCGAATCAGGAAGGTGTTTTATCAGTTTACTTGGAAGGCTTGAAACCACGGTGGATTGCAACGATGCCGCCGGTGAGGTTGCGGTACTTCACATCAATCCAGCCTGCCTCTGCAAAGCGCTGAGCCAGCTCATCCTGGTTCGGCCAGTCAAGAATCGACTCACCCAAGTAAACATAGGACTCAGGGTTGGACGAAAGGACGCGAGCCACGGGCGGGATAGCGGGCAAGACACAGTTTTTATAGATAGCCGCGAAAGGAGCAAAAGTGGGGGTAGAGAATTCAAGTACCACGATGCGCCCACCGGGCTTAGTAACGCGGTAAAGCTCACGCAGTGCACGAGGGTAGTCAGCGACGTTACGAAGACCGTACGACATAGTGACGGCGTCGAATTCTTCATCATCAAAGGGAAGGTCGGTGACATCTGCCTGAACGAAGGTCATATCGGGGCGACGCTTACGCCCTACAGCCAACATACCTTCAGACAAATCCGCAGCCACAACGTCTACCCCTGCATCAGCAAAGGGCTCAGAGGAAGTACCGGTACCCGCTGCGATATCCAGAACTCGCTGACCGGGGTGGGCATCCACAGCGGCAACAGTTTGCTTACGCCAGTAGATGTGCTGACCGAAAGACGCGATGCCGTTCATGAGGTCATAGCGCGGCGCCACCTCATCGAACATGGAGGCGATATCTGCTGTTTTTTTATTAAGGTCTGCTCGATTCACCCTGTTATTGTTTCACGTTCTACTAGCTCTTGGGTACGTCCGCAGCAAGTCTGCGTATTTTTCCCTGTGTTTTATACCTATTACAGCTCTTAATATTCACTCACCATTTTTCTGAGTGCTGTATTTCAAGGAATCTGTGCATATTTATGTTTGAATGTGTATACTTTTGATAATCGTTTATACATATTCACTGTTACTTGAATTTATACACAGGAGTTCTCGTGAAAAAGCTAACCCTCTCGACCGTGGCAGTTGCCACCTTGGCACTAGCAGGCTGCACCTCATCTAACACCGCAGCTGATGGTTCTTTTACTCCCATCACCGATGGCAAGCTCACCGTATGCACCAATCCCCCCTACGCACCTTTCGAGTTCGAAAAAGACGGTGAAATCGTGGGTTACGACATGGATCTAGCCAAAGAGGTCGCCTCAGACCTTCAGCTCGAAGTTGAGCCCGTAGCTACGGGATTTGAGGGTATTGAATCCGGTGCCGCGCTCTCCTCCGGTCAGTGTGACATTGCTTTTTCGGGCATCACCGTTACCGATGAACGCAAGTCTGTCATGGCTTTCACCGAGCCTTACCTCGATGACAATATGGGCATCGTAACTACCACCTCAAACAACAGCATCACCTCTAAAGACGACCTCAAGGGCGCAAAAGTAGCTGTACAGCAAGCAACGTCCGGACAAAAATTCGCAGAGGATGCTGGAGCTGAAATCGTTCAGTTTGAAGATTCCGGCCTGATGGTACAGGCGATTCAAACGGGTCAAGTTGATGCTGTGGTTGCAAACGTCTCCGTGTTATCTGAGGCTCTTAGCAAGGACGACTCACTCAAACTCGCCGCAGAGATTAGCACCGATGAAAAAGTTGCTGCAGCAGTATCTACCGAGAACACAGCCCTGTTGGATTCTGCCAACAAAACTCTCACCCGCCTTCAAGATGAGGGTAAGTTAGCTGAGCTGCAGAAGCAGTGGCTCGGTTTTGAAAACTCCACCAAGTAAATCGATCCACTGAAAAGAGCATCACGTCATGGCAATGACACTACGTCAGAAGCAGTCGGCTGGCAGATATCTTCAGTACGCGCTACTGCTCTGTATCGCGATTATCCTCGTTCTTGTCGCTGATTGGAACACCTTAGGACGGCAGGTTTTCAACCCCGAAATCATTGCTGAGCAGTTCCCACAAATTATTACCGTTGCCCTTAAAAACACGATTATTTATACATTTTTGGGTTTTATTGTGGGTCTCAGCGGCGGGATCATCTTAGCTCTTATGAAGCTCTCCTCGGTTGCCCCTTACCGCTGGCTTGCAACTTTATACATTGAATTGTTTCGTGGTCTTCCTGCTCTTGTAGTCTTTTTGGCGTTCGGCTACGGCATTCCCCTAGCATTCGGCGTTCGTTTTAATAACTATGTCACCGTGATGTTAGCTCTCGGCCTAGTCTCCGCTGCCTATATTGGTGAGGTACTGCGCGCCGGTATTCAGGCTGTTCCCAAGGGGCAATTAGAAGCAGCACGATCACTGGGCATGTCGCACTCACGCGCTATGATCACCATCGTCATCCCGCAGGCATTTCGCATCGTGCTCCCACCGTTGACCAATGAAATTATTTTGCTGACCAAAGATTCGTCCCTGGTCTACTTGCTAGGTATGTCTGTTGCACAGTACGAATTGGCAAAGTTTGGACGCGAAGGAATTTCAGCAAGCGGTGCAGGTCTCACTCCCTTGGTAGTTGCAGGTTTTTGCTACCTCATTATTACCGTTCCGCTCGGTATGCTTGCACGTCAGTTTGAAAAACGCGCCAGCGCCCGCTCGCGCAAATAGCGTTTCGCTGTTCTCTCACACTTCTAGGTTGGAATAAAGCTTATGTCTATCGCCGCACCCTCTGACCAGCACGCCCCTGCTGCGTCCGTTCATATTGATAACCTGCACAAATCCTACGGTTCGGTAGAGGTTCTCAAAGGCATCTCAATGGATGTCGCTCCCGGAGAGGTTGTTTGCCTCATTGGTCCATCCGGTTCTGGCAAATCTACCCTGCTTCGATGCGTCAACCTCTTAGAAACTCCCCAACTAGGCACTATTAGCGTTGCCGGGCACGAAGTTACCGACCCCGACGTTGACATTAACGCTATGCGCCAGCGCGTGGGTATGGTTTTTCAGCAGTTCAACTTATTTGCGCACCTTACTGTGCTAGAAAATTGCACTGTCGCCCAGATGAAGGTTCTTAAACGCTCTAAAGAAGAAGCTCAGAAAATGGCGCTTCAGAATCTTACTAAAGTTGGACTTGCCGATAAGGCGGATCGTTACCCAGAGCAGCTCTCGGGTGGTCAGCAACAACGCGTTGCTATCGCTCGCGCTCTTTCTATGGATCCTCAGCTGATGCTTTTTGACGAGCCAACTTCTGCGCTCGATCCCGAGACCGTAGGCGATGTTCTAGCAATTATGCGTGAACTCGCGGCAGAAGGTATGACCATGATTGTGGTAACGCACGAAATGGCTTTCGCTCGCGATGTCGCAGACCGCGTTGTTTTTATGGACGGCGGTGTAGTAGTTGAGCAAGGCAAATCCGAAGACGTGATTGGTAAGCCCCAGCACGAGAGAACGCAGACTTTCCTCTCTCGCGTCCTCAACCCCACCAAAGTACATCTTTAACATTTAGAAAACCGGTATCTCATGACAGAATGAGATACCGGTTTTCTTACTGTAGGTTTTTACGAAGGTTTCCCGTTTTAGAGGATGCGAGTATCTTCCAGGTTAGTTTTAGCGGGCTCATGTGTTTCGCCGGTCAGCATCGTCACCATAACGGTAGATGCTTCAACTGCCCGAACCTCGTGCAATAAGTGAGCGGTCAGATGAATGGGACGACCGGGAACAAGCTCAAGAACTTCGTCCTTAACCTCAAACTCCACGCGCCCTTTTAAAACCTGAACAATAATAGGGTGCACGCTATGGTGCTCACGCCATACCTGCCCGGCGGCAAATTCGAGGATCACGAGGTTGGCTCCTGTTGCATCCACAATTTTTTGCGCGCGAGGTTTGCTTTCAAAAGGCTCAAATGCCTCGGTCAGCTGCGGAAAGACGATGACGGTTCCGTCGTGAGTTCCAGCCATGATGCGTCCTCTCATAAAAAGTAAGGATCTCTTTACAATCACCACGTTACGCTCTGAATCGAGAAGCCGTGCAGATATGTAAGCAAAATATCTTGAGTTACGCAGTTAGACGTTCACAACTTTCACCCTAATACCGGATGACGCGTATGCCCGCGCTAAAGCCTCTATATCAACGTCAACCGGAGTGGTGAAGTATCGGTTAACCGCCTTTTTGTAGCCAGGTTTTTCGCCCAGTTTGCCGTGTTCCAAGGTGCCAAAAATGCCGCCACCGTGATCGTTTAAGACGGTGATTTCTAGATCCGGTTTTTTCTCTAACGGGCCTATGTTGAGCGAAGACGCATCGTGTAAAAAGGTGAGATCGCCTAAGATAAGCCGAACCTTCTGCGGTTTAGGTGAGTCTTGAGTCTCACCGGGTGATCCCGCCAGCGAAATACCAATTGCAGTTGCAATCGTGCCATCAATACCGGCGAGCCCCCTATTTGCATAGACCCGCGGTGAAGCGGCGCGTGATACTACGCCTAAATCAAGATCACGAATAATGTTTGAGGAACCCACCACTAAAGAGGCACCATCTTCTAAGCACGCGTTCCATGCCTCTTGCACTAGCATCAGTGCTGCAGCGCGTCCTACATTTTCGCCTGAGTCACGGTACAGGTCAATTTCCTGTTGATGTACAAGGCGCCGTTTCTCACCTGCTTGTACCCACGCATCCAGCCAGTTCTGAGTGGAATCTACACAGCACACCGTGTGACCGCTACCGGCGAATTGCGCAAGGTCAGCTAAGTATCTAAAAGGTTTCTCTACTCGACGCCCGGGTGTATACCATGCAACAGGCGCCGGCTCATAGATAGCTTTTTCGATCCCTGAGTTATCAAGCAAAGCTGCGATAGGACGCGAAAGGGTAGGGTGCCCAAAAACTACCGCTCGTTCTATCTGTTGCCCCAAGGCTCCGGCAAGAACCTCACGATACGCACAAATAGCGTTGGGAGAGAACAAAGCGTTCGATGACGGCTCAGCAAAGAGAGGTAACCCGAGTTTTTGAGCAAATTGTGTTGCGATTTCACCCGCGCCGTCCCCAGCAACTACTACGGTTCGATGCCTTTGTGCAGGTAGGTTCTCTGAGTCGAGCCATGGTTGCACGGTGGAATCTTGCGGGGTAATAGATACCGACTGCTCAATTTCTTTCAGGGTTGATGCCCATTGAGGCAGAATCTGCTCAGCAGATTCGTTCGGGGTCAAGGGAGTATCAAAAGCACAGTTAATCTGTACAGGCCCAACCGGGGTAACAGATGGACTATCCCATACCTGGGGATCACGCCCCGTCAACGCTGCAAGGCACTCGTTAAAACCGGCGGTCTGGGCACCTACCGTTTCTTCGGGATAATCGGTGAGGTCCACCGCCGCTCGCACGTGCGATCCAAAAAAGTTCACCTGGTCTGTTGTCTGGTTGGCACCGGTGCCTCGAAGACGTAAGGGGCGATCAGCGCTTAAGACAGCTAAGGCCACCCCTTGGTGATCAGCCTCCATGACGGCTGGCATCAAATTACCCACCGCGGTGCCGCTAGTAACAATAATGCCTACGGGCTCGCCGAGCGATTTCGCTAAGCCAAGAGCGGTGAAACCTGCTGTCCTTTCATCGGTACGCACATACGTGTGCACCACGCCAGCCTCTTCTAGAGCAGCGATTGCATAAACCAAGGGAGCAGAACGTGACCCGGGGGACACCACAAAATGGCGCATACCAACGCGAACTAGAGAATCTAGAACTGAGACAGCGGTAAAGATTGAAGCGGGTACGGGTAATTCACTCATCACTGCTTTATTCTACTCGCCTGTTAACATCTGAGCTTGCGGGTAAGAGGAGGAAAGGAGCGTGAAAAGCCGCACCGCAATAATGTCTAAAGACTCTAACAACCTTTTATTCGAACATTTCTTGTTCGGGAAAGATGAGGCTTTCTGACATAGCTAGGAATAATACCCCTGTTTGCTGTGCCCTCCCCTGCCTCATGTGGGCGGTTTTCTCAAACTCACTCGATGTACTTTTCTGTTTCGATTCCCCCCCCTTCACTGCCCGCACTATAGAAGCTTAAAAGAAAAAGCCCTCGCGCCTAGGGGTAAGACGCGAGGGCTTATCAATATGCTTTCAGCTCAACCTAGCTCTAGGGGAAGACAGCAGGGAGCTTGAGCATACGGCTACTTCAGTTGTAGCCAAGTGTGGCAAGGAGTTAGCCACACTAAGTTATGGGGGACAATCGCAATCAGCTGAAGCTTAGTTGGTGCGGTAATCGTAGTAGAGATCCCAACGCTCTTCTTCAGTGAGCTCGGGTGTCAAGAAAACCTGGCGCAGGTTCTTTGCTACAGAGTGAGCCTTCTTTGATGCGGGGGCCATCAACAAAAACATGGGTTTTCCTTAAGTTTGGGGGTTATAACTTATCTCTACAAACTTCATTACCGCTGGGTAATTTGCGGTATCTGTTTGCGTTAGCACCAGCCTAACATAGGTGTAAGCAGTTTGGGGACAAATTTCTAAAAATATTTTCCAAAGAATCTATTTTTCCCTTTATCCACAAGGCAAATTTCAGCAATTACAGCAATCGCAAATCAGCTGCATTGTCCCCTACTCTTCAGTAACAACCCAAGTGGAAGGCTTTGTTTACCTGCAGTCAATTTGTTAAACAAACTAAATTTTCCAAATATAAATTTACTTAACTAACTATTAATTATGTATTTATCACTAGGTGTGCATAATTATGCTCGATTCGTTCGCGCCACCAGTGCACGCGAGACTCCTCCGCACTGAATCTCGCCAACAAATCCTCAGAAGGCTCAACGGTTCTTACCCGAACCATTCCGTCTCGTGCAACGAGAGAATCATCAGTAATATCACCTTCCAATAAAGAGACGGTAACTAAACCGCATCCGAAATGAAGCTGAGGCAAGGATGCCGCCAGAGCAACACCTGTGCTTATACCTATAGAAGTTTCAAGAGCAGAAGAAATCACGCAGGGAAGACCGGATTGTTCAACGATTCTCAGCGCGTTACGAATTCCTCCTAGTGGAGCGGCTTTGATGATTAACACATCCGCAGCTTTCGCCTGCGCCACCTTCAACGGGTCTTCAGCTTTACGCACGGATTCATCAGCCGCAATGAGTAGAGAATTACCTTTCTCACGAAGCTCAGCACGAACCCGCGCCAGTCCATCAATAGTTGCTACAGGTTGCTCAGCGTAGAGAAGATCGTAGTCTGAAAGACGAGCCAGCGAGTCCACGGCTTGCGCTTCGCCCCACCCCATATTTGCGTCCACTTTAATCCCTGCATCGGGTAACAGCTCGCGAACCTTTGCAACTCGCGCGCAATCGTCCTTCAGAGACTGCCCTTTTTCAGCAACCTTGACCTTGACCTCACGGATAGACCCTTCATACCGGGCAAGCACACTTTCGACCTCCGCAGCTCCTACCGCTGGCACGGTAGCATTTAGCGGAATCTCATTCCGAAGAGAGGTCGGAAAACCCTGCCATGCTGTCTCGATAGCGCACTTTAGCCACGCGGACGCCTCAGCCGGTTGATATTCAAGAAAAGGGGCAAACTCCCCCCAGCCCGCAGGGCCTTTAATAAGAGCGCTCTCCCGGTAGGTGACCCCACGGAACTTAACTTTCATTGGTATACGTACAACCCGCAAGCTCGATAAAATATCATCAAGAGAGGGCAGTGAGAATTCATTGGGACTCGTCATAGCTCTACGTTACCGCGTAAGCGCTAACACCTAACACAGTAGATTCCCAGCAAAGCTAAAGGTTTCTCGGGCATAGTTAACACCGGTCGCACCTTACTGCGATGCTCACTTTTACGTCATCAAGCGAAAGCGGATACCGTCTATGAGTTACCGAAATAATCACCGGGGCAACACCCCTACCGACACTTCGCGTACCCTCTCATTTGACGATTTCGCAGGGGGCGAAAAGACCGAAGTTCTCAATATGGATTACAGTTCGTACCGCTCCGCCGGGACGGATACCGAGCCAACCCGCGTCATTTCTACCCGGCATTCGCAACCGGCAAACTCTGACTTTCAGCCGGCCAGAAGCACCTCCGGATTTAGCGATGACCCTACCGAAGTTCTCCCGGCTCAAACAAGACCTACTCCGCGCCAGCAGACACAGATTGATAATAAAGATACTCAGCCTTTGCAGAAGATAGCGCATAAAACTTCGCGAGGTTCTGCCCAGGTGGCATCCTTCCTATTGCCGGCTAAACGCAACAAGAGCCATCAGCCACCAACAAACCAGCCTCAAACTAACCAACCACAGCCCAACCGCCCTATGGTTGCGCCCAAACTTTCCCTGCCTCTGATGCAACCCGCTCACAACGAGGTGCGTTCTGGGTTGCCCTCACATATTCGCCAGACCAGACCTAGCACCTGGGGCATTATTCAGCATCTTTTAGCATGGTTATTTATTGTGGGACTGCTGTGCACTAGCCTGTGGTTCTTTGTGCTTACCCCCAGCGGCCAGCAACTCGATGAAGTAGCCTTCCGCGAATACGCTTATCAGTTCCTCACCATTCAGCCGCAAACTGCCACCGGGCTCGATCAGATTCCCACCGCCGCAGGTGTCTTTGCCGCTATCGGCCTCATTTTCGTTTTGGTATGGAAGCACCGCTTTATACCCGCGATTGTAGGCATCGGGGTTGCCCTAGCGTCCAATGCAACCACCCAGGTTATTAAAAACGCAGTGCTCAGCAAACCCAACTACGGGATTCAAGAAGCAACGATGAACTCGGCTCCTTCCGGGCATACCACCTTTGCTGCGAGCGCCGTGGCTATGCTGTTTCTAGCGTCCCCTAAGCGCCTGCGTCCTGCTGTCGGTTTTATCGGCATGTTATTTACGCTTGCTGCCGGTTACTCAACAATTATCAATGAGTGGCATCGCCCCGTTGATGTTGTCTCGGGTATTCTTGTCACTGCCAGCTGGACTATTGTAGGGCTTGCCTTGCTACGGTTCTTGCGCTCGGAAGAAATGGATATGAGCAATACTCAGCGATCGGGTCTGGTGATGATTCCCCTACTTCTCATCGGTGCTTTCTTTATGAGCTTTTGCGCCGTCGCCATGTACTTGTTGGTCTACACTGACACGATGGCTGGTTCTGCTGTCATTGGCGCAACCTGCATGATCGCAGCTGTAGCGTTCTTTAGCACCGCTATACTTATCGCTTTGCTCAGACCTCAGAACAAGAAACGCAAGGTATATACCAAGGTCTGGACTTACTAAATCTTTGGCACATGAGATGTTGCCTATAAATTCAAAGGCGGGAAACTCTTTAGAGTTTCCCGCCTTTGAAATTTAACTACTGAACGATTACTGACCTTCGCCCAATGTAATAGGACCTGTCAGCCCGGTTTCGTTATCGCCAAAATGAACTTCTGAAAGGCTTATGCCCGCTTCTTCTTTTTGATCCAGCCAGGTGAGGCGGTCGAGTAGGATGCGCGTTGCTCCTGGGCTGTACGGTAGTTTGTACATAGCCGCTGTCGTGCTGGCATTTTGATCTAGTTTTGACTCGCGGATGTTGGTGATGGCGTCCTTCATAGTTTGTCCCATTCGCTCAATGAAAGGGCTCTCAACGGGCATGCCGTGACCGGGGACGAATACGCGGTATCGGTCTAAGGCAACGAGTTGCTCAAGGGTGCTCACCCACTGATCGGGGTACGAATCATCGAATGCGGGGTCTGCCCCCTGCTCTAGGATGTCACCGGTGAACAAAACATCGTCAATGCCAACCAAAATATCGTTATCTGTGTGCGCCAAACCGAGGTAGAAAAGAGTTACCGCGCGATCGCCAAGTTCTACCCGAGTGAAAGAAGCTCGGCTACCGTCTCCTGGTAGCAGTCGGTTAGGGATTACCAGGTGGGTATTAGCACCCTGCTGGTGAGCCATTTCTGGTTCGAGTACCTCGACGTAGGAACGCTGGCGGTCACCGTATTTTTCGATAGCGTGAGCCGCGCGCGGGTGCGCCCAGAAATCGTCTACACCGTCGGATTCGAACACAGCGTTGCCCATAAAACGATCAAAATGTGTGTGAGTGTTGACAACGATAAGGGGAAGTTCAGTAATTCGACGAACTGCGCGCAGAATCTCGGCGCCTTGCCTGGGGCCAGCGCCGGTATCAATCACCATAGCTTCTTCCGAGCCTAAAATCAGACCGGAGTTCAGACGGTAGTTATCTGTTGCAATCAGATAAACGCCATCAGCTATTTCTGTAGTACGTGCCATAGCACCAAGTTACTTCACTCTTGAGAAATCAATGCGGTTTGCACCTAAAATCGCCGTGTTTTGCGTCACAT
>JBHWPN010000088.1:0-2616 GCA_043424895.1 Rothia sp. (in: high G+C Gram-positive bacteria) | reverse complement strand
AGACACTACGTACAAGGAGAATTCCATGTCGGGTCACTCCAAATGGGCGACTACCAAGCACAAGAAAGCTGCTATCGACGCTAAGCGCGCCAAGGCTTTCGCGAAGTACATTAAGGCAATTGAAGTTGCAGCACGTATGGGTGGTGCTGATACTTCAGCTAACCCCGCTTTAGACTTGGCTGTTTCAAAGGCTAAGAAGAACTCTGTTCCTAACGACAACATTGATCGCGCAGTCAAGCGTGGTGCTGGCTTGACCGGTGAGACCATTGACTACACTGAAATCATGTATGAGGTACGCGGACCCCAGGGCACCGCACTGTACGTTGAATGTTTGACCGATAACCGCAACCGTGCAGCTGCAGAAGTTCGCACCGCGGTTACCCGCAACGGTGGAACCTTGGCTGATTCAGGTTCAGTTGCGTTCATGTTCGAGCGCAAGGGCATTGCAGAAGTCACCAAGACTGACGGTCTGACTGAAGACGATGTTTTGATGGCGGTTCTTGATGCCGGTGCTGAAGAAGTAATCGACGAAGGTGATGTTTTTACCGTTGTTACCGGTCCTTCAGATTTGCCTGAATTGCGCAAGGCACTTGAAGAAGCTGAGCTTGACTACAACAACGATGAGCCCGCTTTCCGCCCCACCATGCAGGTAGATCTTGACAAGGATGGCGCCAAAAAGTTCCTCAAGCTCGCTGATGCTCTTGAAGAACTCGACGACGTTCAGAACGTTTACTCAAACGCAGATATTTCTGAAGAAGTAATGGCTGAACTTGAGGCAGACGACTAAGGCTAGATAAGAAAGGTGAGGGCAGGTTTTGCCTACTTCACTGAACTTTAGGCGCCCGGAGGGCGAGCGCGAGGCTCGTGTTCCGGGCGCTGCCCGTATTTTGGGTGTTGATCCGGGGTTGACGCGTTGCGGTTTTGGCATGATTGATATGACGGCTAACCGTAAGGCTCACTTTGTCGATGTTGGTGTTGCAGGTACTCCTGCAACGCAGTCGCTGGATCACCGCGTCCACACTATTTTTGAGGCGGCGGGGCAGTGGCTTGATGCCTATAAGCCCGATGCTCTGGCGATTGAGCGTATTTTTGCTCAAGAGCAGGTAAATACTGTGATTGGCACGGCTCACGCGTCTGGCGTGGTGATTGCTGCCGCAGCTTCTCGAGGAGTCCCTGTTTTCTTCCATACCCCTTCTGAGGTCAAGGCGGCTGTGACGGGGTCTGGTCGGGCTGATAAACCGTCTGTGCAGCGTATGGTTGCTCGTATCCTAGGGTTAGATGCTCTGCCTAAGCCTGCGGATGCTGCCGATGCGTTGGCGTTGGCTATCTGTCATGGTTGGCGTGGTGGTGGTATTGGTTCTGGTATCAATATGGCTGAGCATACTCAGACTCACCAGGGTTCTACCTCTACTCATGCCAGGGTGCGTCGTAAACAAAATCTCACTCCTGCTCAGCGGGCATGGATGGATGCTGAGGCAAAAGCTCGTAGATCTTAAACTCGGGCTCACTGCTAATAGGGTAGATATTCGAACATATTTTCTAATAGAATTGTTTTATGATTAGTTCTTTGACCGGCCGCGTGCAACACGTAGGTCTTGATTCTGCAGTGATAGATGTCAATGG
This sequence comes from Rothia sp. (in: high G+C Gram-positive bacteria), assembly GCA_043424895.1. Taxonomy (GTDB): domain Bacteria; phylum Actinomycetota; class Actinomycetes; order Actinomycetales; family Micrococcaceae; genus Rothia. The sequence goes on along the minus strand of JBHWPN010000088.1, from coordinate 993 downwards.
TTTTGGCATGCAAGTCAATGCACCTGCCCGTGTTTTGGCATCTTTACGAGTGGGTGAGACAGCTACGGTTCTGACCACCCTGATTGTTCGTGAAGATTCGATGACGCTTTATGGTTTTGCAGAGCCGGCAGAGCGCGCTGTTTTTGATCTTCTTTTGTCGGTGTCGGGCGTTGGTCCGCGTATTGCTCTGGCAGCTTTAGGTATTCATACCGCTTCAGATATTGAACGAGCTGTTGCTACCGGGGATGATAAAGCCTTTACAAAAGTGCCGGGTATCGGGCCTAAAGGCGCGCGTCGCATCGTTCTAGAACTTGCAGGTAAGCTCATTCTCTCGGGCGAAGAAAATTCAGCCGACCAGTTACCGCTGAACACGGGTATTGCATGGAAACCTCAGGTTATCGATGCTCTCATGGGTCTGGGGTGGAGCGAAAAAGACGCCACAGCATCTGTCGATGCCTTTATCCAGCATGATCCTAAGGCTGAGACATTAACGGTGGCACAGGCTCTCAAGTCTGTACTTGCCACCTTGGGTTCCCAGCATTCTTTGGGACGCCACTAGGGGCGGATATTCGTTTGCTGAAAAATGAAGTAGAGGTTTAGGTCTATATGAGTATTGCAGGCGGAGCTGAAGTTCCGGCTCAGCGACTAGTCGCAACCGAAGAAGAACCCGAAGAAAAGATGATTGAGGCGGCTCTTCGCCCCAAAAGCCTTGATGATTTTGTGGGACAAAAGCGCGTCCGCAAGCAGCTTTCACTGGTGTTAGAAGCATCCAAGATGCGCGGGCGCAGCGCCGATCACGTTTTGCTTTCTGGGCCTCCCGGCCTCGGCAAGACCACTCTGGCAATGATTATTGCTGCAGAGATGGAAGCACCGCTGCGTATTACTTCAGGTCCTGCCATTCAGCATTCAGGAGATTTAGCGGCGATTCTTTCATCGCTTACTCCCGGTGAAGTTCTTTTTCTCGATGAAATCCACCGTATGTCGCGTCCAGAT
>JBHWPN010000087.1:0-17772 GCA_043424895.1 Rothia sp. (in: high G+C Gram-positive bacteria) | reverse complement strand
GACTGGTTAATGCCGCTTCTGCAGCCCTAGCCGATCTGGGGATTACGGACGTTTACGTAATAGGTATTGCTAAGCGTTTAGAAGAGCTGTGGCTGCCGAACGAAGATTTTCCGGTTATCTTGCCGCGTACCTCACCGGCGCTTTACCTTATTCAACGGGTCCGCGATGAAGCGCACCGTTTTGCTATTACTTTCCATCGCTCTAAGCGAGGTAAAGCTATGCTGTCTTCGGCTTTGGACGGTGTAGCGGGCCTCGGTCCGGCAAAGCGGCAGGCACTTATCGAACATTTTGGTTCATATAAAAAGCTCACCACCGCTACCGAAGAACAGCTATTAGAAGTGAACGGCATCGGTCCCTCAATGGCGCAGAAAATTATTGCTCACTTCAATCAAGCGAAATCAGCCGACCAGGCAATTCCTTCCCAGGGAATTAACCTGACAACCGGAGAAGTCCTTGAGTAAGAGAGCGTAAAATTAGAAACGCGCATTCAGGTAGAGACACCGGTGAATCCTTTTGAAAGGGCAGTCATGGAGCAACTTAAAGAAATCGTCAAACCTCAGATTCTGGTCATTACTGGCATCTCGGGTGCTGGTCGCAGTACCGCTGCTAATACTTTAGAAGATGAAGGTTGGTACGTAGTTGATAATATTCCACCTCAGGTTTTGCAGCCTCTAGTTGACTTGGTTACCCGTGCTCCCGAGTCGATTCCTCGGCTAGCTTTAGGCATCGATATTCGTTCTATGTCCATGTACGAAGATATGACCAGTGCTATTGAAAACTTACGCACTCCGCAAGTTGATGTGACGCTCTTGTTCCTCGATGCATCGGATCAAGATATTATTGCTCGCTATGAAGCCCAGCGTCGTCCTCACCCCTTGCAGGGGGAAGGACGCATCCTTGATGGTATTACGAAGGAACGCAAACTTTTCTCGGACCTTAAAGCCAATGCTGATACCGTTATTGATACCACGGGAAAGAACGTGCATCAGCTTGCTCATGCTATGCGCGAGATGTTCAACGAGTTTGGTGCCACTAAACTGCTGAACCTTACGCTGACGAGTTTTGGTTTTAAATATGGTTCACCTGTTGATGCCAATATGATGATTGATATGCGTTTTATCCCTAACCCTCATTGGGTGCCGGAGCTTCGGTCGCAGACCGGTCAAGACAAGGCCGTCCGTGATTATGTGTTCAATAATCCGGGTACTGAAGAGTTTGTCACTCACTTTGTCGAAACCCTTAAACCGGTGCTTGATGGTTACCGACGCGAGGGTAAGCACTATGCCACTATTGGAATCGGTTGTACCGGTGGTAAGCACCGTAGCGTGGCAGTGACAGAGGAGCTCGCTAAGCGATTGCGCACTTTAGGCACGGTCAGCGTGAATGTTCAGCACCGTGATATGAGGCGTGAATAGGGGAGCGCGATGAATAAGGACTTCACTGAAAAGGAAGAACGTCGCGTTACTTCTACACTCACGGCAGCCTCTCCTGTGAGGGTAGTTGCCCTGGGTGGCGGTCACGGTTTGTATGCGTCCTTAGCCGCCCTCAAACACGTGACCAGCGAATTAACTGCTGTCGTAACAGTCGCTGATGACGGTGGCTCGTCGGGAAAATTGCGCGAAGAAATGGGTGTGCTTCCTCCTGGCGATTTACGAATGGCTCTTTCTGCATTGTGTGACGATTCTGAGTGGGGACGTACGTGGGCAAGCGTGATGCAGCATCGTTTCAAACATGCAACATCGCCTGACACTTTTTCTCTAGAAAATCATGCTCTGGGTAACCTGCTTATTGTTTCGCTGTGGGAACTTTTAGGCGATCCTATTGCCGGGCTTGATTGGGCTGGTTCGTTACTGGGGGCTCGCGGACGGGTCTTACCAATGGCGTTGACCCCTTTAGTAATTAGTGGCGAAGTAAGAGATAGCACTAACCCCGGTGGAAATCTCACCACAGTGACCGGTCAGGCCAAATTGGCAAAAGCCGGCAATATTGAGACAGTCAGGTTAGAACCTGCCGATGTTGATGCCTGTGAAGAGGCAATCGACGCCATTGATTCCGCTGATTGGGTTATTTTAGGGCCCGGGTCGTGGTATACCTCTGTATTACCTCATCTGTTGCTTCCTCAAACTCGTCAAGCAATTGAGCGCACTTCGGCGCGTACCTGCGTGGTCATGAACCTTGAACTTGCAAGCGATGAAACAACCGGGCTTGATGCACAAGATCATTTGATGGTGTTGAAAAAGTACGCTCCCGATTTGCGGTTAGATGCCATCATTGCCGATCCCATTGCCGTAGTGCATCCGGCAGAATTTGAGCGCACGGCGGCTAATTTTGGGGCAACCGTTATGTGGGCGTCTGTTCATGAACTCAATAATCCTTTCGTTCATGATTCACTCAAATTGGGTGCGGCTTATCGAGATTTATTTGCGGGATAAGTTAAATTCACAGCTTGCTGTAAAAACATATAAAATAGTGAATTGTGTTTTTACGGGGCTATGATCAGCGCCTAAGAAATGAGCACTACACACAATATAAGTTGGAGGACGCACCGTATGGCCCTGACGGCATCGGTTAAAGAAGAACTGGCACGTTATGACGCTACGAAGTCTTCTGTCAGAAAGGCAGAGGTCTCGACCATCTTGCGTTTTACGAGCAGTCTTCACTTGGTTTCTGGCCGTATTGTGATTGAAGCTGAAGTAGATTTAGAAGCAACTGCCTTGCGTCTTCAGCACAATATTGCTGATTTGTACGGGCACGATTCTGAGATTACGGCGGTGACCGGTGGCGGATTACGCCGCGGGGGACGCTATATCGTGCGGGTAGAGCACGGCGGGGAGTCATTGGCTCGTCAGACCGGTTTGTTGGATGCGCGTGGTCGCCCCGTTCGCGGTTTGCCGCCTGCGGTGGTGAACGGTTCGTTAGCTGATGCCGAGGCTGTTATGCGTGGCGCTTTCTTAGCGCACGGTTCATTGACCGAGCCCGGGCGTTCTTCAGCCCTGGAGTTTACGTGTCCCGGTCCTGAAGCTGCTTTGGCGTTGGTGGGAGCAGCTCGCCGTCTTGATGTCATGGCAAAGGCCCGTGAGGTTCGCGGTGTTGACCGTGTTGTTGTGCGCGATGGTGAAACAATTAGTCATTTGCTGGAACGCATGGGAGCCCATCACGCGTTAGAGAACTGGCGCGAGCGTCGCCAGCGTAAAGAGGTTCGCGCGACAGCTAATCGGTTAGCTAATTTTGATGATGCTAATCTGCGTCGTTCAGCGCAAGCAGCTGTTGCTGCGGGTGCACGGGTTGAGCGAGCTCTTGAGATTTTGGGAGATCAGGTACCCGAGCATCTACGGTACGCGGGAGAGCTACGTGCAGCTCATAAACAAGCATCTTTGGATGAGCTGGGACGTTTGGCTGACCCGCCGATGACTAAAGATGCTATTGCAGGACGCATCCGCCGTCTCTTGGCAATGGCCGATAAGCGCGCAGCTGAGCTGGGTATTCCCGGCACCGAAGCAGTCGGCTCACACCACTAATACTTTGTTGACTCTGTCTTGGTTCTAAGCCAAGGCAGAGTTTTTCTTTAAAGATGGGGCGTTGTGTGCTTGTGGGAGGTGGGCGTTCAAAACCCACAGAGACAAAATGTGGGAAACTGTGGGCTTTGCGTGTGGGCTCCGTAATCTTTTTCAATTTTTGGGTTAAATCCCACTGAATTTTGGTGAAACCCAACGAAAACCCTATGTCCTTCCTGAATCAAATGCCTTGTCGATCTAGAAAAACCTCAAAAAACCACCCAAACTCACACAAAGTGGGGTATAGTGGTATATGAACCGGACGGACAGCCCACCACTACGGGCTCACGTTAGATAACTTATTTGACTGAGGTTCGGATGCGGGCATCTTTTGCTAATGCAGAAGATTTCCGTCCTAGCAAAATTCACTGATATATCGAGGAGTTAGATTCCAGTGACTGTACGCGTAGCTATTAACGGCTTCGGCCGCATTGGTCGTTCATTCTTCCGCGCAGCTCAGGCTCACGCAGAAGGTTTTGAGATTGTTGCTATCAACGACCTCACCGATAACAAGACCCTTGCACACCTTCTCAAGTACGACTCAGTAATGGGCACCCTCGATTCAGAGGTTTCATTCGACGAAGAGTCAATCACCGTTGATGGTAAGGCAATCAAGGTTCTCGCTGAGCGCGATCCCGCTAACTTGCCTTGGAAGGATCTCGATATCGATATCGTTATCGAGTCAACTGGTTTCTTCACCGATGGTACCAAGGCTCAGGCACACCGCGATGCAGGTGCTAAGAAGGTAATCATCTCAGCACCCGGCAAGAACATCGATGGCACCTTCGTTGTTGGCGTAAACGATGACACCTACGACAACGAGTCAATGCACATCGTTTCAAACGCATCATGCACCACCAACTGCCTCGCTCCCATGGCTAAGGTTCTTAACGATGCATTCGGCATCGAAAAGGGTCTAATGACCACCATTCACGCTTACACTTCTGATCAGCGTCTGCTTGATGCGCCTCACTCAGATTTGCGCCGTGCACGTGCCGCAGCGTTGAACATGGTTCCCACCTCAACCGGTGCAGCAGCAGCAGTTGGCTTGGTTCTTCCTGAGCTCAAGGGCAAGTTGGATGGTTTCGCTGTTCGCGTTCCCACCCCCACCGGCTCATTGACCGACCTCACCTTCGAGGCTTCACGCGAAGTTACCGTTGAAGAAGTCAACGAAGCAATGAAGAAGGCATCTGAGGGTGACTTCAAGGGTCTCATCAAGTACTCAACCGATCCCATCGTGTCCAAGGACATTGAGGGTGAAGCTGTTTCAACCATCTTCGATGCACCTTTGACCAAGGTAATCGGCAACCAGGTTAAGGTTGTTGCATGGTACGACAACGAATTCGGTTACGTATCACGCTTGGTTCTGTTCACCAACAAGGTAGCAGCAGCTCTCTAAGCTAAACTTAATAATGCCCCCGCCCACCGCTATATGGGTGGGGGCATTTTCATACCCTCTCTTTATAGATTTTTAAACTAATTGGAGTTGATCCATATGGCACGCGCTCTTGAAGAACTCTTGTCAGAAGGTGTTGAAGGCCGCTACGTTCTCGTACGCTCAGACCTCAACGTGCCTCTTGATGGCGATACCGTCACCGATGACGGCCGCGTCAAGGCTTCACTTCCCGTGTTGACTAAGCTGGCTAAGGCTGGCGCACGCGTTATCGTCACCGCCCACCTTGGCCGTCCTAAAGGTCAGGTAGATCCCAAGTTCTCTATTGCTCCCGCCGCAAAGCGTCTTGCTGAACTTGCTGATTTTTCAGTAGTTACCGCAAATGACGTTGTTGGTGAAGACGCTCAGGCTAAGGCAGCCTCACTTCAGAACGGTGAAGTTCTGGTTGTTGAAAACGTTCGTTTTGATGCTCGTGAGACTTCAAAGGACGATGCTGAGCGTAGCGAGTTCGCAGATGAGCTGGTTGCTTTGACCGGCGAAAACGGTGCCTACGTCAACGATGCGTTCGGTGCTGTTCACCGCAAGCACGCTTCGGTTTACGATGTAGCTAAGCGTCTGCCCGCTTACCTTGGCGACCTTGTCAAAACTGAAGTTGATGTTTTGAAGAAGACCCTGAACGATCCCGAGCGTCCTTTTGTTGTGATCATGGGCGGCGCTAAGGTATCAGACAAGCTCGCAGTGATTGAAAACCTCATCGGCAAGGCTGACACCATTTTGATCGGTGGCGGCATGGGCTACACCTTCGCTTACGCTAAGGGTTATGAAGTTGGTCAGTCTCTTCTTGAAAAGGATCAGGTTGATACCGTCAACCGATACATGAAGGAAGCTGAAGCTAAAGGCACCGAAATCCTTATCGCATCCGACATCACCTGGGGCGATGATTTCTCTGCAGAGGCTAACACCGAGATCCGTCCTATCGAAGACCTCACCGGTGGCAAGCTGGGCGAGAAAGCTGAGGGTCTGGACATCGGCCCTGAAACCCGCGAACTTTTTGCTGAGAAAATCAAGTCAGCCAAGACCATTTTCTGGAACGGTCCCATGGGTGTCTTTGAACTTGCCCCCTTTGCTGAGGGAACCCGTGCTGTAGCGCAGGCAATTAAAGAATCCGACGCGTTCTCGATTATTGGTGGTGGCGATTCAGCTGCTGCAGTTCGTAAGTTGGGCTTTGAGGATTCTGATTTCGGTCATATCTCAACCGGTGGTGGCGCTTCACTCGAATACATCGAGGGCAAGACCTTACCCGGTATTGAGGTTCTAGGCGCATAAGTTTTTCTCAAAAGGGTGTGGTGATCCGTTTGCGATTACCACGCACTTTCGAAGAACTTTACTTTAGCGTGGACGCCTCACTTCCTAGCAGGCGCTTCGCATACTGATGTGCTGGGGCACTCCCAGCGCGCGTCGTTTTTCTAAGAACGACGCGCACCCCGAGACAATTTTTCAAGGAGTACTTATGACTCGCAAGCCGCTTATTGCAGGTAACTGGAAGATGAACATGGACCACGCAGAAGGCGTTAGCCTGCTGCAGAAGCTCGCATGGACTTTAGACGATGCGAACTTCAACTACGACAACGCTGAAGTTGCCGTGTTCCCTCCCTTTACCGATATCCGTTCAGTACAGACTCTGGTTGAAGGTGACAAGCTGAACATCGTTTACGGTGGTCAGGATCTCTCAGATAAGGATTCCGGCGCATACACCGGTGACATCTCAGGTGCTTTCCTGAACAAGTTAGGTGCAACCTACGTACTTGTTGGTCACTCAGAGCGTCGCACCATCCACGGTGAAACCGATGCAATCTGCGCTGATAAGGTGCAGGCAGCTTACCGTCACGGCTTGACTCCCGTTCTGTGTGTTGGTGAGGGCCTTGAGGTTCGTGAAGCTGGCACTCACGTAGATTTCACCCTTGAGCAGCTGCGTGGCTCTATCGAAGGTCTCTCAGCTGAGCAGGCTGAAACCCTCGTTGTAGCGTATGAACCCGTCTGGGCTATCGGCACCGGCAAGGTAGCAACTAGCGCCGATGCTCAGGAAATGTCAGCGGCAATCCGTGCAGAAATCGAAAAGCTCTACTCAGCAGATGTAGCTGAGAAGGTTCGCGTTCTTTACGGCGGCTCCGTTAAGGCAGCGTCAGCTCCTGAGATCCTCGGTGAAGCTGACGTTGATGGTGTTCTCGTTGGCGGCGCATCACTAGATGCTGAAGAATTCGCAAACATCGCTCGCTTTGATTCTAAGTAAGTCGAAGCGGTGAGTACGTTGGCGGCGACCTGTGAGGTTGCCGCCAACTGTACTTAAAGCTCTCTAAATGTTTGGACGCTCTTACCTAATGCGTGTACCGTATAAAGGTACGAGTTATATCGTTGTCTACTGTTTGTATAAAAGAAGGGTTCTCCGTGGAGATTCTTAAAATCGTTTTGATGGTTCTCATCGCGATTAGCAGCATCTTGACCGTTCTGTTGGTCTTGCTGAACCGCAGTAAAGGCGGCGGTCTCTCCGATATGTTCGGTGGCGGTATGACTACCTCGTTGAACTCTTCGGGTATGGCATCTAAGAACCTTGTTCGTTTGACCGTCACAGTTATTTTGATTTGGGTTTTCTCTGTTATTGGCTACGGTCTGGTTTTGCGTTTTGCAGATCCGGTAGCTGCCATGCTGTAAGACTTTATATGTAAAATGCGCCTGTACGGTTTTTCGTGCAGGCGTTTTTTGCTCTTTGGATCTTGCGCTACAGAGCAACACTTATAGTTAGCCCCCCGGTGAGATAAATATGTGAACATATTTATCTCACCGGGGGCTTAGCTTTTGTTTAGAGAGCATCCTGAGTAGCTAAGATAAGGGTTTCTTCCGTTCCTCGAGCTCCGGCTCCGGGAGTTTCAGTCAAAATATCTGCATTCAGTTGATCCGCATTGAGTTGTGCAGCCTTGACCAGACGGGCCGTGGCTTCTTGTTTATCGCTACCTGCGATTAAGAACCAAATCTTGCGCGCACGGTTAATGACCGGCAAGCTCATGCTCACGCGGGTAGGCGGCGGCTTGGGCGAATCACGCACAGCTAGAGAGTCAAAAGTCTCTAGGTGGATTTCTTCACGATCGGGAAAGAGCGAGGCGATGTGCCCGTCGGGGCCAAGACCGAGCAAGCCGAGATCGAACGCCGGTGAAGGCTGTCCTTCCGGCGCAAACTTCTTGAGCTCTGCGGTGTAAGCTGCAGCTGCCTCATCTACCGAATCAAAGACATCCGACGTACCCATGATATGCAGGTTTTCAGCCGGGATATCGAGAGAACTCAGTAAAGCATCCTTAGCCTGCTGTTCGTTGCGGTCTGCGTGGCCGGTTTCTACAAAACGCTCATCAGACCACCAGAAATGAACCTTCGTCCAGTCCACGGTGTGTGCCTGACCTGATTCAGCAATAGCCGACCATACCGCAATACCCATGGTGCCACCGGTAAGAGACAGGTGGGCTACACCATTGGCTTCAATCGCGTCGTTAATAACGGCAAGAATACGAGAACCGGTGGATGCCGCCAACTCGCTCTTATCTACGTGTTCAATAACTTCAGGATTAGGCATCGTATTCCTCCGTAAAATCGTCAACTTCATCAATAACTTCTGCAGTGTTCATATCCACTACCATCTCGACCGCCGGAATAGCCTCGGTAAGTACCTCGCCATAGACCTTATCTGGGTCAAGACGACGCAGTTCTTCGGCTAGACACTCTGCAAGTGAACGCACCGGCAAAGAGATCTGCTGATCCGGCCCAATGGGAGATGTCAGCGTAGCAAGGCTTCTCCCTGGGCGATAGAGCACGACTTTGCCATCTTCTCGTTCTAGCTCCACTCGGTAGAGCCCACGGTCGGCCCCCTTAGTGGTTAGATGCACCTGAGCGCCTAATTTGTAACCGAGCCAGGCACCGAGCAGAACTACAGACGGCGATTTTGAAGAACCGGCAACGCTCACACGCTTGACCTTGGCAGGAGGTAGCTGATCAAGTACAGCTGCTAACTGAATACGCCAGAGAGTCAGGCGAATCCAGGCGAGGTCGGTATCTCCTGCAGCATATGTTTTAGCAAGTTGGCGCAAAACCATCATGGGATCTTGCGCGCGGGCCGAATCAGTAATGCGACGTTGCGCAATTTTGCCAATAGAGTGTTCTGACGCGTTCTCGGGTACCGAGTGCGGCCACCAGGCCACAATAGGGGAGTCCGGTAGCAACAAAGCAGAAATCAGCGATTCAGTTGCTTGCGAGGCCTTACCGTAACCGCGCAGAATAATAACCTCTGAAGCTCCAGCTTCTCCACCCACCGAAATCTCAGCGTCCAAACGGTCTTCAGCTTCTGCCTCATGTGCAATATGCACAATAATGCGCGAAGGATGCTCGTGAGACGCCTGCTGAGCAGCCTCAACAGCCAGTTTCGAGTGCCCTTGCTCTGCCAAAATCACAAGCGTCAGTACGCGCGAGGTGGTGGTATTGCCAGAATCCTCAAGAACCTGGGTGAGCTTCTTGTCAATGGCAGAAGCAGTAGTGTTTTTTAGTTCAAATAACATTATGGACGCCTCCAAGCGCGGTTATCACGTTCGAGCATCTCATGCGCTGATGCCGGACCCCACGAGCCCGGTTTATAGCCTTCGGGCTTCACCTTGTTCTTTTCCCAGTATTCCTCGAAAGGATCAAGAATCTTCCAGGAGAGCTCTACTTCTTCATGACGCGGGAATAGCGGCGGCTCACCGAGCAAAACGTCGAGAATCAGACGCTCATACGCCTCAGGTGATTCTTCAGTGAACGAATGTCCGTAGCCAAAATCCATGTTAACGTCACGAATTTCCATCTGGGTGCCTGGCACCTTAGACGCAAAACGAAGAGTCATACCCTCATTGGGCTGAACACGGATCACGATGGCGTTTTGACCGGTGTTATCGGCTGCCCCACCAAAGAGTAGATTGGGGGATTTCTTGAAGATAACAGCAATTTCGGTCACGCGATGCCCTAACCGCTTGCCCGCACGAAGGTAGAAAGGAACTCCTGACCAGCGACGCGTGTTAATGTTGAGCTTTAATGCGGCAAAAGTTTCGGTGCGGGAGTCTTCAGGAATATCCTTTTCTTCGAAGAAACCCTTGACCTCTTCGCCGCCCTGGTAGCCACCCTCATACTGCCCAATAGCGTAGGCTTCTTCAAGATTCTCAGGCAGCGTGACTGCTTCTAAGACTTTCTCTTTTTCAGCGCGTAGATGGTTTGCGTTAAAGCTGATGGGTTCTTCCATAGCCGTCAAGGCTAAGAGCTGAAGCAGGTGATTCTGAATAACGTCACGGGCTGCGCCCACACCATCATAATACCCTGCACGAGTGCCGATGCCGATATCCTCAGCCATCGTAATCTGCACATGATCTACGTGGTTGCAGTTCCATAAAGGCTCAAACATTTTGTTGGCAAAACGCATCGCCAAAATATTCTGCACCGTCTCTTTACCCAGGTAATGATCGATGCGGAAGACAGAATCTGCCGGGAAAACCTTTTCTACAATCGAGTTCAACTCGCGGGCTGACTGCAAATCGTGACCGAAAGGCTTTTCAATAACGACGCGTCGCCAACCGGGAGAGTCCTGTGTTTCTGCCATGTCGTGATCGGCAAGTTTTTGCAAGACTTGCTCGAAGGCTTTGGGTGGAATCGACAGATAGAACGCATGATTGCCGCGAATACCGCGAGTTTCATCCAACTCAGCTAGGGTAGCTTTCAGCCGTTCAAAAGCGTCATCTTCATCAAAGGCGCCCTGCACAAAGCGAATACCTTCTTGGAATTGATTCCACACGTCCTCACGGAACGAGGTGCGTGCGTGAGCCTCAACTGACTCTCGCACCTGCTGACGGAAATCGTCATCGCTCCACTCGCGACGGCCAAAACCTACCAGCGCAAAACTCGGGGGAAGCAGGCCACGATTGACCAAATCATATACGGCAGGCAACAGCTTTTTCTTCGCCAAATCGCCTGTCACGCCAAAGAAGACCAAAGCGGAAGGACCGGCAACGCGGGTCAGGCGGCGGTCTCTAGGGTCTCTGAGCGGATTCTTTTCTGCACTGTCGGGCACAGTATATTCCTTCACATACGGTGGTGAGGTAGCACGGCGAAATTGCCGTGCTACCTCACCCTAATCTGTAAACAGATGTTTTGCATAACCGGTTATCCGGCGTGATGCTTTAACCGTCTTACTTACGCCTCAAGCGCAGTGCGGACGGTTGCAAGAAGTTCTTCCCACGATGCGTCGAACTTTTCAAGACCTTCGTTCTCGAGCTTTTCTACAACCTCGTTGTATGAGATTCCGAGCTGTTCAATCTTGTTCAGAACTTCTTCTGACTCTTCGTAGGTGCCGGACACGGTGTCACCGGTGACCTCACCGTGATCAGCCAAAGCATCGAGGGTTGCCTCGGGCATGGTGTTCACGGTGTTGGGTGCTACGAGCTCGGTGGTGTAAAGAGTGTCGGGGTACGCAGGGTCTTTAACACCGGTTGATGCCCACAGGGGGCGCTGCTTGTTTGCGCCAGCTGCCTCTAGGCGTTCCCAACGCTCGGACGCGAACTCTTCTTCATATACCTGATACGCCAGACGAGCATTAGCCAACGCTGCCTTACCCTTGAGTGCTTTAGCTTCTTCACTGCCAATAGCCTCCAAGCGAGCGTCAATTTCAGTGTCTACGCGAGAAACAAAGAACGAAGCAACGGAGTGAATCTTTGACAGATCCTTGCCATTTTCAAGAGCCTGCTCAAGACCTAGCATGTAAGCGTTGATCACTTCGCGGTAGCGTTCGAGAGAGAAAATCAAGGTGACGTTTACCGAGATACCTTCAGCTAAGGTCTTTGTAATCGGCTCCATGCCCTCAACGGTTGCAGGAATTTTAATCATGACGTTGTCGCGGTTCACGGTTTCTGCCAGTTTCTTCGCCATCACAGCGGTTTCATCGGCGTTACGAGCCAGGCGAGGATCAACCTCGATTGAAACGCGACCGTCCTGGCCTTGTGAGGACTCGTAGATGGAGGTGAACAAGTCACACGCTGCACGCACGTCATCGGTAGTAGCAGCAAAAACAGCTTCTTCAATATCTGTTCCTGCAAGTTCCTCGAACTGCGCAGCATATGCTTCGCCCTTAGAAAGAGCTGCAGCAAAGATGCTGGGGTTCGTTGTTACACCAACAACGTTCTTTTCATCAATCAGCTTTTCTAAAGAACCGTTATTTAGGCGTTCACGTGAGAGGTCATCTAGCCAAATCGATACGCCTGCATCTGAAATCTTCTGAGTGGGAGTAGCCATGAGCTGTCTCTCCTTCTATATCTATCTAGTGGGTGTAACGTAGCCAATCAGCAGTTTTACGCTACCCCTGGGATGTAAATGAAGCTGTGATGAAACCAGGTGGTGGATGCTCGCATCCACCACCTGGTCAGCAGTATTACTTCGCTGCTTCGATTGATTCCTTAGCCTTTGCTACAACGTTTTCAGCGGTAAAGCCGTAACGTTCAAAAAGCTCTTCAGCTGAGGCTGATGCACCGTAGTGCTCCAGCGAAACCGGACGTCCTGCACTACCGAGAATGTCGTACCAAGGCATTGCTACACCGGCTTCTACAGTCACGCGGGCCTTGACCTCTGAAGGGATAACCGACTCGCGGTATTCTTCAGATTCTGCCGCGAACCACTCACGGGAAGGCATTGAGATAACGCGGGCAGCGATACCTTCTTCTGCCAGTTGCTTACGTGCCTCAACAGCGTGCTGCACCTCTGAACCGGTTGCAATAAGCAGAACATCGGGAGTGCCTTCGGTATCTGCTAGTACATAACCACCGCGGGCAACGCCCTCGGCTGATGCATACTTCTCACCATCGAAATCTGAGTGCAGATCTTCACGAGGCATTTCGGGCAGACCCTGACGTGAGAGAACCAGACCTGAAGGTGCGTCTTGGGTCTCGAGAATCTTGCGCCATGCTACCGAGGTCTCGTTAGCATCTGCAGGGCGCACAACGTTGAGGTTAGGGATTGCGCGCAGGGCAGCTAAGTGCTCTACAGGTTGGTGGGTAGGGCCGTCTTCGCCCAAACCGATGGAGTCGTGAGTCCATACAAAGATGGAGGGCACACCCATCAACGCAGCTAGACGAACTGCAGGACGCTGGTAGTCGCTGAACTGCAAGAAAGTACCCATGAAAGCGCGGGTGGGGGAGCTCAACACAATACCGTTGATGATTGCTGCGGCTGCGTGTTCACGAATACCAAAGTGAAGTACACGACCGTAGGGATCAGCGGTGTACTTACCGGTGCTGTGCTCCTCAACGTTAAAGGACTTTGCAGATTCAATGGTGGTGTTGTTCGAACCGGCCAAATCCGCAGAACCGCCCCAGAGCTCAGGGAAAGTATCTGCAATAGCGTTGATGACCTTACCTGAAGCAGCGCGAGTAGCTAGTGAAGAATCAAGATCGAAGGTGGGGAAAGCGTCCTTGTAACCTTCGGGTAGCTTACCCTCACGCAGACGCTCATAGAGCTTTGCATTTTCGGGATTAGCGGCAGCCCACTCATCGAATGATTTCTGCCATTCAGCGCGCTCTTCAGCCATGCGTCCTACAACCTCGCGGGTGTAGTCCAAAATTTCGGGCTCAATGAAGAATGACTTCTTGGTATCAAAACCGAAGTATTCCTTAGTTGCTGCAACTTCTTCTTCACCCAACTTAGAGCCGTGAATACCGCCGGTATTCTGCTTAGTGGGTGCGGGGAAGCCGATGCGGGTGCGTAACTCAATGATGGAAGGCTTGTCGGTGTTCTTTTTGGCAGCGACGATTGCGTTGTAGAGCTCTTCGATGTTCTCGTCGTACTCACCGGTGACAGTCCAGTCCACACGGGTGGTGTCCCATCCATAGGACTCGTAGCGCTTCATAACATCTTCGGTGAAGGCTACATCGGTGTCATCTTCAATAGAGATGTGGTTGCGGTCAAAAATAACCACCAAGTTGCCCAACTGCTGGTGACCGGCGAGTGAGCTAGCTTCAGAAGTAACACCCTCCTGAATATCACCTTCAGATGCGATAGCAAAGACAGTGTGGTCGAAAGGTGAGGTGCCTTCAGGAGCCGTGGGATCAAACAGACCGCGCATGTAACGCTGGGCGTAAGCAAAACCAACCGCAGATGCCAAACCCTGACCCAGCGGGCCGGTGGTGATTTCAACACCCTTAGTGTGACCGTACTCGGGGTGTCCAGGAGTCAAAGAATCGTAGGTGCGAAGAGCTTCTAAGTCCTTCATCTCAAGACCGTAGCCGTTCAAGAAAAGCTGAAGGTAAAGAGTCAAAGAGGTGTGACCGGGGGAGAGAATAAAACGGTCGCGGCCCATCCAGCGGTCGTCGGTGGGGTCGTGACGCATTACCTTCTGGAACAGGGTGTACGCAACGGGAGCCAAACTCATCGCAGTACCCGGGTGTCCTGAACCGACTTTCTCAACCGCGTCCACGGCAATAACACGAGCATAATCAACAGCTCGCTGATCCATATCGGTCCATTCAAATTTCGCATCGAGATTTGGCACGAAATTCCCCTTTCATTATTTTTAGCAACGTTCAGGTGCAAAGTCAGATAAGCATCACGAACGTTTTTCTTCTCTATCGAGTCTATCGATTGTGAACCGTCTTCGGGGAATTACTAGGCATTTTCTTCTCATTTTCCGGTCATGTTCACTGACTACTTAAAATCGAGTTTTGAATGTTCTTAGCGTTAGTAATGGTAGACGTGATTTTGCACGTTTTATTAGGAAATTAGCGGGTAACACCACTAGTATTAGGGAAAGAACATATTCTCGCTTGGACTTTGTGCGCCCTAAAATCAGACTTGATGCTTGGCGGCAGTCGCGCCAAGCACACTTTTTCTTAGAAACGATGTCTTGCTATGGCGCAGATAGATAGAGAACAAAGTGGTTGAGAAAAGCACACGACCTCTAGGGAGCTTATCTTCGTGAAGGGTCACGGTATGAACAGCGTAGTGGCAGAAAATCCTGCTACTCGCGAACCCGCAGTTGTTTCGGGGCAAAAACTATCTTTGTCGCGAAAGATTCGAGCATACATCCACCTCACCAAACCTCAGGTGATTGAGCTGTTGCTTGTTACAACCGCGCCCACAATGATTTTCGCTGCAGGTGGCCTTCCTAACCTCTGGCTCATCCTCAACACTCTCGTGGGTGGAGCTATGGCGGCCGGTGCCTCGGGAGCTTTTAACTGCTATATCGACCGCGAAAGCGATCGAAAGATGAAGCGCACCGAAAAGCGTCCCCTTGTCACCGGGGAACTATCTGATAGAGAAGCCCTAATTTTTGCCTGGGTTCTTGCAGTGGTTTCCATCATCTACCTTTGGGTGTTCGTCAACCCTCTAGCTGCGACATTGGGCCTTGTTGCAATTTTCCTTTATGTAGTTTTCTACTCGATTTTTCTGAAGCGCCGTACCTCACAGAATATTGTGTGGGGCGGGCTGGCCGGATGCATGCCCGTATTTATTGCCTGGGCTGCTGTGACTAACTCCCTGAGCTGGGCTGCTGTTGTTCTCTTTACCGTTATTTTCTTGTGGACGCCGCCGCATTACTGGCCGCTGTCTATGAAGTATGCGGAAGATTATAAAGCCGCCGGCATTCCTATGCTGGGTGCAATTGCCACTGCAAAGAGTGTCTCTGTTCAGGTTGTACTGTATGGCTGGGCAATGGTTATTTGCTCGCTTCTGCTGATTCCTGTCGGTGGTGCAGGCTGGGTTTACTCCTTATCGGCTCTGATTGCCGGTGGATGGTTCTTATATAACTGTCACAAGTTGCATCGCCTGGCAGTTGAAGAAAAGGCAACAAGTCGTACCGCAATGACCGTTTTTCACGGTTCTATTACTTATTTGACAGTGCTTTTCATTGCTCTAGCAATTGACCCATTCGTTGGTGGTCCCGTTATGACAGGTGCTCTTATCTAAACTTCATCCCAGTGAAAAAGTCCCTTATCGAGGTTTCGACGAGGGACTTTTTGTTTTTAATGGCAGGAAAGAGTGGATTGCGCGAAAACGTTTTCATTGGATTTTGGCGACAACAAGTTCGCTCCAGTGCGTGGTGCCGCGAGGTGATAGCATTTCTCTTTTCATTTCCCACAGGGGCTTATTGACAAGCCCCGCATACCCTAAACCTACAGATTGTTCTCCGCAATGTTCTTGGATGCGGTGCAATAAAGAAGCAATCTGTTTCTTTTCGTGAGGAGAAGTAAAGGGCTCTAGAAGGGGTTCATAAGACGCCGGTTGTAGGTCAGTGAGAATGATTCCAGCACGGACATAGCGAGCCACAGCAAAGTCTGCTTGAGCGAGAAGTTGATGACTGGCTCGGGTAATCACAACGGGGTCGGCTGTGGCTGTGGTGAGCTTAATACGCACAGCCGGGTGTGATTGGATTCCTTGAGTGAAGTAAGAAGTAGAGCAGAAGGCGGTAATATACCCTGCGACTTGCTCATGCTTTACAAGTCTTTGCGAGGCTCGTTGCGCGTAGACACTCAGCACCTGTCGCATGTGTTCTTGCCTTGTAATGGGATGAGAAAATGTGCGGGAGTAAATGAGTTGATCTTTTGCTAGGCGACTTTCCTCAAATTCGATAGCGGGTATACCGCGGACTTCTAAAGCAGTACGCATAAGAACCACATTAAATTTTTGGCGAATGACAGTAGGCGGGGCTAACGCTAAATCGTTGATGCTGAAAATTCCTATGAGCGCCAGGCGATGTGCAGTGCGAGAGCCAATGCCCCATAGTTCGCTCACCGGTAGCGTCGTCAGAAGTGCTTCTCGGCGTGAGGTAGGAAGCGCGTCCCATACGCAAATCCCGCCAAGAGCTGGGATTTTCTTAGCTGTTTTATTGGCAAGCTTTGCCAGAGTCTTAGTGGCGGCGACTCCTACACAAACAGGTACCCCCACTCTACGCGCTAAATCGTCCTTGATGGTGCGTGCAAGGTGTTGAGCTTCTGCAGGGGATAAAGGAGCGCTAAGAAAAGCTTCATCGATACTGTATTGCTCAAAGTCACCCGCGTATTCCTGCAGAACACGCATCACCCGGTCTGAAATATCTCCATAGAGTTCATAGTTAGAGGAGTGAGCGATAATTCCTTGTTCCTGCGCCCGCTGTTTGACCTCAAACCAGGGTTGCCCCATTGAAAAGCCCAGTGCTTTAGCGTGTGAATCTAGGGCAATAATGCATCCGTCGTTATTGGACAGCACCACCACGGGTTTATGCGCAAGAGAAGGATCTAAGATTTTCTCGCAGGCGGCGTAGCACGAGTTGATGTCGATATGAAAGATCAAGTTGTTAGACATGATGCAGACACCTCGTAACCACCCCGAAGATAGTGAACTCAGTATCCTCACTAATTCGAAGCGGAGAGTATTGAGGATTTTCAGGGTAAAGCCACCCCGTTCCTGCTTGATCTATGTGGAATCTTTTCACCGTGAATTCCCCGTTCAGGGCGGCAACCACAATGTTTCCCGGGCGGGGGCGGAGCGAGCGGTCAACGATTATTTCATCACCGTCACTGATACCCGCATCCATCATCGAGTGTCCGCTGACTCGCAATATATAGGTGGCAGCTTTGTCTTTAATAAGAATCTCATTGAGATCCATAGAAACTGCACGATAGTCCTGAGCGGGTGAGGGGAAACCAGCTGCCACGCTAGTTTCGGGATGGGGGTATAGGGCGTGAGTGCTGGCGTCTAGGCGCGCGAGAAGTGTTGCTTTCATGCTCTTATAATAGAACATACAGG
>JBHWPN010000086.1:0-13460 GCA_043424895.1 Rothia sp. (in: high G+C Gram-positive bacteria) | reverse complement strand
AGGAAGTTGTAAATCTATTACTGAAAAAGACGTGCTCTTGAACTCATCGACGGGTGCTTGTGTGAATATGGAGTCTTTCGAGAAGCTGTGGCTTAATAGAGTTGCAACTCGGGAGGTCCAAGAAAGATATTTTTCTCTAATAACTTGGATTTCATTTTCTAATTTTAGATTTTCGATCAGTTGGGTTACCGATTTAATCTCTGAATCTAGTTCTTGTCTAAATGTTTTTTTGTTTTTAATTAATTTTACTTTATTCACGTTTTCTCCAATGGCTATCTTTGTGAATTTAATTAATTTGAGGGATGTATTCTGTCCAATTATTTCTAGAAGGGCGCTCTACCCCCGCCGCTGGAACTTTGTGATCGCATCCGTCAGCCACTTGGGGCTGTTCGCGTCCATGACCTTCAGCGGGTTGATGCGCAGGGAAACTTTGACCACCGGCTTGTGATGCGAGAACGTGTCGAATGAGAATTTGCCGTGGTAGCGCCCCATACCTGACTCGCCCACCCCACCAAAGGGGAGAGCTCCTAAGCCTGCCTGAATTAAAGCAGCATTGTGCGCCACTGCCCCTGAAGAGGTTTTCTGCTCAAACAGTCGCTGCGTTTTGCGCGAAGCACCGAAAGTATAAAGTGACAGCGGCTTATCCCACGCGTTGATAATCTCAATAGCGCGCTCAGGCGTCTCGACCGGCACAATTGGCAGAACAGGCCCGAAAATTTCCTCGCTCATCAACGGCTGATTCGAGCCCTCACCAAGAACCTGATTCCATTCATCAAGCACCACAATAGTCGGCTGAATATAGCGATCGCTCCTATCGTAAGAGACCTCATGATCCAGTGGAGCACTACCCAGCAGCTCCACTAAACGGTCAAAGCGTTTTTCCGAAACAATCCGACCAAAATTCTTGGCAGCCTGCGGATCATCACCAAAGCTCTGGCGTATCGCCTTCTCCATCGCGTCCTTCAACGGAGCAACGTTCGCAGCAGGAGTCATCACATAATCCGGAGCCACACAGGTTTGGCCAGCGTTCAAAAACTTAGCCCACACGATGCGCTGGGCGACGTCCTCAAGATTCGCTTGAGCATCCACCCACGTAGGTGACTTACCGCCGAGCTCTAACAAAACCGGCGTGAGATGCTTTGCCGCTGCCTCAAGAATAATTTTGCCGGTTTTACCTGAACCCGTAAAAACAATGAAATCAAAACGATGCGTCAGAAGCTCAGTAGCAACCTCAACGGGGCCTGTCGCAATAGTGACTGCGCCGTCGGGAAAGTACCGAGGAACCAAATCACCCAGTAAGGCCGCCACATGAGCCGTCTCAGGTGCCGGTTTAAGCACCGCCGTATTACCTGCCGCCAACGCACCAATCAGCGGATTAAGCAACAGCTGAACAGGGTAGTTCCACGGAGCCATAATCAGCACCGTACCCAACGGCTCAGGTTGCAACTGTGCACCAATAGCGGGCATACCGGTACGCACACGAGAAGTCTTCATCCACTTGCTCAGCGAGCGCAACGACGCGTTGATTTCTGAGATGAGGACGTTGAGTTCTGAGAAGTCTGCCTCGAAATGGTTTTTGTGGAGGTCTGCGTGCAGGGCGTTGTGTAGGGCGTCCTTGTTTTCGGTGATTAGACGGCGCAGGGCTAGTAGGTGGGTGCGGCGTTGTTCTTGGCTAGAGTTGACGCCTGCGTGAAAAGCTGACCGGGCTGTATCGACGATGCTGGCGATAGCGGCTTTATCAACGGTGCTCATCTGGGACTCCTTGCGATGCTGGTTTTCGTTTAATCATGGCATGAAATAAGGGACTGGCACCGTTCATTGAGCTTCACTGCGCTACTCAATGGCGGTTCCAGTCCCTTAAGCGTGGTTGCCGGTGCACGTATGTGCGACGCGGTATTGAAAGGGGGACGCGACCGTAGGCGTGCTGGTCGCGTGCTTCGAGCTGTTAGCGCTCGATGATGACTGCGAGATCACCGACATTCAGTTTTTCATCGATGCGAGGTTCGACAACGGAGAAGTTGCCGGTGTTGGTGACGATGGTAAGAACTGAGGTGTCGTAACCTTCGGCGGCTACTGCCTGGAAGTCAACATCAACAAGAGGCTGACCCGCGCGGACAGTGTCACCCTTAGTCACGTGACGAGTAAAGTGCTTGCCGTTGAGCTTTACGGTATCGATACCAACATGCACAAGGAGTTCAACGCCGGTCTCTGAGCGGATGCCGTAAGCATGGCCTGAATCCAAGGCAGTGACAATCTTGCCCGAGATCGGTGCGACTACCTGGTTAGAGGTGGGGACTATGACGATGCCCTTGCCCATTGCGCCGGATGCGAAGACGGGGTCGTTGACGTCCTTCATTGCAATCGCGGTGCCTGAGACGGGGGCAATGAGGTCGGTGGTATTCTCTTCGGTGATTGCAGTGGGTACTACAGTGCCTGCTGGAACAACCACAGCGTCGGCAGGAACTACCTTAGAGTTCGCGGGAACAGTTTGTGCGGGGACACCGGAATCTTCACCGTTTTCGAGCTTTTCTACAAAAGCGTTTTCGGTTTCGGTTTCAACCTTGGGAACCCCAAAGAGGTAGGTCATCACGAAAGCGAAGACCATTGCGATTGCTACACCCAAGAAGACCATGACCATTGAGGGGGTGCCAATGAATACGGGCAGGGTCAGACCTGAAGGCACAACGAAAGCACTGGTTTGTGCGCCGCCGGCTGCAGCTAATCCGCCACCAATTGCACCGCCCACACATGCAAAGATGAAGGGCTTTTTCAGCGGAAGGTTAACACCGTAGATAGCGGGTTCGGTAATACCTGCGAGGATGCCTGAAAGCGAAGCGGGGCCAGCAACCTGCTTGAGTTTCTTGTCGCGGGTCTTGAGTATGACAGCAAGTGCTGCAGCGCCCTGTGCAAGGACGGGAGCGAAGATGGTTGCTGCCATGACGTCGTGACCGAGCGTGGTCAAGTTGTTGAGCATGACGGGTACAAGGCCCCAGTGCAAACCGAAGATGGTAAGTACCTGCCAGAAGCCAGCAAGAATAGCACCGGCAAGCCACGGAGCAACGTTCCAAACGGTGGTGATGCCCGATGCGACCAGGCTAGATGCCAGAGTAGTAATAGGGCCAACAACCATCAAAGTCGCCAAACCGACGATGGGCAGAACCAGCATCGGGACGGTGAAGTTTCGAATAGCCGAGGGTAGCACGCGTTGCAACCAGCGTTCTAAGATGCTCTGAACCCAAACTGCCAAAATGATGGGGATAACTGACGATACGTAAGAGACCATCACTACGGGAATGCCGAAGAAGCTCACGGGCTCACCGGCGGTATTCAAAGCGATAATGGTGGGGTAGAGCAAGATACCGGCAAGTGCCAATGAGGTGAACTGGTTAGCCTTGAAACGCTTTGCCGAGGTGATCGCGATTGCAAAAGGTAAGAAGTTGATAATTGAATCGCCAATGGCGTTCAAAATAATGTACTCCTGGCTTTCGGTATTGAAGCCAAAAGTTACTGCCAGCGCAGTGAACGCCTTAATCAGACCGGCACCAGCCAGCGTCCATAGAATAGGCAAGAAGATCGAAGAAATCAGTTCGATGAAGCGGCTGAGCAGGTTACCTTTGGGGCCTTCAGCGGACTCATCTACAGTATCGCTACCCAGACGCGAGTTATTGACGATGCCGGCGTAGGCGCGAGGTACATCGTTGCCGATTACTACCTGGTACTGACCGCCGGATTTCATGACGGTGACAACGCCTTCGGTTGCCTTAATCGCAGCATCATTAGCATTGGATTCGTCTTTGAGCTTGAAGCGCAGACGCGTTGCACAGTGAACCAGTGAATTCACATTTTCTTCGCCACCGACCAGGCGGAGCACCTCTTGGCCGGTTGCTTCGTAGTCAACTTTAGTTGCCACGGGGAATCTCCCTTATCTCTGAAATGGCAAGTCCTTGGGTCGCAACTAAGTACACCGAGGGGCCCCAGTGAAAGTTGGTCAACTCCAAGTCTTTTTCATTCTTCGGGCAAGTTTAAGAATTCTTTATGCCTACCCTGAAAAACAAAAAGACCCAAGCGCTAGATTGCACAAAGTGCGTAAAAGCGCTTAGGTCTTGCCTCCAGTACAGTTTTTCAAAAGCTTTGAGATCTTTGAGAAAAACTGCCTAAGTAACAACCCTAGGATTGCCGGTAAATAAACCGTATGGCATCCATAATAATCAGAAAGTGTGATGCGTCTCTACCGCGTGATAAAAATTTTCAGCAATGGGCATTTTGAGGGTAGCTTCGACTGCCTGACAACTCGAGAGGTGACCATAAAACTACCACAATCGCACTGTTTTTGGGGTATTTTTGGCAATTTCGTGGTCACCTGCCATTATTTTAGACGCCGAATGTACCTTCGAGTCTGCTCGTACTACCCGGGTGCAATAGAACAGCCGAGCTGATTAAGGTAGCACCAGACCACGTTTTACGCGAAAGCCTCAGGCAAGGATCTGCCGGGCTAATGTTCAAGATTTCAGCCTGCTCGGAGGTCGGCAACACTGCCTCAACAATATGCTCACCGCGCGTCAGCGGAGCTTTTTCTGAGAGATAAGTATTGGGTGTTATCTGGGTAAAATCCTGCTCAATATACTGGGGGATAGCTTGGCGGTTAACGTAGCGATCCTCGAGCTGAATAGGGCGGCCGTTGTCGTAGTGCACAAGAACAGAGTGGAAGGCGCTTTCGCCGAACTCAATATCAAAGTGTTGCACGCTGTCTTTGCGGTACTCCACCCCCATATGTAGCAACGTGGTGCTGTGCTGGTGGCCGCGTTCGGTGACTTCATCAGCAATATTGCGCACCTCAAAAAGTGAGGACGTTGCCTTGGTGTCAGAGACGAAGGTACCGATGCCCTGGATGCGGGTGAGTAGGCCGTCGTTTGTGAGCTCGCGGATTGCGCGATTGACCGTCATGCGAGAGATGCCAAGGGCGGCAACTAGCTCATTCTCGCTGGGGATAATTTCATCTGCGCTCCAGCGTCCTGAGCGAATCTGGGAGGCAATGATGTCTTTGAGTAGCTTGTAGGCAGGGAGCTTGAGGGCGGCGTGGGACGTAAACATCTCTGCAAGTTCTTGGTCTTTACTCACGCGCTTCTCCATTGACAATAGGTTGTATATACAAGACAATAAATTTTGTAAGCTGTGCCACGTACCTAAAAAATTCTACCTGCAAGACCGGGCACAACTAAACAAGCTCAACAATAAGTCACTTCATGAATCATCGGCGATTCACGAACCCAAGGAGTCTCACCCATGACTGCTCACGAACCCCGCGAAGTACACGCACCCACCGGTACAGATCTCAACACTTTGGGCTGGCAGCAAGAAGGCGCGCTGCGCATGCTCATGAACAACCTCGACCCCGCTAACGCAGAGCACCCCGATAACCTCGTGGTCTACGGCGGCACCGGCAAAGCAGCCCGCAGCTGGGAAGCCTTCGACGCTATTACTAACACCCTGAAAACCCTAAAGAACGATGAAACCTTGCTCGTTCAATCGGGTAAGCCCGTTGGTGTCTTCCGCACCCATGAGTGGTCACCTCGCGTTCTCATCGCTAACTCCAACCTGGTGGGCGACTGGGCTAACTGGGAGCACTTTCGCAAGCTCGAAGCCGAAGGGCTGATGATGTACGGTCAGATGACCGCAGGCTCCTGGATCTATATCGGTACCCAGGGCATTTTGCAGGGTACCTACGAGACCTTCGGTGCCGTAGCCCGCAAGCGTTTTGACGGAACCCTCGCAGGCACCATTACCCTCACCGCTGGCCTGGGTGGCATGGGCGGCGCGCAGCCGCTGGCAGTCACCATGAATGACGGCGTTGTGATTGCGGTGGACGTCGATGAATCCCGCGTTGATCGTCGCATCGAACACCGTTACCTCGACGTTAAAGCTGATAACCTTGACCACGCACTTGAGTTGGCTATTGAAGCCCGCGACGCTAAGAAGCCTTTGTCTATCGGCGTGGTAGGCAACGCGGCTGAAATCTTCCCCGAGCTTCTTGTCAAGGACGCTCCGATTGACATTGTTACTGACCAGACCAGTGCACACGATCCGCTGTCATACCTTCCCACCGAAGTTCCTTTCGAAGAATGGAAGGCAGAAGCTGCACGCGATCCTGAACTGTTCACCAAGCGTTCACGCGAAGCAATGGCAGCTCATGTAGAGGCAATGGTCGGCTTTATGGATAAGGGCGCTGAGGTCTTTGATTACGGCAACTCAATTCGCGATGAAGCCCGTAAGGCAGGCTACCAGCGTGCCTTCGAGTTCCCCGGATTCGTACCCGCCTACATCCGCCCTATGTTCGAAGAAGGTCTAGGACCCTTCCGCTGGGCAGCTCTCTCGGGCGATCCTAAGGACATCGAAGCAACCGACCGCGCTATCCTCGAACTTTTCCCCGAAAATGAGCACCTTGCCCGCTGGATTAAGATGGCTGGCGAAAAGGTCGAATACCAGGGCCTGCCCGCCCGCATCTGCTGGCTGGGTTACGGCGAGCGCCACAAGGCCGGTGTGAAATTCAACGAAATGGTGGCAAACGGCGAGCTTTCAGCTCCTATTGCAATCGGTCGTGATCACCTGGATTCCGGTTCGGTGGCATCCCCCTACCGCGAAACTGAAGCTATGAAGGATGGTACGGACGCTGTTGCTGACTGGCCGCTGCTGAACGCCTTGGTCAATACCGCATCCGGTGCGTCCTGGGTTTCTATTCACCACGGTGGTGGTGTGGGCATGGGCCGTTCTATCCACGCCGGTCAGGTCTGCATTGCAGACGGTACCGACCTGGCAGCGCAGAAGCTCGAACGCGTGCTGACTAACGACCCGGGTATGGGCGTTATCCGCCACGTTGATGCAGGCTACGAGCACGCTACACATGTTGCTGCAGAACGCGGTGTTCGCATTCCCATGCAAGAACAGGACTAAATGTGAGTTCTCATCTTTTCACCAACATCTCCTCGCTCGTAACTAACGATCTTTCGCGCGAGCGAGGAGCCCTGGGCGTGATTGATAACGCGGCGGTAGTGGTGGAAGATGGTCGGGTTGCCTGGGTTGGCGAAGCTACTCAGGCTCCCGATGCTGACTTCCGCACTGACTTAGATAACCGCGCTGTGTTGCCCGGGTTCGTGGAGTCCCATTCGCACCTGGTTTTTGCTGGCGACCGTTCGCACGATTTCGCTGCTCGTATGGAGGGCATCAAGTACTCCGCCGGCGGCATTCGCTATACCATTGAACAAACCCGAGCGGCAACGAGAGAGCAGCTTGAAGCTAACGCGCGTAAGCTTTTGGACGAGTATGCCCGCGCTGGTAGCACCACGGTTGAGGTTAAGACTGGCTACGGTCAGTCTGTCGAATCAGAGCTGACCAGTATTCAGGTGGCATCTTCTTGCAGCGATGAAGCTACTCTACTGGCTGCTCACGTTGTTCCGCCCGAGTATGCCGATAAGCACGATGAATATGTGCAGATGGTCGTTGACCGTATGATTCCTGAGTGTGCACCGCACGCCAAGTGGATTGACGTGTTCTGTGAACAGGGAGCCTTTAGCGAAGATGAATCTCGCGCCGTACTCACCGCCGGTATGGAACACGGGCTTATTCCGCGCGTACACGGTAATCAGCTGACGTACGGTGCCGGTGTGCAACTAGCGGTAGAACTAGGCGCGGCCTCCGTTGATCACGTGGTGTATCTTAGCGATGCCGATGTGGACGCGCTTGCTAACAGCTCAACGGTAGCGACTGTTCTTCCCGGGGCGGATTTTTCAACTCGGAACGATTACCCTAATGCCCGTCGTCTGATTGACGCTGGCGCAACTGTTGCCCTGGGCGCCGACTGTAACCCGGGCACTAGCTTTACCACTTCCATTCCGTTCTGCATTGCAATTGCTGTGCGCGATTTGCACATGTCACCGGATGAAGCCGTCTGGGCAGCAACCGCTGGTGGCGCGGCTGCTTTGCAACGCACCGATATTGGTTCACTTACTATTGGTGCCCGCGCTAACTTTATTGCGCTTGATGCACCCAACCACTTGCATCTTGCTTACCGCCCAGGCGTAGATTTGTTGAGTGGGATCTGGCGCGATGGGGAATCCGTGTACGAAAGGAGCAAGGCATGAGCGCTCGCATTACTGTTGATCAACCAGCATCAGC
The DNA here is from genome assembly GCA_043424895.1 of Rothia sp. (in: high G+C Gram-positive bacteria). Lineage (GTDB taxonomy): Bacteria > Actinomycetota > Actinomycetes > Actinomycetales > Micrococcaceae > Rothia. Next base: position 5,291 of record JBHWPN010000086.1, on the reverse strand, counting down.
ATGGAGCGGACGATTAGACGGTGACGGAGCTGCGCACGCACGCATCCATACCAATGTGAAGCCGCTGGATGAAACCTCACTGTCCGAAAGCGATGCTGTATTCATCGGTTTTTCATCCGATGAAGGGGTGCGCCGTAATTCAGGACGCGACGGTGCAGCTGCCGGCCCTGACGCCCTTCGTCAGGCGCTTGGCTCTCTTGCTTTGGCAAAGGCGCCGAGAAGCGAACGTGCAACCGACCTTAAACTAGCTGATGCCGGTACAATCGTGGTCGATACCGACCTTGAAGAAGGTCACCGTAAACTCGCTCAAGCAGTTGCCACGGCTATCGATGCGGGCACCCTGCCCCTTGTGTTAGGTGGAGGTCATGAAGTCGCGTTTGGTACCTACAGCGGTGTTGCTGGGTCACAGGTACGGGCAAATAACGGTGCACCGCGCACTGTGGGTATTCTCAACCTCGATGCTCACTTTGATTTGCGTCAGGCTGACCGGCCGACGTCCGGCACCCCGTTCAAACAGGCATTGGATGCGGAGAAATCCAGCGGCACCCAGGCGAAATACGCGGTCATCGGCATCTCGGAGGCATCCAACACCCAGGTTCTCTTTGATACCGCCCAAGAATATGGTGTGAAGTATCTGCTGGATGAAGAATGCGCGCCTTCCAACAAAGACCACATCGAAACGTTTGTGCGATGGTTCTTAAAATCCGTTGACCTGGTGTACCTCACGCTAGATTTAGATGTTCTACCCGCGGCAACCGCACCGGGCGTTAGCGCTCCGGCAGCTTACGGAGTACAGCTAGAAATCATAAACTGCATCATCAAACAGGTTGCTCAAAGCGGCAAACTCGTTGCTTTCGATATCGCTGAACTCAACCCCACATTCGACATCGACGGGCGGACCGCCAAAACAGCGGCGCGACTAGCGCACACCGCCCTGACTCACCACCAACCGTTTTCAGCATAAAACTAAAAAAATTCTTTGATTGCAAAGGAAAAGTACATGACTACCTCACGCCCCACAGTAACTGTCGGCATCGGCGCCGTCAGTTTTGAAGACGTCATCAACGTGGCTCGACACAACGCTGAAGTAAAAATCAGCGACGATGCCCTGGCAGAAATCGAAAAATCAGCGCAACGCATCCGCGAACTCGCCAACCACGAAAAACCCGTCTACGGCGTCTCCACCGGCTTTGGCGCGCTCGCATCCAAGCACATCCCGCTTGAAATGCGCACCGCTCTTCAGCGCGGTTTGATTCGCTCCCACGCGGCTGGTTCAGGCCCCGAAATTGAGCGCGAAGTCATTCGAGCACTCATGCTGCTGCGTCTGTCAACCTTAGCTACCGGCCGCACCGGTGTTCGCCCAGAAGTCGCTCAAGCATATGCAGATATGCTCTCAGCAGGCCTCACCCCGGTTGTATACGAGTATGGTTCGCTCGGTTGCTCCGGCGATCTTGCTCCGCTGGCACACTGCGCGCTCGCTATTATCGGCGAAGGTCATGTACGTGATGAAAACGGTGAGCTTTTTGAGACAGCCGAAGCTATGGATAAGTACGGTCTTACACCCGTTGAACTTGCCGAAAAAGAAGGTCTAGCCCTCATTAACGGCACCGACGGTATGCTCGGCATGCTCGTGATGGCACTGGATGACTTGGATAAACTCATCAAGCTAGCTGACGTTGCTGCAGCAATGAGCGTAGAGGGCCTTGTAGGCACCGACCGCGTTTTTGCCGCCGACCTGCACGAGCTGCGTCCGCACCCCGGCCAGGGTGACGCCGCAGCTAATATGCTCAAGGTGCTTGAAGGTTCCGACATCATCCAGCACCACTCAGGCAACCACAGCACCTATGTGCAGGATGCTTACTCTTTGCGTTGCGCACCCCAGGTAGCTGGCGCCGTACGCGACACCATTGCTCACGCCCGCACCGTTGCTCAGCGCGAACTCGCATCGGCAGTTGATAACCCCGTAGTTACTCTTGACGGTCGCGTAGAGTCCAACGGCAACTTCCACGGCGCACCCGTGGCCTACGTTTTGGACTTCCTCGCAATTGCAGTGGCGGATGCCGCGTCCATCTCAGAGCGACGTACCGACCGCTTCTTGGATACCGCCCGCAACCGCGGTTTGCCTCCTTTCCTGGCAGATGATCCCGGTGTCGATTCGGGTCACATGATCGCGCAGTACACACAGGCAGCGATTGTCTCAGAACTCAAGCGCCTGGCTAACCCCGCATCAGTTGACTCCATCCCGTCTTCAGCAATGCAAGAAGACCACGTATCAATGGGGTGGAGCGCAGCGCGTAAACTGCGCCGCGCTATCGACGGGCTCACCCGCGTCATCGCCATTGAAATCCTCACCGCTGCCCGCGGTATTGATTTGCGCGCACCGCAGGTACCCGCACCGGCAACCGGTGCTGTGATTGACCGTCTACGCCAGGACGTTCAGGGTCCCGGCACTGACCGCTTCCTCTCACCTGAAATTGAGAAGACTGTAGAGCTGGTTGCCACCGGCGAACTACTGGATGCTGTTCAGTCGGTAACTGGCAAGCTTAACTAAGCGCTGTAACCTGCGAGCCCAGCTCAGAAAAAATCCCACGGAACACCTAAAAATGTGAGCCGTGGGATTTTTGTGTCGGGGGACAGGGCTGTATATTTGAACAACACTTATTTTCCCCCGAAAGGTTTATCGTGCTCGTTGCATCCCTAGTTTTTGTTGCTATCGCTATTTTGATTCACATTTATATCTGGGTACTTGAAACCTTTTTGTGGGATCAACCCAAGGGGATGCAGGTGTTTGGCAATACTGCAGAACGGGCCGCTATCACCAAAGAGATGGCCGTCAACCAAGGTCTGTATAACCTGATGCTCGCACTGGTGGCTGCTATTGGCCTCGGTGCCACTGTAGCCGGGGCAGCCTGGGGACCTGCTTTGATTTTCGCCGGTGCAGGTTCAATGGCGGTTGCCGGTATCTTCTTGTTTGTCACCTCACCCGATAAGCGCAAACCCGCGCTCATTCAGCTTGTGCCCCCGCTGCTTGGTGTTCTGCTTCTGGCTTTCGCCTAAACGTTTTTATCTCAAATCCCACCGGATACCACTACATTGTGAGCCGGTGGGATTTTTTGTGCATTAGGACGAATAGATACCTGAGATTCCGCGGCGGTGGGAGCTCACCAGGTGCGTATCAATCAGACCTATTGCTTCCATCAGAGCGTAAGCACTGGTTGGCCCAATAAACTTAATCCCCTGCTTCTTGAGCTCTTTCGCCAGGGCTGCAGATGTCGCATCCTGCGTAGGAATTTCTTCTAAGCACGCCGGATGCGGGGTAGTAGCGGGTCTAAAACCCCACACCAGAGCAGGCAAACCGGGTTCTACGGCAAGCTCCGTTGCGGGAGCAACATTCTCGGTGCGCACCCTTTTGACCGTGAAGCCCTGCAAAGAGGCCTCCCCGTCTGCGGCACGTTGCCGCAGGGCAAGAGTCACCTGAGCATTGGTAATGGCGGCGCGAATTTTTCCGCGATGCCGAATGATGCGGGCATCACGAGCTAAGTGCTCAACATCGTCCTCAGTAAATTGGGCTACAGCATCGGGCTCAAAATGGTCAAAGACCTCTCTAAAAGCCTCGCGTTTGGCAAGAATGGTACGCCACGACAGCCCTGCCTGAAAACCTTCCAAGCACACGCGTTCAAAGACACCGCGCTCATCGGTAACGGGTACGCCCCATTCGGTGTCATAGTAGTGTTGCAAAAGGGGATCAGCCTGCGCCCAGAGCGGGCGATTGAGATCATCGTTCATGTACTCCTCGTACTATTTCAAGGGCAAACCGGCAGCTGCTAAAGGCGCGAGCCCTGTATCGCGTAAGGTCAGGTTAAACCGCCCCTCTTTCAACCCGGTATCCTGCAAACCAATATCAGTGGGGGCTGTTCCGCTAAGAATTTTAGGAACCCCGTGGAACATAAACCGGCTGGGCCCGCCAAACACAATGAGATCCCCAGATGCCAGCCGCAGATCGGTATAGGGGTGGTTTTTAGTCTCTGTGTTGCCGGCTCTGAAAATTGCGGTGTCTCCAATAGAAAGCGAAACAATGGGCGCGCTAGAGCGTTCTTCTTTATCTTGGTGCATACCCATGGACGCGTGCGGCGAGTAGTAGTTCACCAACGCCATATCGGGGCTATAGGATTGCGCCCATTCTGCTATCTTTTGCCTATCATCGGTTGGCCACTGCAGATGGTCGCGCGCATAGGCGTCTTTCACAGCGCGGCGTCCTAGCCTTACCACCCAATCCGGCACAGGCAGGGGAGAAGCACCGCCTAACTCAGGCACCGACTGCGTGTATTCGTAGTTGCTCCAATGCCAGCCTAAAGACGTCATCTGCACCGACATCTTCTTGCCAAAAATATCGGGACTGTGCGGCGGGATGCCACGCTGGGCAAAAAGCTGAAACTGACGAACGAGAAAAAGTTGCTGACGCGCATCCAACCACCCCGGAAGGTAGACAACTCCCGGCAAAATCTCGCGCGCTTGGCGAGGTAAATCGCTATCAGTAAAAAGTGAATCGGACATGGCGAACTAGCTTAGAACAGGCGTCCTTCTTCTTCTGCGCTGGGGGATTCTAAATTCAAGAGATACTGTTTGCGCTCGATACCCCCGGCATAACCGGTCAGTTTCCCATCAGCAGAAAGCACACGGTGGCAGGGAATAAAGATCGATAGTTTGTTATGGCCTACAGCTTGGCCTACAGCCTGGGCAGGAGCTCCCGGGCCCACAATTTTACTGATGTGACCGTAGGTGGTGGTATAACCGTGCGGAATGTCTTTGAGGGCTTCCCAGACAGCAAGCTGAAAGTCAGTGCCATCTGGATCCAGTGGAACATCAAATGATTTGCGGTTACCCTCAAAATACTCGTCGAGCTCTTTAGAGGCCTGGCGCAGAATAGGGTGATTATCTAGTTGGACGCGCTCACCGACAACATGCGGGACGGGAAAGTGTGCTTGCCCCTCAAACCAAGAGCCAACCAGCGCCTGATCGGTACTAGCCAGATAAACTGTACCCAGCGGCGAATCATAGAGAGCATGAGAAGCCTTGCGCTGCTGGGGTAGTTTTTCATCTTCTGTGATAGCGGCTGATTCTAAGTCGTTAAAAGCATCCGGGGCGTGCGATTGTGCTTGTGCAGAAGTCTCTGCGGTGTCCTGTGCGTCCATAAGAATATTGTGACATGAAACTATTTATTGCATCTATTAAGCAGATTATAAAGAGCAACACCTTGCAGGTGTAAGGTGAAAAAAGGCAAAAACCACATA
>JBHWPN010000085.1:0-3924 GCA_043424895.1 Rothia sp. (in: high G+C Gram-positive bacteria) | reverse complement strand
TAGCATCTTTAGAATTCTAATAATTCTAGATTTAAACCATCTTATACCACCATAGTGATAGATAATTATCTATGGAGAAATCATCAGCAAGATGGAATTCTCAACAAATCATAAGTTCTGTAAAACTATGGAGAATTCTACCGCGTTAGAGCCAGGGATAATGACAACTCAAAATCAGTCTGAACCGATTCACACCAAACTACTTGAAAAATCAATTGAAGCGTTCATGCTCGCAATCGAACTTTATAATAAACCAACGATTACATACCGTGCCGAAGGTTGCGCAATGTTCTTATGTAACGCATGGGAACTAATGTTAAAGGCTCACCTTATCAGCCGAGACGGTCTTTCATCAATCTATTATTCTGACGCTCCGAACCGAACTATCTCATTGGAAGATTGTCTTCGCAAGGTTTTTACCAATGAGAAAGACCCACTGCGTCAAAATATGAGCCGTATTATTGATTTCAGGAACACAAATACTCACTTCGTGACTGAGGAGTACGAACTCTTCTATGGTCCATTGCTGCAATCTTGCGTTATCAACTACTCAGATAAATTAATGGCACTGCACGAAATCAGCACAAGTGATTACCTACCAGATTCATATCTATCCTTGGCAGTAAACCGCTCACTAATTGATGAAGATAAAGTAAAGGCTAAATATACTCCGGAGATAGCATTCACGCTGCTCAAGCAACTCAATGATGTTTCACAATTTACAGTTGAAACCGATGGAAACACCAAGTATGCCAGCTATATGGAAACCAATCTGCGGATTGTAAAGTCAGAGAAAAACGCAGATTTGAATGTCAGCATCCGACCAAATACAGAGGTTGGAATCGCAGTCGCTAAAGAAATCCAACGTCCCGGAAACAAATACCCCTACACTACAAACCAAGCTATACAGACCATTAACCAGAGAATTAAAAAAGCAAGGCTTGTATATAAGTATCGCGGTCAGGCTAAAGAGAAATTTACTCAATACGACTGGCAACTTTTTGTAAAGTTCTACGGGTTCAAAGGAAACGAGGAGTACTCCTACGACAGGAGTCTTCCCAAGGAACATCAAGCAAGCTATATCTACTCAGAATCCTGTATTACTCTGATTCTTGACTCTCTGAAACAGAATCCGACTCTTGTCTCGACAATTTGAAGACTCAAGTTTCAAAATAAAAAGACCAACCCCAGGAGCAAAGGAATTCTAAAGCAGTGTGCTCTACTCCCATTCGGGAACCCAGCTGTATCCATCTCAAGTTGGTCTCTTGATAAACAAGCCTAGTTCGCCTTTTGTCACTTGTCCACTACATGTGAAGTTATTCAACGTTTGAGTTCTACCCACAGCATCGTTCCGTTGGGTTGTTGATGCTCCCCTCCTAAAATATATGTCTTACATCCCCTAAAATTAGTGGAAACACCCCACTGAGCGAGGCCTCCATGAGCAACTTTTCCTTCCTGCAAAGCACTCTGCCCGAGCGTCCTCACATTCTCGAGTCAGCGGTGCGCGCCGAACGCTACATCTTCACCGACGTCACCAGTTCGCTCTTCTACGCTCGCCGCTGCCTCGAACAAACAGTTGACCACATCTACACCACACAAGGGTTCAAGCAGTATCCAACGGACACCCTCGCGGAGCTCACCCACACCCCCGAATTTGAGCAGCTCGCAGGCATCGGCATTGTCCGCAAAGCCGACATCATCCGCAGGCACGGCAACGACGCCGTCCACAGCAACAAAAACTTCACCACCAACGATGCCGCGCGCTCCGTCAAAGAGCTCTTTCACATCCTCATCTGGGCATCGCTGCGCTTCTCCACCAACCCAGAAGCCACACCTACTAACGCAGCCTTCAACCTGCAAGCAGTCCGTGTCCAAGCAGAAGCACGCCACAATGCCCTGCAAGGCGCAGTAGAAGCACACAAAACCAAAGCCGAACTCATCGCCCTGCAAGAGCAGTTCGATGCAGAACGCGCAGAAGCACTTGCCAAACTAGAAGCAGCAACCCAAGAAGCCGAAGAGCTACGCGCAGAAAACGAGCGCTTGCGCCAAGAAATCCGCGCCGCCCAATCAGCTGCCAATGTCACCGACACCCACGACTACAACGAAGCAGAAACCCGCGACTACTTCATCGACATGCTCTTGCGAGAAGCAGGATGGGATCCAGACGCGCCCGACTGTCGCGAATACCGCGTCGAAGGCCTACCAGAATCAGCCAGCGCATCAGGCAACGGACGCGTCGACTACGTACTCTGGAGCCACCGCAAACCCTTAGCCATCATCGAAGCCAAACGCGCCCGCCGCAGTATCAACGACGGCATTCACCAAGCCCGCATCTACGCCGATGCTCTCGAAGCAGAAAAAGGCGTCCGACCCATCATCTTTGTCAGCAACGGCTACGACCATATTGTGCTCGATGACCACCCCAGCACTAACTACCCCGAGCGTCCTGTTGCAGGGTTCTTCACAGAAGACGAACTCAAGCTCATGCTCCAACGCCGCACCGAGCGTCGCCCTATCATGAAAAGCCCTGTTAACACCGACATTGCAGGGCGCGACTACCAGGTACACGCCATTACATCCGCTGCAGAAACCTTCACTCAGCGAAAGCGCGCAGCCCTGCTGGTTATGGCAACCGGAACCGGCAAAACCCGCACCGCCGCCGCACTCATTGAACAACTCATGCAAGCCGGGTGGACGCGCCGTGTACTCTTTCTCGCCGACCGCAAAGCACTGGTCAAACAGGCAACCAAAGCGTTCGTGGAACACCTACCGGATTACCCCGTAGTTAATCTGCTGAAAGAAAAGAACAACAGCGCGCGAGTTTTCACTTCTACCTATCCCACCATGCTCAATCTAATGAACCAGGTTGAAGACAATGGCACTCGCCGCTTTGGTCCCGGCTACTTTGACCTGATTATCGTTGATGAGGCACACCGTTCTGTCTACGCAAAGTACGGTGAAATCTTCAAATACTTCGACGCTCTTATGCTGGGACTTACAGCAACCCCTAAAGACGACATCGCGCACAACACCTACCGCCTTTTCGACCTTGAAGACGGCGTGCCCACCGACGTCTATACCTATGAAGAAGCCGTTGAAGCAGGTTACCTTGTACCCGCACACGGTATTGCAGCTGACACCAAGTTCCTGCGCGAAGGCATCAAACGCTACGAAGATCTCAGCGAAGAAGAACAAGAATACTGGGAAACTCGCGACTGGGGCGATGAAGAAGCTCCTGATGAAGTCGCTGCCGCAGAAATGAACAGCTACCTCTTCAATGAAGACACCATCGACAAAGTTCTGCTTACTCTCATGCAAAAAGGGCACTACGTTTCTGGCGGTGACAAGCTAGGTAAGACCATCATCTTCGCAAAGTCCCAGAAACATGCCGACGTTATTCTGGCACGGTTCAACAAGAACTTTCCAGATCTCGGCTCCGGTTTTGCCAGCGTCATTACCCACAATACGTCGTATGCAGAAGACCTCATCGATAAATTCAGCACGCCTGAATCATTCCCCCAAATCGCCATTAGTGTTGATATGCTCGACACCGGCATCGACGTTCCTGAGGTAGTCAATCTAGTCTTCTTCAAAGCTGTACGCTCAAAAACCAAGTACTGGCAGATGATCGGACGCGGCACCCGCCTATGCGAGAACCTTTTCGGCCCCGGTGAAGACAAGAAAGACTTTCGCGTTTTTGATTGGTGCGGCAACATCGAGTTCTTTAATGAAGACATGCCAGAAGCCGGAACCACTCTTGCAAAATCACTGACCGAGAAAATTTTCGAGACCGAACTTACAATTCTCAAGCACCTAGACGATGCTACAGACCCTGCCGTCCCGTCTGTTTCATCCGCAGGTTCTTTAGACACTGACGCACGTAGATTCCGCGTTGATATTGCTGACTCTTTACATCGTTTTGTG
>JBHWPN010000084.1:0-12178 GCA_043424895.1 Rothia sp. (in: high G+C Gram-positive bacteria) | reverse complement strand
GACCATCAAGCCCTCTTTGTAGCCTTTCTTGGGAGTGCATTCGCCCACGAGCTTCCACAGCGAAAAAACTTCGCCGGGTTTGATAAGGACGCCGTTGACCTGCGGAGTGCAAATCTTGAGATTCTGCGCTTTGTTTTCTTGCAGATCCATGCGGGTGTTGCCCAGCTGGCGGCGAATAAGAGAGTTGTGCTTGTAGATAACGACCGGCAGCTTTTCTTCACTTTTAGTGGTGGCAAAGTGTTCTTTGCTGAAGAGGTCTTTGATTTGCCTGGTGAGGATGCTTTTGCGGCGAGAAATCTGGTAGGTGAGCGGTGATATCTCACAAAACAGTTTGCGGGGCATGAGAGATACTTTCTTCGGGAGAACCTTGAGATTCTGTGAGTGAATATATAGTGCAATTTTATGTGACGTGCCTAACTAAGATGCATGTTAGGTGTTTTATTACAGGACGTGTCCACCGCTAGAGTCTGCCGCTGAGCAGAAATGGTAAGAGCTGAACAGTTCCCGCGCGTACGGTTCGCTTGATGCTGCTCTTTCCTACGAGCGTCCTGAATGGAAACCAGCCAGCATCCTTACTTATAAATTCCTCTAGCGGGTGGTTAGGAGTAGAATTGCAGGGGCTCGCACCGTCATATCGTGCAGAAACCCTAATCGCCGCTGGTGGCGCTATTGCCATCGATGAAGACGCGGGCCACCTCAACCCCCGACATAGAAAGCGTTCGTCCGTGAGTATTGAGCAGCCGTTTGCTGATTTTGTGATGAGTGTGGGGGATAAGACCATCACCAGCACGGGTGCGCTAAAACCTGTCGCTGAAGAAACAGCGCTTGATGAGGCTCGGACACAAGGCTCTATTGTGATGGGGCTGGTGCCTTTTGACCCCGCCCAGCCAGCCACATTATGGGTTCCCCAAAGCTACGCTATTACTGAGCGCACCGAGACTGAATCGGCGGAAACATCCTCGCATGAGCTCCCCGCGCCCACCCGCATCGAAGGCATAGATAATCCTCGCTACCGCCAGGCAGTGGGGGATGCGGTTGCGCGGATGAACAACGGTGAGTTCGATAAGGTCGTGCTGGCTCGCACTCTCACTGCTCGTTACGATCAGCCGCTGAACATCGCTGAGGTCTTTACTAACCTCACCCTGCAACAGCCCCGCGCTTATACGTTTTCGGTAAAACTACCGGGCTCTAATGAATACCTGATGGGTGCCTCCCCAGAACTTGTTTTCAAGACCGAGAAAAATGGGCGTTTTCAAACGCATCCGCTTGCCGGATCAGCAAAACGTTCACAAGAACCCGGCGGCATTGAAGATATGCAAATTGGTGAACAACTGATGCGCTCGGCTAAAGACCGAGCCGAACACGCAACCGTGGTTGACGATATTCGCTCGCGTCTTGCCCCGCTCACGCAGCAGATGAATGTTCCCGCTGTACCCGAGCTGATGACAACCCCGCAGCTGTGGCACTTGGGCACTAAAATAACCGGCGTCCTTCAGGGGCATCTCAGCTCCCTAGACGGCGCACGTGCTATCCACCCTACTCCTGCTATCTGCGGTACTCCGCGTGACATCGCTCTTGACGCTATTCAGAAGTACGAAGATTTTGATCGCGGTTATTTCGGCGGTTTAGTAGGTTATATGGACGCGAACGGCAACGGTTCGTGGGCTCTGGTGTTGCGCTGTGCCCGCGTGAGTGCGCATCGAGCAACTCTGTTTGCCGGTGCAGGTATTGTAAGTGCCTCCCAGCCCGACAGCGAACACTCTGAAACCGCTACCAAGCTAGGCACATTTGGCCGAGTTCTAGGAATCAGCACTCGCTAATTGTTTAGTGCGCTAAGAGATCACGCACCATTTTGGGTGTTGTTACCCGGCGTAAAGACACCGATGCAGGGGCGGACGCGGCAAGACAGATGTAGTGCTCGCCCTCTGCATACCAGTAGATGTTGAAAGTAAGGACTTCTCCGGTTGTCGGAATGGTAAAGGACGCGTGTGCTCGAGTAAAAGGTTCTAAGCGGCTTTCAAGAGTGATCACAACGGCTCTTGGGTCTACCGAAAGCCCGTGACCGGTTGCTTTAAGTACCGATTCTTTAGCATTCCACAAGAGCATGCGCACCAGCTTGGCGGTTTGCGCATCGATGGAGTTAAGAAACTCTTTCTCGCTGGGGGCAAGGGCAATGCGATCAAACCCGTTATGCAAAGATCCGCGATCTTTTTCAACATTAACCCCAAGTAGCAGGTGACTATCCCCGGTAAAACCTCCTACAACCAAACCGTGGGTACGGCTCATATTGAGATTGACCCCGGTGATTTTAGGTTTCCCGTGCAGGGCTTGAGTATCGCAGAGAGAACACGAACGATCCACAAAGATTCCTGCAGCGCCGGTGGGCAGAACTCCGAGAGAAGAAGCCGCAATCGCACGCATGAGTGCGTGCTGCGCGGCGTAGGTCATCGCATCATCGGGATGAGTAAATTCAGCGGCTCTACTTTGTTCTTCTAATCCCACATAGGCCAACCAACTGACACCGTAGCCGGAGCGTAGCACCGTGGGATCAAGCAGAAAAAGATCGACCTCGGTGGTAGCTGGCTGCGTCGTTGTACTCATGAACGCAATTCTACTGAAGTTTTGTGAATGTGCCTTGCGCCCTGAAGTACAGGTCAGAGCGAGTTATTCGCTAAGGTTAGGTGCATGGGAACAAACGAACCAATTATTGCCGCCGCTGACGGCTCTGCGCTGGGTAACCCCGGGCCTGCAGGCTGGGCATGGTATATCGATGATGATACGTGGGCTGCAGGTGGGTGGAAGCACGGTACCAATAATATCGGTGAGCTCAAAGCAGTGCTCGACCTCTTTGAAGCGACGGCGCATGTTCCCGAGAGAAAACTTGAGGTGCTGTGCGATAGCCAATACACCATCAACTCTTTGACCAAGTGGATGCCTGGCTGGAAGAAAAAAGGATGGAAAAAATCCGATGGCAAGCCGGTACAAAACCAGGATTTAATGAAGGCATTAGACGCTGCTTTAGCAGGGCGAAACTACGAGTTTAAGTGGGTTAAAGGTCACGCCGGCCATGAACTCAACGAGGCAGCTGACGAGCGTGCTCGCGCGGCAGCAACGGCCTATCGCGACGGAAAAAAACCCAATGTAGGCCCCGGTTTTACTGACGGTTTTACAGGTGGATCCGAGAGCGAGGATTCTGATGAACACACGGTGGTGGACTTGTTCCCGTCCCCACAAAGCCGTATGAGCGAGGCTGAGGCAGAAGCCAGACGCGCGCATCCTACCAATTATCGTTCGGGGGATGCCATAGAAGAGCTTGATTTGGCAGAGGAAGAAGAACACAGCGCTCGCATTGCCCAAATCGGCCCGGATCGCCTGGCAGCTCACCAAGAAGAGCTTCTACTGCGTGAAGAAAACTACGCCGACGCGCACAAGCTGGATTCCTTTCTCGCTCCTGAGTTTTCGTGGGTAACTCCTCGCGGAGTCATTGTTTCCCGTCAAGAAGTTATTGAGCACCGCACAAGGGCTTTTCATGTTGAGGGCACTCCCGAAATCATCGAAACCGATATGCTCAACGAATCCACGGCGCTCGTGGTTTCACGCGTCTTTACCAAGCGCGGTCAGGTAGTGCGCACTAGCTGGTGGGTTCGTGAGAACTACCGCAACGAAATTGGTGCGTGGTTGCTGCGTTTTCGCCAGGAGAGTGCAACGTAGATTCTTATAAAGCAAAACAGAGGTAGTAACTGAGCTTCCTTGCTCGTACTGAGAGCCCCACCTTGTACTGATCGTGTCACAGGTGAGGATTCGAAAACGAGCCTTCAGCTTCTACCTCTGTTTGCTATAGATGTCAGCGCTACCCTAAAAACATCGCTGCATTGGCTGACTCGGTGTCATCGTAGTTCACGCCTGCCTTCGACAGGGCGTCGTTAATCTGTGCGATAGCTTCTTCAACCTGACGCTGGGTAGCTCGCCAGTTGCTTAATGCGCCTTGAAAATTAACGGAGGCAGAACCCGTCCATGAATTCTGCAAATCCTGCAGAGAACTCGTCATGCCGTTAACCTCGGTGATGATTGAATCGACGTGGGCGCGTGCCTGAGCACTCTTTGAAGCAATAAGGTCTGAGTCAACAACAAACTGAGCCATTGTGGTTCCTTTACACAAGAGATGGATATAGATACAGAGGAAAAACACGCGGTTTGAGCCCAAGAAATTTTGTGCTGAAGATGCGCGAGCTCACCTCTTGAGAACACGTTATGTCCAAGGCAGCGGCGAAAACTACTTAAAGAAAAAATCTGTGGATAAGTAGCTCTCAAACTACGTTATCCACAGATTTTTTGTCCTCAGTTAGTGTGTGTCCACAATCTGCGCGTAACACTTACCTCTGGGTTATAGGCTCCACCGTCGCGGGAATTTTCAGAACAAAGGTGGCGCCTCCGCCCGGGGTCTCTTCAATATCAATGGTTCCATCGTGCTGGGCGATAATAGCAGCAACAATTGCAAGCCCCAGTCCGGTGCCACCGGTTTCACGCGTCCTTGATGTATCTGAACGGTAGAAACGTTGGAAAACCCGCTGGCGGTCTTCACCGTGAATGCCTGGGCCATGGTCTCGAACCTTAAGAACCGACAATAACCCGCTGGCTCCTTGTTCCGTACCCACCGCGATTTCTAGGGGTGAGCCTTCGGGCGTATAGCGAATAGCGTTGGTCATCAGGTTTGCTACTACCTGACGCAAGCGCGATTCATCACCCATGACAGGGGCAGTGTCACCATCGCTATCGGGATCCTGCAAACCAACCACAATAACCTCGCGGTCAGGGGCTGTGGCAAAGGCATCAGCCGCTGCGTCTTGGGCGAGTTTGAGCAAATCAACGTTTGTATTTTCGTTGACGCGGCGCTCATCTATACGGGCAAGCGTTAGTAGATCCTCAACCAGCTGGCCCATGCGTTTAGACTCTGCCTCAATGCGCTCCATTGCCTTGCCTACGTCCTCTGGGGTTTGTAGAGCGCCGTGGCGGTAGAGCTCAGAGTAGCCACGAATAGACACCAACGGGGTGCGTAGCTCGTGCGAGGCATCGCCCACAAAGCGGCGCATTTTCTCTTCGGAGCGCTTGCGGGTATCGAAAGCCTCTTCAATGTGCGCCAGCATCTGGTTGAGAGAATTCGAAAGATGCCCCAGCTCGGTGTAAGGGTTGTAGTTGACGATGCGTTGTGAGAGATCACCCGAGGCGATTTTAGCTGCTGTTTGTTCAACGCGAGCAAGCGGTTCAAATGCTCGTGTGACGAGTACCCAACTCATAGCAATTGCGGCAAATAGGGTCGCCATGCCGAAGGCAATAGTCAGCATACCCACCAGAGCGACCGTGGAATTAGTTTGTGTCAGCGGGGTGGCGATAATAACGGAATACTGATTAGAGTCCGTTGAAAAGGGCATGATGCGCCACTCCGTATGTCCCGATACTGAGGGCACGGTGAAGCCTGTTGCCGATAGTTTCTCTACGCGATCACGCGGCCACGTACCCGTGAGTGGAGTTGACTCGCTTTCATCGGCAGTAGAGAACTGGTGCACCACATTTCCATCAGAATCTAAAAGAAAAGCGGTGTATGTCAGGCGGGGAGTCGAATTGACGCCGCTACTGGAAGGCAAAAGGTTGCTGGTAATGACGCCGGCATTGGATTGAATTTCTTCATCCAACTGACTCGTCAGGTGACTACGCATAGCCGAAATAGCAACGAGCGCAGTCACAGCGATTGCAAGGGCAATGAGAAGCGAGCTTAAAACAACCAACTGGGTTCGCAATGACAGCGAACCCAGTCGGGAGCGGAGAATACGTTGACGCATCATCTACTAAAAATTAGTTCTTAGACGTACGGAGCAGGTAACCCACACCGCGTTTGGTATGAATCAGCGAGGGAAGCTCGGGGTTGTTATCAATTTTGCGTCGCAGGTATGAAATGTAGGATTCAACGATGGAAGCGTCGCCGTTGAAATCGTACTCCCACACGTGATCCAGAATCTGCGCCTTTGATAGCACACGGTTGGGATTCAGCATGAGATAACGCAGGAGCTTGAACTCGGTGGGGGACAGATCAATTTCTCTATCCCCACGGAAAACCTCGTGCGCATCATCATCGAGCACAAGATCATCCACGCGCAGGCGCGAGTCTTCTTCTTCGTGGGCTGCGGTGCGTCGCAGGACAGCGCGGATGCGCGCTACAACCTCGTCCAAGCTAAAGGGCTTGGTGACGTAATCATCGCCGCCGACGGTCAAGCCGGTCACCTTGTCTTCGGTATCGTCTTTAGCCGTCAAGAAGAGCACGGGGAACAAGCGTCCGGATGCGCGTAGCTTGCGCGTGACGGTAAAGCCGTCCATGTCAGGCAGCATGACATCGAGTACAGCGAGATCGGGAGATTCAGTCTGTGCTTTGTCGAGTGCCTCTCGCCCGTTTGATGCGGTCACTACTTCAAAGCCTGCAAAACGCAGGGAGGTAGCGAGCAGTTCAAGGATATTGGGCTCGTCGTCTACTACTAGGAGTTTTGCTTCAGTCTGCTTTTTCACGGTTTAATAATCTCCCTTTTAGCTGAAAGTTTGCTGTGATGATCTCTAGCGTCCGCTGTTTTTCTCCCTGGGCGTGATGTGAGGATGCGGTTACGTAGCTAGAGCGCGCGGCGCTGAAGTACGAGGAATACCATGGCAGCCATCAAGGCGATAAAGGCAAGCGGAAAGAGTAGTAAGGGAATCTGCGTCAGGATGTTGGGGGTTGAAGCTCCAGCCCACTTCATGCACAGCATGAGAACGCCGCTAATAGTGCTGATAATTGCTAACACTGCACCGGTTATGCCGAGGGTGCGGATAATACCTGCGTAGGGTAATACTTCTTTTGTAGTCATGTTCTTACCGTATCAAGACCTTTACATGACGGGATTCTTAGAGAGATTGCAGAGGATCTTTCTTCGACACATATGACTTCCATCAAAGTGCGAGTTAAACGTTTGAGCGGTTTTCACGCTTTAATAGGGGTATGTCAGAATTTGCTCCCGAGGCTATTGATGCTTCGACGCCTGAGAATACCGTCTCGACCTTTGACTCCGTAGACAGTGCCGGTGAAAAACCCTCATTGGGTGCACCGGTACATCGACGTCGCACTGACAAGGTCGATGAAATTATTGCTGCAGCTAAAGATATTGCGCTGGCTGGGATTCTTGAAATTACAAATTCTGAATCTGTTGGTCCGGTGCATCATCTGCGCGGTGAAGAAGAACGTTTGAGCACTCACCTGTTTGAATGCGCCCTGCCTGGTTATCGCGGTTGGTTCTGGTTTGCAACACTTGCTCGCGCACCTCGTTCCAAGCACGTTACGGTCTGCGAAGTTGGTTTGTTACCTGGTGACGATGCGTTGCTAGCTCCCGAATGGGTGCCGTGGTCTGATCGCGTCCGCCCCGATGATATTGAGAGCGACGAGGACTACGACACCAGCGATATCGTAGATGCTGAAGACGTTGACGAGGATGCTCCGGTTGATCAGCTAGAAACCGACAGCTCAGAAGATAGCACCGATGCAGAAACTGAACAGCAATAAATAGTTAGAGATAAAGCGCTCGCCCACTGCGGAGAGCGCTTTATTTTTATGCGCGAAGTATTCCATATCCTTTTTTCACCGCAGCGGGCTAGGGGCTCCTCCTAAATCTTGCGTGACTTTAAGTCAACAAAGGAGCATAGTAAAACCTTAGGCACAAAAAGCAGATGGATGGTGAGCGCAACGAGTCAGGTACACAGTATGCAAGGTCCACAACCGGTCGTGGGAAAATCCACAACCTTTAGATCGTTATGGATTGTGAATTACCGCATTTGGTTTATCGGGGCATTGGTTTCTAACATCGGAACCTGGATGCAACGTATCGCCCAGGACTGGTTAGTTTTCAATGAGCTCAGCGATCATGATTCTACCCAAATGGGAATTGTGATGGCTTTGCAGTTTGCTCCGCAGCTTTTGATTGCTCCTTATGCAGGTGTGGTTGCTGACCGCTATAACCGCCGTAAGGTCTTGTTATGGACGCAAAGTGGCATGGGTTTGCTGAGCCTTGGCCTGGGTCTGCTCACTATCTCAGGTATTGCGCAACTGTGGCACGTCTATTTGTTCGCCTTAGCACTGGGCATCGTGACAGCTATTGACGCGCCGGTGCGCCAGACTTTTGTCTCTGAACTAGTTTCTGACCAAGATCTGCACAATGCCGTGGCACTCAACTCAATGTCTTTCAATTCTGCCCGCATGATTGGGCCAGCAATTGCCGGCGTCATGGTTGCTGCGATTGGCTCAGGACCAGTGTTCTTGATTAACACCGTAACTTTCGGGGCAATGATCGCCGCCATTATCCTTATTCGCACCGAGCAACTGAGATACTTTGAGCGCGCGTCCAAGGCTAAAAGTCGGCTACGCGATGGCTTGAGCTACCTCAAAACCCGCCCAGATATTCTCACGGTAATGGTCGCGGTCTTCTTGATTGGCACCTTCGGGTTGAACTCCGCCATGAACATTGCGGCAATGGCTACCACCGAGTTCGGGCACGGGGCCGGTGAATTTGGTTTTCTCAACTCAATTCTTGCCATCGGTTCAGTAACAGGCACGCTCTTAGCAGCCCGACGCGAAGTACCGCGTCTGCGCTATATCTTTGGTGCCTGTGCGGGCTTTGGCCTGGCATGTTTCTTCGCGGCGGTTTCACCCAATATGTGGGTTTTCGCCATTGCCCTTGTACCCATGGGACTCATGGCACTCACCCTCATTACCAGCGCCAACGCCTATGTGCAAGTAACCACCGAACCACTGATGCGCGGTCGCGTCATGAGTCTCTACATGGCTGTTTTCATGGGCGGCACACCCATCGGCGCCCCACTGGTAGGTATGGTCAACGATATTTTCGGCGCTCGCTGGGGACTGGGAGTAGCCGTCATCGCGAGTTTGCTCGCCGCCGCCATCGGTATCGGCTGGTACATGCGCTCTCAACAGCTGCACGTTGTTTTCGACCGCTCTACTCACACTAAGTTCGTTCTTCGACGCCGCGAAATAGATAATGACAATGAGCCACCGGCAGTCACGGCGGCTATTGATATTCAAGAACTTCGCTAAAGGCTTTGCAAGTAGGCAAGTGTCCGCGTCAATCTCGTAAAAAGAGGACGCGGGCACCGCGCTTATGTATTACCACGGGGCAGCCACGGTGGGACGGTGCACGCTGGGTAGCCTAAGCTCTGGCGAAGTAACGGCGGACAACTGGCTCGGGGCTGGCGTTTGAGGGATGTTGTCCACCGTTACTTCAAAGGAGCTGTCCGATAACCGAAATTACAGGTTCTCCACCACGTAATCGATGCAGTGTAAGAGCGCTGACACATCGTTAGGGTCAATCGCGGTGAACGTGGCGATACGTAACTGGTTGCGGCCGAGCTTGCGATAGGGCTCGGTGTCTACCATGCCGTTAGCACGCAGGGTCTTTGCAATCAAAGCGGCATCGATGCTCTTATCGAAATCGATGGTGGTAATAACGTTGGATCGTTCGCTCGCATCTTCTACGAAAGGCTGAGCATACGAGGATGCTTCTGCCCACTGATAGACGCGCGAAGCTGACTCTGCGGTGCGTGCAGCTGCGAAAGCTAGACCCCCGTTCTCGTTGAGCCACTTCACTTGTTCATTCAGCATAATGAGGGTTGCAAGAGCCGGCGTATTGTAGGTCTGGTTTTTCAGCGAGTTATCAATCGCCGTTGTCAATGACAGCGAATCAGGAATCCAGCGTCCTGAATCTGCGATTTTCTGCGCGCGCTCACGTGCTTTGGGCGAGAATAGGGCAAACCACAGCCCGCCGTCCGAGGCGAAGTTTTTTTGAGGTGAGAAGTAATAGACGTCGCAGTTTGTGATTTCGACGTCGAGCCCGCCGGCGGCGCTGGTGGCATCTACCACCACCAACGCGTCCTGATCGATACCATCAGGACGCTGTACCGGTGCGAAAACACCGGTTGAGGTTTCGTTGTGGGGCCAGGCATAAACATCTACACCGTCTTCTGCCACAGGCGAGGGACGCGTACCGGGCTCTGCCGAAATGATTGAAGAACGCTCAAGGTGCGGCGCTTTATCTGTAGCTGCGGCAAACTTAGAACCGAATTCCCCAAAGACTAGATGCTGAGCCTTGGTTTCTACGAGACCGAAAGCTGCTGCGTCCCAAAAAGCTGTTGCACCACCGTTGCCAAGAATCACCTCATAGTCATCAGGTGCGTTAAAGAATGTCTTGAGGCCTTCGCGAATCTCAGCCACTAGATTTTTGATGGGAGCCTGACGGTGCGAGGTGCCAAGGAGTTTCTCTCCAGCTGAAGCTACAGCCGCAACCTGTTCGGGGCGAACCTTAGAAGGCCCTGCTCCAAAACGTCCATCGGCGGGAAGTAAATGGGTGGGGATAGAGAGAAAATCAGTCACAATACACTCCAATTCGTGGTGACAAGCCTTAGTAAGAAATGTGAAGAGATGGGCTTGAACACTATCTATTGTGCCTGTGAGCTTTTGAAACAGGAGGGCAATCAGCGCAACTGCTGGGGAATTTTCGAATGGTGAGATAACCGGGTGTCATGCAAACGCAGAAAACTCGTACGCTCACAAAGTAAGCTGACCATGAATATAAAATCAGCACTAGAATAAATATCTAAAGAAGTCCCACGTGTGCGCAGCGCACGTATCTAGATAAGAGAGCACGGACATGACAGATCTTATTGATACTACTGAAATGTACCTGCGCACGATTCTCGAACTTGAAGAAGAAGAAATTGTGCCCATGCGCGCTCGTATTGCTGAGCGCTTGGACCACTCCGGCCCTACTGTTTCGCAGACTGTTGCTCGTATGGAACGCCACGGACTGGTTGAAGTTGCAAAAGACCGCTCCTTACAACTTACTGAGGACGGGCGTCACAAGGCCGTTGAAGTTATGCGTAAGCACCGCCTAGCAGAGCGCTTGCTATCGGATGTTATCGGTCTTGATTTTGAGTATCTACACGACGAGGCCTGCCGCTGGGAGCACGTTATGAGTGAACGCGTGGAGCGTCGTTTGCTGGAGCTACTAGATAATCCTAAGTACTCGCCCTACGGCAACGCTATTCCAGGTCTCGAAGATTTAGGGGATAGCAGCGAACATAATGATGCGCGTACCGTTTCAATGACTATCGCCGCAAAAGATTCTGAAGAAGACGATCGTTTTACGGTTTCTCGTCTTTCTGAGTTTGTACAAACCGATATTGACCTGTTGTCAAAGTTGGCGGATGCAGGGATTGTCTATGGTGCTCAAGTTTCTATTCTGCCTACTGCGCGTGGCGTGCGGGTTACTGCAGAAGGACACGACGCCGGCTTAGAGCTGGTGGACGAAATCGCAGATTCCATTGTGGTCAAGCGTCATTAAAAAAGTAGCTTTTTCGAAATTTTAGAGGGCGGTTCATCTGTTGTAGACGGATGGTCCGCCCTTTGTGTCCCTCAAGGTATAGGAGAGATACAGGGGGGGCGTACCGTCCTCTTTGGTCCCGCAATTCAGAGGTTTAGGTGTCCGTTATCTAATCGTGACGATACGAGATGAGAGCCGCTGATAAGGGGACGGACGGGTGTTTTGCGCCCCAAATATATCTAAAGCCTGCGTGTGTGATTAAGGTTGCTTAAAATAGGTATGAAGAGTGCTTATTTAATGATTTGGAGGTAAAAGCCCTAGTCAGAGCATTTTATCTTTGCCCCAAAAGGCTATTCAGATGCGGTGGGTCACTTAAATTTCGAGTTATTTGGTGGGTGATTTACCAAAAATTTATATTTCCGTGACCAAAACGTGACAATTCTTCGAAACGTGTGTAATGTCTTCTTCTGTGCCAATCACTGGTCGGAGCGGCACCCCTGAGAACAGCACGCCTAGTTCTGCCACTGTTCAAAACAATCGGGGCTTCATTCATAAAACACTGCTTGGCAGAAGCGGGGGAACCAAATTTTGGGTTTCACATCAAAAACCCTTGGGGTTAAGTTGCACTTTGCAACCGAGTGACTTCCTACTCGAACCCGACAGCTCACCTCGTTAGGCACTGGAGGAAATACTAAAATGGCTTCAAAGACTGTACGCAACGCGTCAATCGCAGCAATCGCAACCGCAGCAGTTGCAGGTTCAGCACTTCCTGCTAA
>JBHWPN010000083.1:0-34421 GCA_043424895.1 Rothia sp. (in: high G+C Gram-positive bacteria) | reverse complement strand
GTCCCACGAAATCGACGTCAAAGAGACTACTCTTGAAGGCTTTAGCACCGGGCAGGGGCTTACCGTCCTCTCCAGCAGCTACAATCCAGCGTTCCTTGGTTTTACTATCAAAGTAAAACAGTGCCTGTTGGCGGGACGCGGTGGAGGCTACATACCAGTTAACTGACGTATCAACTACACCACCTTGTACTGCCTCGCGCTTGAACAGGTTGGCAGGAATTTCTAGAGGACGCGCAGAGTCGGTCAGTGTCGGTACGCAGCCAGCCTGTGCAGTATCAGCAAGTTCCCAATCGGTCTGCACAAGAGTCTTCTGATCCGCGGCTAGTCTCAGGGCAAAGCCTTCAGCCGAGTTGCGAATATCGCATGACATAACTCCACGCCGAATGAAGTAGGTTTGCGTTTCAGGGGTTTGATCCCCATCTACATCAACAAATTCAGATTTCATGGGGTTCCCACTCTGTAACAGGTTCTTCTCGAGAGCGAGTTTGAATAATTCAGTTTCCATCACAGAGACCTGATCCTCAGTGCCGTTGAAGATAACTGTGTAACCGTGAGAGAAATTCTGCACGTAGTAGGTAAGCGGCCAATCGTTTTTGAACTTTATTGCGTGAATCTGATCGGTTGCTTGACCGAGATCAACTGATGTCAGCGATTCAACATAGTGAGAAATAGAAGACTGAGCAAGCTTTTCACTCAGATTAGCTATTTCTGGACGAGGGTCATCGGCTGAATCCACTTCAATGGGTCCGGTTACCGCAAATTGGGTACCCGCCTTCGAACGGCTATACTCATAAGCCTCGATGACTCCGTTCCTTACTCCCAGCAATGTCTTATGGTTTGCATCGGTAGCGAACCAAGTATCGATACTGATCTTACTACCATATACAGGAGTAACTTCGCCGCTAATAGGCAGACCATACTCGGCACGATTTTGCAGGTAGTACTCAAGTACGGAGTTCTCGATGGGAACGACTTTGCCAGTGTTCTTGTTGATAATTAACGAGCCGAACTCATGACGCTGAACCGCGAGAGTATCGTCTACGGCTTTCAGCGGTTCTTGCAACTGACCTAACGTTATAGGAATGGTCGATGCATAGGTATTGACCAAGTCTGTGAAGCCCTGGCTTTGAGACCAATCTTCAGCACCCACATCCGTAGCGTCAAAACATTGCTTAGTCTGAGCACGTTCAGCCAACCACTTCTGACCAACCTCAGACTTCAAATCAATCTTCGAACCCACCGAAGCCTTGCCCTCATCAACCACTAGCAACCAACGACTCGAATTCGATCCATTGAAAGTAGTCACCGACGGACCGCAAAAACTATTATTCCAAGCATCAGACTCAAGGGCACCGAGGGTTTTAACACCACCAGCATCCATATACGCCTGAGCACGCTCAGCGCCACTAAGAACCTTCACACCAGTGTTACGGCTCCACGTGATAACCGCGTTTTCAAACTGTTGCGCACAACCAGCACCGGTGGCACACAACTCTTTGGAAAGAGGCTTACCGTAAGCCTCAGCATTCTTCTGCCACTGCTTAGTAATAGCAGCATTGGGGTTCATGTAGATATCCGCTGCCGATGCTGCTGGCATGAGACCCAAACTCGCTGTTGCAGCAAGCGCCGCAGATGCCGAAGCTAAAAATGTATGTTTGTTATTCATGATTTTCCCTAAAAATAGAGGAGAGGGACCTATTGGAACCCCTCTCCTACCCAGGATGAGAGCCATGAAAGCTCGCATCCGTAATCCGTGGGCTCAGCCAGCTAGCTGGCTGAGCCCATAGAACTTGGGTGAAACACGCTCGGTGAAAAATAGCTACGGCACCTATATCGCAGAACAAGACAGGTTGGCACCGCTTCTACTCAACCGATTAGATACCGAGTGAGTCGTACCAAGCTTTCTTTGCTTCGCCAACTTCGTTCAAGCTAGCGCCCAAGAACTCTGTTCCCTTGTACCAGGTTGCAGTACCACCTTCGAACTCTTGGGTCACGGTGGTCATGCCTTGTTCATCGGTGTATTCAACTTCTTCACCGACTGGTGCACCCAGCATGCTCAGGTTGTTATACATCTGGTAGTCCCCGCCAAATGCCCAGTCAGCGTAGTTTGCCAAACGAGGTCGATCAGAATTGAGGTAGCTTTCCAGAAGCATGTTTGAGGCCACAGGCTTTGCTCCGGGCAAGGGTTTACCGTCTACAGTTGCCTTGATATACCAGTCTTTTCCGTCTGCCTGGATCCTCAAGACTCGGGGTAATTCAATGAACTGGGCGTTAGACCAATCGTAGGTAGTATCTACAGGAAGGTTTTCATCATAGACTCGGCCAGTCACATGATCCGGAAAACCGTTGACCAGTGTGGGATTCTGACCGTGGTACATTGCGTATGCCCCATTGATCCAGTCCAAAGAGACCGGTAGGTAGAACAGTGCCTTGCTTTCAGCAGCTGAGTAAAGAAGCGAACCATCGTCTTCCCAGTTATACTTCAGCTCAGAATTTTGCATTGTCACTGCCTGAATGGTGGGTTGGCCATCGGCAACAGTGATCTGATTTAACCACAGGTAAGAGCCATAGACACCGGGTTTGGTTAGATACTCGGTAACAGCATCGGTATTCATCCAGATAGCTTTATTCTGCTCTGATGAGTAGATAGCTGAGATGTTGTTACCGAAATCCTGGGTGTAGTACACGCCACCTCGGTGGGTCACTTCGCCAACAGGTTGTGAAGGTGAGAACTCGGTGGTTGAGGCTACCAACTTATCGATGGTAATAGCCGCGTTTTCAAGATCGCTCTTAGTAGTGTCCTTAGGATTATTTGGGGTGATTGGGATAGTTGGCTTCTGATAGCCCTCGGGAATAGTGGGCTGAGGTACAGGAGGAGGAGTAGGTGCCGGGCGAGAGTCCGTGAAACTTGCTACAAAGATAGGTGCTGAAGACTTGAAGTTCCAAGGTTCCTCCACAGTTGCGGTGTAAGGAACGTAGACCAACTCAGACTGGTTACGGATACGGAACTGGAATCTGTGAAGTTCATCTGTTTGAAAGGTAGTTCGAATGAACTCTCGACCGTCTTCTTCCCTATAAATAATCTCGTTGACGGGCAGACCAAACTGGTCTAGATGCTGTAGTGCATAATCCAATGTAGCGTTTTCAACTAGTACAACTTTTTGGTCACGTGCGTTGTAGACAATGGATGCGTATTCATGACGTTGCACCCACAGCTGGTCTGCTTCCTTTTTCAGAGGTGAGGTGACTTTTCCCAGCAAGTCTCTTTCATAAGATTTCGCCAAAGAATTAACACGGTCAATGTACTTCTGCGGTACTACCTCAGTTGCAGGCGTAGGCTTCGGTTCTTCAACCGGCGCAGGATTCTCAGCTGCAGTATCGAAGCATTCACGAGTTTGATCTCGCTCTGCCTTCCACTTTCTACCTTCTTCAGAATTCAGGTCTAGTGCAGTGCCAGCTGTACCTTTATCGTCTTCAAGAACTACCAACCAGCGGCTCTGGTTCTTTCCGTTGAAAGTGGTAACAGAAGTACCACAGTAGCTATGATTCCACGCATCGGATTCTAAAGCACCCAAAGCGGCAATACCGCCTGCTTCTTTGTAAGCAGCCGCGCGCTCAGCACCGTTGAGTACCTTCACGCCGGTAGTACGACTCCAGGTGATAACAGCATTTTCAAAGCTCTGAGCACAGCCAGAACCGGTAACGCATTCCTCATTAGAAGTTGGCTGACCGTACTTCTCGGGGTTCTGTTGCCAAACTTTAGTGATACCTGCATCAGGATTCTGACGGAAGGTAGCTGCCTGAGCAGCTCCGGGAGTAAGCGTCATTGCTAACGTTGCAAGTGCTAGCGCAGATGTTGTGATTGTGTATGTGTTTTTCATTTTTCCCCTATTTTTTGTGCAAGAGAGCATCACACGATGCGCTCTTTACCCCGTTGCCTCTAGGTGGTGAGCCACAAGGCAACGAAAAATCTGCGAGACCCCAATTCTCGCGACAGATAGTAAGGCCCTAAATACCTACAGAAGAATCATGGCTAGCCACATTGTCAGCAAAACAAGCCTTGGACTCGGCGCGGGTAGCGCGCCACTCTTCTGCTTCTGCTTCGTTAAGTGAGAGGTAAGAGCCCGCCTGAGTCCCTGAATCGACCACAACCATAAAGCGACGCACGCCATCTGTAGTGGTAACGGATTCACCGCAGTACGCGCTGTGCCAAAATTCAGATTCAAGAGCGCCAAGTTTTTCTACGCCGCCCGCTAGCTTAAACGCATCAACGCGGTGTGGACCGACGATAGCGTGAGCGCCTGTGCGAGTACTCCACGTGATAACTGCTTTTTCATAGCTTTGTTCGCACACTGCATTGTCATAACAATGAAGGCTATCTGTGGCGTCCCCATACTCAGCGCCGAACGCCTGCACGTGTGCAGAAATATCTTGAGTAGCAGTTGTCTCCACCGTTTGGGCGTGAGCGGATCCTGCAGAGAAAAGTGAGATAAGCAAAGCCGCTCCGAAAGTTACGGATGCGGCTTGGTGCGTCAGTGTGCGCATTTAGGTTCGCCTTTTGTGTGTGTGAACGTAGTTCTAGACCCTACTTTAGATATATTTCCGGGGTAATTAGACCTAAATTTTGTAGCTATTTATGTAGCACGCAACACAAAACCGCCTACAATTAAAAAAGCACTGTCGCAAAAGTGCCTGTCTGCTCAAAGCCCACCCGCTCATAAAGAGCCCGGGCTTTCACGTTATAGTCATTAACATACAGGCTGATCTGCGGGTATCGCGGACGCAATAGCTCGCAGGCTTGGGCTAAAAGTGGGGCGGAGAGACCGAAACCCCGGTACGCAGGGTGCAACCATACACCTTGTAACTGGCACACATCGCCAGCTGCGATACCCACATCTGTTTTGAAGATAACAACATTTTCGCTGTTGACAGCAACGACAGTTCGACGCTCATAAATAAAATCGTGGACGCGGCGGGTATACCCTACTGAATCCCGCGTCATGGGGTCGTATCCCACTTCTTCAGTGAACATGGCGATGGATGCCTGCAACAGCGTTTTACTGTCTTCTTCTCGAGCAAAACGTACAGGACTAGGAATCTGAGGAGCCAACAGACCGGGCCGATAAAAATCTCGCGATTGTCCCATATGGCGCTTTGGAGGCAGATACAAAAGCGGTTGGCACGATCGCACATCTAAGGGGTTCTTGAAAGATGCTTCAGCCTCTTCCCACAATGGCAATACAGTGTGGGCAAGACCAAAAATAGATGCAATTTGACGGTTATGGCGCGAGATAAACGTTGCCACATCAGAAATGTACTGCTCTGGTATTTCAACAGGGACGCAGTTACCACCCAACCAAAAAGCACCCACTAATTTCTCGTAGCGGGGAGCTAAAGTACCTTCCGTGGTTGTTTGAGGTTCTGTCGCAGACTCAGTTGCAAAGGGTAAAGGTCGCACAAATACCTGCGCCATCTGACGTAAAGCGCGGGGAATACTCGCCCCTAATACAAAGGTGTCATCTGCATCAGTTCTTTGCTCAAGCGCGGATTCAAAAATACCCATGAACCCGAAAGGCGAGCGCACGCGCGCAACACCCTGGGCATCGGGTAAACCGAATTTAGCAAGATGCTCTGCGCTAAAAACAGAAGCCACCGGATCACGGTCCAAAAAACTACACAGTTGCTGACGGTATTCGTTAGTTAACGGTCGAATACTGACGGTAACAGACCGCGTTTGCGTAGGTTTCATGGATGTGCCGGTGGCTTCTATTTTATGAGGAACAGATATTCTAGCTGACGTTAACGGAGGGTGAGCCTTCAGGTACGTACTCGCCGTTTGCTTCCATCTCTGCTGCAATGCGGTTAGCTTCTTCGATCAGGGTCTCAACAATCTGATCTTCGGGCACAGTCTTGATGACTTCGCCCTTAACGAAGATCTGTCCCTTACCGTTACCGGATGCGACACCGAGATCAGCTTCACGAGCTTCGCCGGGGCCGTTTACAACACAGCCCATCACAGCTACGCGCAGAGGAACCTTCATGCCTTCAAGACCTTCAGTTACCTTTTCTGCCAGTTCCCAGACATTGACCTGGGCGCGTCCGCAAGAGGGGCACGAAACAATATCAAGTTTGCGCGGGCGTAGGTTCAGAGATTCAAGAATCTGCGAGCCAACCTTGACCTCTTCAACGGGAGGAGCGGACAGCGAAACGCGAATGGTGTCGCCAATACCCTGAGAGAGCAAAGCACCAAAAGCGGTTGAGCTCTTAATGGTGCCCTGGAAAGCAGGACCAGCCTCCGTGACGCCCAGGTGCAGCGGCCAGTCGCCAGCTGCCGCCAATTGGCGGTAGGCCTCTACCATGATCACAGGGTCATTATGCTTCACAGAAATTTTGAAGTCGTGAAAACCGTGTTCCTCGAACAAGGATGCTTCCCACACAGCTGACTCGACCAGAGCCTCGGGGGTAGCGCGTCCGTACTTCTCTAGCAGACGCTTATCCAAAGAGCCACCGTTCACACCGATACGAATCGAAGTGCCGTGGTCCTTAGCCACCTGAGCAATTTCTTTAACCTGGTCATCGAACTTACGGATGTTACCGGGGTTCACACGAACAGCGCCGCATCCAGCTTCAATTGCCTGGTAAACATACTTGGGCTGAAAGTGGATATCTGCAATCACAGGAATCTGTGACTGCTGAGCAATAATTGGCAGCGCCTCTGCATCCTTATCGGTGGGGCACGCCACACGTACGATGTCGCAACCTGCTGCAGTGAGCTCAGCGATTTGCTGCAAAGTAGCACCAATATCGTGAGTTTTGGTGGTAGTCATTGACTGCACTGAAATGGGCGATTCTGAGCCAACGCCAACTGATCCAACCTTGAACTGGCGGGTCTTGCGTCGCGGAGCCAAAACTGGCGGCGGGGGTGCAGGCATTCCTAGATTGACCGAGGTCAAAGCGTTCCTCCAAAAGTATTTTTATACGTAGCCACAAGCCTACGTATTGAGTCAACTTCTATTGTGCACCAGTTGGCGCGATTTTAAGAAGACAAAGCTGCGACTCTTTCACCACACGCGCATCTACAATGCCGTATATGAGCTCCCCTTCTACTGCACCTTCCCCAACCGCACGCGTCCTATCAACTAATATCGCGCGTCCTTTTCCAGCCCCGAACCAACCCTATCGCCCCACGGGCATTCACAAAGTACCCGTTGATTCACTCAAAGTGTTTGCACCCGGACCTCACTACGGCGACGGATCTGGAGTTGAAGGCGATACCGTTGGGGACTCGAAACATCACGGAGGAGCAGATAAGGCTGTCTACCTTTTTGCTCGCGAGGAGTTGGATTTTTGGAGTGAAGAATGCAGTACCGAATACCCCAACGGATTTTTCGGGGAAAATCTCACCACAACAAGCATTGACTGGTCGCAGGCACTTATCAACCAACGATTTTCGGTCGGAAACGCTGTGCTAGAAGTCAGCGTTCCTAGGCAACCGTGCAGGACGTTTGCCCTGTGGTTAGAGCGCGAAGGGTGGGTAAAGACCTTCACTCAGCATGGTGATTGCGGGGCTTATGCTCGCGTCATTTTTCCCGGCTCTATAGCTGCCGGCGATGACATTGTTTTTCACGAACGTCCCTCGCATGGCATCACAATGGACATGGCATTTGCGGCAAAAATGGGCAATAAGGAGGTTGCCGAGAAAGTCGTGGCTGCCCACTGTTTACCCGAGCACCACCACGAGCAACTCATCAAGCTCCTCTCATAAGATAAAACCGAGCGCTGACTCTATCTTTAGAGCAAAGAAATTGGCTTGAAGATATCTGCAGTAATCAGAATCAGCGACATCACACCAAATGCTCCGGCAACCACAAAAGTCAGCGGCAAAAGTTTGGCAGCGTCGAAAGGTCCGGGGTTCTTGAGCCCGAACATACGCGCAAAGACCTTACGTACACCTTCCCATAGAGCACCGAGTACATGGCCGCCATCCAGCGGAAGTAAGGGCACCAGGTTCAGGGCGAAGAGAAAGAGGTTGAGGGTACCAATCATTGACACCAGCGTCGCGCCCTTTTCTTTGAGATTAATCTGATCGGTGGATGCGATTTCACCGGCGATGCGCCCCACCCCAACCACTGACATAGGGCCGTTAATATCCCTCTCGCCGTTAGTTACCAGTACTTGCGCTGTTTCAAAAACGCGCACCGGCAGACGTAAGACACTGGCGTAAATACTTTTCATCTGCTGTCCCACGGTTGGCAGAATATCGCCTACAGACCCGGGAACTAGTTCAGTGGATGGTGACACCCCGATAAAACCAACATCGGTGGTCTTGTAGCTACCGTCTTCGTTTTTCTCGTAGGCACCAGTAGCTTCGTTAATGACAGGACGCGCAGTAAGTATCGGTTCGATGGTGAAATTTTCTGTTTTCCCATCGCGAAGCACGGTGACCTCAAAACTTTGGTTTGCGTGAGTTTTAATCTCATCCGTGAGCTGATCCCAGCTTGAAATCTCTTGACCGGCAAAACGCGTAATCACATCCCCTGTTTTTAATCCGGCCGCAGCTGCCGGCGCTTGAGGATCTTTATCAGTGCACGTAGTGGCAGAGCTGTTCTCTTGATCAGAAGCTACCGTTTTCACACACTGACTCACAGCTTCGACGGTGGTTGTAGGCTGGGCGTTACCAAAACCAAGAATGAGAACCGCAACGCACGCTACCCCAATGAGCAGGTTCATGAACGGCCCACCCAGCATGATAATGATGCGTTTATAAATGGGGAGCTTATAGAAGACTCTGTTTTCATCCGACTCCACGATGCGCTCGTGATCAACGGCGCGCGCGTCCTCAATAAGCTGACTAAACGGACCGGTGGTGCTGGTGCGAAGCCCCTTATCAGCTGCAGCTGGCGGGTACATACCAATCATTGAGATATAGCCGCCCAGAGGAATCATCTTAAAACCATATTCGGTTTCTCCCCTGCGAACAGAAAATAGGGTTTTGCCGAACCCAATCATGTACTGGGGCACGCGAACACCGAATTTTTTAGCGGGTACTAGGTGACCAACCTCGTGCAAACCGATAGATGCCCCAATAGCCACTGCCATAATGATGACACCAACAATAAATAGCAAGATGCCCATTGCGCCCTACGCTCTCAAAATTTTCGCGCCAATAACTAGTCATACTCTAGTGCTCATTCCCACAGAACCAAAGCCGCCCCCATCCTAAAGTATTCACCTGAATGAGCCCCCAAAAGTATCGCCAACAGCGGGTTTCAAACAGTCCTTCTATGAAGTGGATTACTCTGTACTGTGCACCGGCCACCGCTCGATACTTTAGGTCATTTTCACCTCAAAGCTTGGGTCAGATCCACCCAATTTTTTATGTAAAAATGACCTTTACTTCATATTTGATATTTTTCTTGAGTCAACAAGCCTAAGCACCCTGACTATTGAGACAAAACCCAACAAAACACCTAGTCAAAGCTATGTTTTTAAAGTCAACTCATTGTCCAGCATACTCACAAAGTTTCTCGTCACCTTTATTTTTACCGTTATAACTCCTAGGGTTTAAAGCAAGATATTCCTCTACACATGCCCTGCTCTATAGGGCAGATAGAAAAGGAGCAATCAGCACAATGACTGCACAAGCTCACATCGACGAAGACCTCTTAATTCGTCCCGAGTTTGCTGAGGCGTGGCGTAACTTCGCAGACGGTCAGTGGAAGCGCGGCGTTGAAGTACGCGACTTTATCCTGAAGAACTACACCCCTTTCGAGGGCGACGCGTCCTTCCTAGCAGGCCCCACCGAGAAGACCCTGCGCGTATGGGACACCCTAGAAAAGAAGTTCCTCTCTGTTGAACGCAAGCAACGTGTTTACGACGTAGATACTGACACCCCGGCAGAAATTGATGCTTTCGGTGCTGGTTACATCTCAGAAGATGACGACGTCATCGTTGGCCTGCAAACCGATGTTCCCCTCAAGCGCGCGATGATGCCCAACGGCGGATGGCGCATGGTTGAAACCGCTATCCGCGAGGCTGGCAAAGAACCCAACCCTGACATCAAGAAAATCTTTACCGAGTACCGCAAGACTCACAACGACGCTGTTTTCGATATTTACACTCCTCGAATCCGTGCTGCACGCTCATCACATATCATCACGGGCTTGCCTGATGCTTACGGCCGCGGTCGCATCATCGGTGACTACCGCCGTGTAGCTCTCTACGGTGTAGACGCACTCATCGCTGATAAAGAGCGAGCAAAAGACGCCGTTGCAGATAAGGGCTTCTCAGAGCACTGGGCTCGCTACCGCGAAGAGCACTCAGAACAGATCAAGGCCCTCAAGCGCCTGAAGAAGATGGCTGAAAAGTACGGCTGTGATCTCTCAGGTCCTGCCAAGAATGCTCAAGAAGCTGTTCAGTGGACCTACTTTGGCTACCTGGCATCAGTAAAGTCCCAGGACGGTGCCGCAATGTCCATCGGTCGCCTCTCAGGTTTCTTGGACGCTTACTTTGAGCGTGATCTTGCAGAAGGCACCATTACCGAAACCGATGCTCAAGAAATGATCGACGCGCTCGTTATCAAGTTGCGCATCACCCGCTTCTTGCGCACCATTGACTACGATCAAATCTTCTCGGGCGATCCCTACTGGGCAACCTGGTCAGACGGTGGTTTCGCCGATGACGGACGCACCCTCGTCACCAAGACCTCATTCCGTCTGTTGCAGACCCTGCGTAACCTGGGTCCGGCTCCCGAGCCGAACATCACCATCTTCTGGGATGAGCGTCTGCCCGAAGGCTACAAGGAATTCTGTTCAGCAATCTCTATCGAGACCTCATCCATTCAGTACGAATCTGATCCCCAGATTCGCGAACACTGGGGCGACGACGCCGCTATTGCCTGCTGTGTCTCACCGATGAAGGTCGGTAAGCAGATGCAGTTCTTTGGCGCCCGAGTCAACGCTGCTAAGGCTCTGCTGTACGCCATGAACGGTGGACGCGATGAAATGAGCGGCAAACAGGTGGTCGAAGGTTACGAGCCCATTGCCGGTGATGGGCCGCTGGACTTTGATGAAGTCTGGAACAAGTACGAGCACATGCTCGACTGGGTGATTGGCACTTACGTTGAGGCGTTGAATATTATTCACTACAGCCACGACAAATACGCCTATGAATCCATCGAGATGGCTCTGCATGATTCAGATATCATCCGCGCGATGGGTTGCGGTATTGCCGGCCTGTCAATCGTTGCTGACTCACTGTCAGCTATCAAGTATGCGAAGGTAACCCCTATTCGCGATGAGACCGGTCTGATTGTTGATTACAAGACCGAGGGTGATTACCCCGCCTACGGTAACGATGATGATCGTGCCGACGATATCGCTGCAACCATCGTCCACACCGTCATGGAAAAGATCAAGGCTATCCCGCTCTACCGTGACGCTATTCCTACTCAGTCCGTTCTGACTATTACCTCAAACGTTGTCTACGGTAAGGCAACCGGTAACTTCCCGTCAGGTCACCGCGCGGGCACTCCGTTCTCCCCCGGTGCTAACCCCGAGAACGGCAAAGATACCCACGGTATGGTGGCGTCCATGCTCTCTGTCGGTAAGCTCGATTACGACGACGCTCTGGACGGCATCTCACTCACCAACACGATTACTCCAACCGCGTTGGGTCGTACCAAGGACGAACAGGTGAAGAACCTCGTGGGCATCTTGGACGCCGGGTTCGTTCCAGAAGAAGACTAGTTTCTCTTAACTCCCCCAAAAAATCTCTGAAGAAAGAAGGTCATATCATGGCAGTAAAGACTTACGAAGAGCGCCTTGCATCGATGAAGGCAAACCGCGAGGCAAAGCCCGCAGACAGCAAGGGTCTCTACCATGCAAACATCAACGTGCTGAATAAAGACACCCTCCTGGATGCTATGGAGAACCCTGAAAACTACCCGAACCTCACCGTTCGCGTTTCAGGTTACGCCGTCAACTTTGTTCGTCTTACCCGCGAGCAGCAGATGGACGTTCTCTCACGCACCTTCCACCAGGGCGCATAATTTCATCTATGACTATTGATGTAAAGGCTCCGGGGGAACAAGATTTCGCTCCCCCGGAGTCTCGCCAATCCGGGGCAGGCACCTGGGGCTTGGGTGAGATGACAGATCTTGAACGCTCATCACAATTACAGTTGATGCGCGAAGGCAAGCTCGGTTCAATCCACTCCTGGGAGTTAGTCACCGCAGTAGACGGGCCCGGTACTCGCATGACCGTTTTCATGAACGGTTGCCCACTACGTTGTGTCTACTGCCATAACCCCGATACTTTTCAGATGCGAGACGGCAAACCGATCAAGATCGATGAGCTGCTGAAGAAGGTCAAGCGGTATCGCAAGGTCTTTCGATCAACCGGTGGTGGTATTACGATCTCCGGTGGCGAGGTTCTTATGCAACGCGCGTTTGCAGAAAACCTTTTGATGAGCGCGAAATCGCTGGGTGTTCACACCTGCATTGACACCTCCGGCTACCTCGGGCGCACCGTGACAGATGAGTTCTTAGACTATGTTGATTTGGTACTTCTCGATGTTAAATCGGGTGACGAAGAGACTTATAAGAGAGTCACAGGACGCGACTTGCAGCCCACCATTGATTTTGGTGACCGTCTCAACGCGTTGGGTAAGGACGTGTGGATTCGGTTTGTAGCTGTCCCCGGTTACACGGATTCTTATGAAAATGTTGAGAAAGTAGCAGATATCGTGTGCCGCTGGCCCAATGCGGTCAAACGTGTGGAAGTTTTGCCCTTCCACCAAATGGGTACCGATAAGTGGGAGGCTCTGGGGCTCAATTACGATCTCAAGGACGTCCAACCGCCCTCTAAAGAAGACACCGAACGCATCCGGAATCAGTTCCGCGCACGCGGTTTAGAGGTCTACTAAACTTCTTTGCACTATTCTGAAATGCCCCGGTTACTTTTCTGAGTAACCGGGGCATTCCTAATTTCACTAGCATCTAGGTTTCGCTTCATCCAGGACGCTGTTAGTCAGCTTCCCTTAAACGCCAGCCCCGAGCCAGCTGACTGCCAGCGTCCTAGCCAAGCTCAGAGATGTTTTGAGAAAACAATACAGCTCTTAGCGTCCCAAGATTTCGTTTGCGCGTGCTCGTGCCCATTTCTCCGCGTTGAGCACAGCATCCAGGGTGAGGTTCTTGTCCTCAGTCTTGGTATCTAAGTTTTCGTGCTCGTTCAGCACTTTGCCGACGGTGTCAATGATGTCGGTAAAACGAATGGTACCAGCATGGAAAGCTGCAACCGCTTCTTCATTGGCAGCGTTGAAGACAGCCGGGAAAGTACCAGCGCGCTTACCAGCGTCCTTAATCATGTCAACGGCAGGGAATGCCTTGTTGTCCAGCGGTTCAAATGTCCATTCAGAAGCTGTGCTCCAGTCACAGGGCTGAGCAACACCGGGGACGCGGTGGGGCCAGGTAAGGCCTAAGGCGATGGGCAGGAGCATGGTGGGAGGAGATGCCTGGGCAATCGTTGAACCGTCTACAAACTGCACCATGGAGTGCACGATAGATTGACGGTGCACAGTGACATCAATACGATCCAAATCAACACCGAATAGATGGTGGGCTTCTAAAACCTCTAAAGCCTTATTCACCATGGACGCCGAGTTGGTGGTAACCACTAACCCCATGTCCCATGTGGGGTGGGCAAGTGCTTGTTTGGGTGTAACTTCGCGGAGCTGTTCGTAGCTCATGCCGCGGAAAGGTCCACCGGACGCGGTCAGAATCAGGCGGTCAACTTCCCGATCGTCTCCCGATGATAGTGCTTGCGCGAGCGCAGAATGTTCAGAGTCAACGGGAATCAGTGGCTGCTCTAAGGGAGATGCGTCGACGGCAGCGCGTACTAAGCGTCCGCCAGCGATCAGCGACTCTTTATTCGCAAGTGCCACCTGCTGGCCAGACTCTAGGGCAGCTAGGGTGGGGGCAAGACCGATGGAACCTGTGATTCCGTTAAGCACAACGTCAGCACCAAAACTTGCAGCTTCGGTTGCAGCGTCCTTACCGTGAACGATGCGGGGGCTATAGGTGATGTTGGAGCTTCCGGCTAGCTCAGAGATAATTTCTTTGAGCTTGCGTGCAGAGTCTGCATCACCTGAGGTAGCCACCAACTGAGCACGAGTTTCAACAGCTTGCTGTGCTAATAGCTGGAGAGAAGAAGTACCGGCTGCTAACGCGACTACTTTCAGGGGCGCATCCTGGCTATCAACGGTTGTGCCGGCAAGATGGGCAACATGCCGGATAACGTCCATTGCCTGAGTGCCGATAGAACCGGTAGAGCCGAGAAGAGTAACTGTGCGCCCCTTTCCCATGAACTCAACCAGTTCGGGAGTTAGGGCATCGCGTGAGCCAAAGTCAGGTGTTGTTGCGCCAAATTTCATGTTTCTAGTATCTCACGCGATGCCTATTCAACTTTCTTACTCGGCAGGGTCGAGCAAGAACGCGCGTAGAGCATTCACTAGGCTAGCGGTAAAACTTTTAGCGCTAGCACCGCGGGGAACTCTAGCATCGGCAGCGTGGTACATACCGGGTTCAACATGAACTGTCACCTGCACTCCCGCTTCTTTCAATCGGGAGGCGTAGGCAAGATCCTCTTCATAGAAAAGATCAAGGTCTCCCACACCAATCCAGGTGGAAGGTAAACCCGCTAAGTTCTCGCGTCGTGCCGGGGCTGCATATTCGTGAACTCCTGGGCCACCCGGTTCGCGATTGAGATAGGTGCGCCATGCGGTCTCATTATCGGCGCGCGTCCAGATAAAGTTGCCGCGTCCTTCATCATCTTTGCGAAGTACGGTGCGGTCGTCCAACATGGGATAAATCAGCGCTTGAAAGTTCACCGGGTGACCTTCATCGTGGGTTTTATTTACAACGGCAGCTGCTAGTCCTCCCCCGGCACTTGCCCCCACAACAGCAATTTTTGCAGGGTTAATACCGTAGGTCTGCGCATTTTCTTGAAGCCAACATAAGGCTGTGTAAACATCCTCAAGGTCAGCGGGGAAAGGTGCTTCACCTGCATTGCGGTATTCAGGACTAAACACTGGCACTCCCAGTTGACGAGCTAGGTCAGAGGCTTGATGTTGATATATCCCGGCAGTAGAAATTACGTGATCGCCGCCGTGAATCCACATGACTGCACCGTCGCCGGTAATGTGCTCGGGAAGGTTGAGAAAACCTATGGGCGCGGTGTGCCCCTCGTATTCCGGTTCGACCTCTACAACGCTCACGCCAGAAGCCGGCGGGACAACAGGCATCCAGTTTCGCTGAGGGGTAGGGAGGACTTTTGAAATACCTGCTGCTATTCCGTTGGTGGGAAGATACAGCAAAGGGGTACGGAGTGATGGCGTTACTGCTTCAATCTTTTCAAAATGACGCTTTCGGGCATACCCGGCGCCAGCTGCGGCTAAAGCGGCGGTGACAATCTTGGCTTTCATACTATCTCCTTCAAAGTATTTACAGTTACTGCAATTACTAAGATAACTAATCAACCTTGGAAAACCCTGCACACCATCCACACAAAAATGCCCCACTGTTATTTACAGTGGGGCGTTTTATATCTTTATTAACTGACGATATCGTAATTTTTCAGACGCTTCTTATCAGCTTTCTTTCCCGAGTCCTGCAGACTCAGCAGCTCAGCATAGATGCCGCCTGAACGAGAGAGCTCCTCAGGCGTACCAATTTCATCGATATTGCCATCTTTGAGAGTAACGATGCGGTCAACCGCTGAAATTGTCGATAGCCGGTGGGCGATAATCAACGAGGTACGACCCACCATCAGCTCATCAAGACCAGCCTGAACAGCTCGCTCCGCCTTGGTATCCAAAGCCGAGGTCGCCTCATCCAAAATCAGAATAGGAGCGTCTTTCAAAATTGCGCGGGCAACCGCGATGCGTTGCTTTTGCCCACCCGACAGTTTCAACCCGCGCTCGCCAATCAGCGAATCATAACCATCGGCAAACTTTTCAATAAAAGCATGAGCGTTAGCCTTTTGGGCAGCCTGAATGATTTCTTCGCGGCTAGCATCAGGACGCGAGTAGGCAATATTTTCAGCAATAGTGCCGGAGAACAACGAGGCATCCTGGAAAACCATGCCGATGCGTGAACGCAATTTTTCAAGATCGGCGTTTTCGATAACATCTCCGTCTACTACAACCTTGCCCTCGCGAGGATCATACAGACCTTCCAACAATGCCATCAGAGTAGATTTACCGCCACCGGACTCCCCCACAAAAGCAATCTTTTCACCGCGCTTGATAGCAAGGTCGATATTGTTGAGAACATTTGCCTCACCTTCATACCCAAACGCCACGTTTTCAAAGCGGATAAGGTCGTCTCCCGCCGATGTCTTCAACGGCTGAGGTTCTTGCGAACCTGAGGTGGTTGAGACCAAGGCAAGTGCGCGGCGATCAGGTGCTAGTTCCATCACCTCAAAGTAGTCTTTAGATCCAGCGATGGCACGCTGTGCCGTATCGACTACCCAGCTCAGAGAAGAAATGGGCTGTACAGCCATACCCATGAGCTGAATAAGCAACACCATGTCGCCAATGGTGAAATCCCCCGATAGGGTACGCAGAAAAATCATGAGATACAGACCAAAGAAAATAAGGTCCAAGAAACCGCGACGCGCCACGTCCATACGGTGCCAGAACGAGGACTGTGACTGCGTCAGCCCAATGGTCTTATTAAAGTGCTTTGTAAATAATCCCAGCTCGCGGCGTTCTTGCCCGAAGGATTTCACCACGCGCACCTGACCAATAACCTCGTTAAAACGACCGGATGCTATATCGATATTTTTGTTCTTATCAGCTTCCCACACCTGCCATTTTTCGCTGGTTTTGGATGTCAGCCACAGATAGGTGGGAAAGATAATGATAAGAAGTAGCGCTAGAGGCCAGTAGTAC
This sequence comes from Rothia sp. (in: high G+C Gram-positive bacteria), assembly GCA_043424895.1. Classification (GTDB taxonomy): domain Bacteria; phylum Actinomycetota; class Actinomycetes; order Actinomycetales; family Micrococcaceae; genus Rothia. The sequence continues at coordinate 17,471 of JBHWPN010000083.1, read as the reverse complement.
CAACCGCTAATACCGATTACCGCAATGGTGGTAATAATCATGGTGAAGAAGGTATTTGAGAACATCTTCACGAAGTTAGTGACTTCGGTGATTGAGCGGTTGAGCCGGGAAATAATGGTGCCGGTTAGCTCAGAATCGAAGTAGCTTTGAGGTAGCACAAGTAGCTTCTCGAAGTATCGAGTAGAGAGAATCGTGCGCATCTTTTGGCTCATAACATCACCCCAAAAACCACCAACGTTAGTGATAACGGTGTTAAAAAGCTGAGCTGCGAAATAGGCTACTGCAAACCATACAATGACGCGCACGGGGGTCTGCTCGCTACCGTTGAGTGAGTTCACCACAGCATCTGTTGCCCCTTTAATAATAAAAGGGCTAGCCAACGAGGTAACCGACATTAAAATAGAGCAGATAATAATACCGGTGTAGTAGGGCCACAAAATATGGGTTGCCCTCATGATGCGGAAAATACTCTTCACGATTCTTCTTTCAAGACATTTGCTGTGTGTACGTTAAACTGTGCCACTGATAGATGAGGTACTGCTAGCCGATAGAAGGTTAGTTTGACCATAGGCGCATAAGAAAAACCCCCGCACTCTCAACGAGACGCGGGGGCTTTTTAGGAAAGCTAAGATTTAGCGGCGCTTGGTAGCAAGACCGTAAATCCACAGAACAATCAAAGCACCAATTACTGAGGTGATGATTGAGCCGAGGCCCAGGCCACCTGTGTTTGATGACAGGAAGGGCAAGAAGCTACCCAACCAGCCGCCAAGCAGTGCGCCTACGATACCAAGAATCATAGTGACGATGATGCCACCGCCCTGCTTACCAGGCATGATGAGCTTTGCAAGCGCACCAGCAATAAGACCGAGAATAATCCAACCGAGAATAACACCCATTTGTTTTCTTCTTTCTATCGATTTCCTGTAGCCCGTTTAGACTACAAATACTTGATAACAGAAACAAGTCTACTGTTCTTCTCACCAATTTCAAAGCTGTTTTGAAGCAAATTCATCAGTAAGTTTATTTATATTCATCACAGTGACATTTTCCCTGGTCAGTGCGTCGCACGCAGAAAAAAGTTGACGCCAAGAAAAATTCTTGACGTCAACCCATCTCAAAAAAAGGATTACCAGCGGGTGAAATTAGTGATCAATAGCCCCTTCAGCTCCCACGCCGGTGAGAGAACGAACTTCCATCTCAGCCTGCTTGAGCTCATCTTCTTTACCGTCGGTTAGCGAACCAACGATACCCAAGATGAAGGCAAGAGGAATTGATACCAAACCGGGGTTGGTCAGCGGGAAGATTGCAAAGTCGGCACCGGGGATCATAGCGGTTTCAGCCCCTGACATCACAGGGGAGAAAATGATAAGAAATACCGAGACAATCAAACCACCGTACATAGAAAGTACAGCCCCTCGTGTAGTGAACCCCTTCCAGAACAAGGACAGCAAGATAGTGGGCAGATTCGCTGATGCTGCTACAGCAAAAGCCAAAGCAACAAGGAATGCCACGTTTTGTCCCTGTGCGCCAATACCGCCAGCAATGGCAAGTAAACCTATGACCACTACCGTAGTTTTTGCAACGCGGATCTCTTTCCGAGGATCCGCCTTGCCTTTACAAATAACCGATGTATAAATATCGTGCGCAAATGAGGCTGAGGCGGTAATTGCCAGACCTGCCACTACTGCCAAAATAGTTGCAAACGCGATAGCAGCAACCAGTCCCATCAGAATCGATCCACCCAGGTGGAATGCCAACAAGGGGGCAGCTGAATTTACGCCGCCAGGAGCCGCCTCAATCGCATCCTGCCCTACAAGAGCAGCCGCACCAAAGCCAAGTACCAGGGTAAACAAATAGAACAAACCGATAAGGCTAATTGCCCACACCACAGACTTTCGAGCCTCTTTAGCAGTGGGCACAGTGTAAAAGCGCATCAATACATGCGGTAGACCTGCTGCGCCAAGCACCAGAGCAAGCGACAAGGAAATAAAATCTAGTTTGGTAACTTCGCTCTTACCGTATTTCAGGCCGGGCTCCAGCAACTTGGGGTTGCCGCTACTTTCAACCGCTGCTCCCAGCAAAGTCGAGAGATTAAAACCGTGCAGAGCCATGATCCAGACCGTCATGACACCTACTGCAATGAGCAACAAGCATGCCTTGATGATCTGTACCCAGGTGGTGCCTTTCATGCCACCGATCAGAACGTAGACAATCATGAGCACACCAACAATGATGATAACGAGGGACTGCCCCGCTTTCGAGCTAATACCCATCAACAGCGAAACAAGGGCGCCAGCACCGGCCATCTGAGCCAGTAGGTAAAAGAGGGTCACAGCCAGCGTGGAAATACACGCAGCAATACGCACCGGACGTTGGCGTAAGCGGAATGACAGAACGTCGGCCATCGTGAATTTACCGGTATTACGAAGCATCTCGGCAACTAGCAACAGTGCAACTAACCACGCGACCAAGAAGCCTATAGAGTACAAAAAGCCGTCGTACCCCTGAAGGGCTATTGCACCGACGATACCCAAGAAGGATGCTGCAGAGAGGTAATCACCTGCGATAGCTAACCCATTTTGGGTTCCGCTAAAAGAGCGCCCGCCTGCGTAATAGTCAGCAGCTGTCTTATTGTTTTTCGAGGCACGTAAAACTACGATCATTGTTGCCCCTACGAACAAGGCAAAGACGAGCATATTAATCCACGGAGTACCCACTGTCTGAGTAGACTGATCCGCAGCTGTGAGAATGTGTGAGTTCATGTGGCTCCCCTATTTCCCTACTGATTTGTTATATACACCGGATTCAAGGTCATGACGCAAGGCGGCAGCCTGGGGATCCAAGGTGCGGTTTGCAAAACGAACGTACAGCCCGGTAATCAAGAACGTGGATGCAAACTGAAGCAAACCCATAACGACTCCGATGTTGATATTGCCCATTATTTTTTGAGCCATAAAGCCCGGAGCATAAATCGCTAGAATCGCGTACAAGAAATACCAGACCAAGAAAATTACGGTCATGGGAAGAATGAAAGAGCGCTGATTTTTGCGCAACTTCTGAAACGCCTGGCTACGTTGTGCCGCAGCGAAATCTACACGATCCGCGTCGAAAGTATTGCCTTGGCTTGGGGATGACGGTGCAACCATCTGCCACCTCCTACTAGAGTATGTGATTAGCATTACAGTAGTCGGAGATTTGAGTCACAGCAAGTTCACAGGGGCAAAATCGGGAACAATTTACAAAAAGCCGCTGTACCAGCGCGTTTTGCACGGGTACAGCGGCTTTTTGAATCATCTACTATTTGAGATCGTGGATTAGCTCAACACATCTATCTAAGAAAACATCTACTTGAGTCTCTTCATAACACTGAGCACCAGTAGCACTTCGAAACACAGAATTTCTGATGATATCCGGACTCAGACTATCCGATTCCTTAAACTCACGAAGTAAACGGTGGCACAGGGCATCTACATCATCAACTAGATATCCCTTAGTCAGTCGATGAGCAGGACGCCTAAAACGCTCGCCGTCCTCCCGTCGCAGGCGCCCCATCAACAATTCAGCGCTCTGTTCCACATGCTCACTCCATGCCTCGCGTCCGTGCTCAGCAATAAAAGTACGCCGCTCGATAGCAGCAAAACGGTCCTCAACACGAGCCAAAGCAGCATCCACATCCGCAACAGCATAACCACCTTTTTGCGGCTGAAAAGTGCTCTGACGGATAGCTCGTGAGGTAGTTATACCCGTGTGAGTTCCATCCAAACGCAACTGTTCATAGTCGTTAGCTAAGTCAGTGAAAAACTGATCAACCGCTTCGATGCTGTATCCGGTTTCTCGTTCATCAACCACTTTGAACTCGCTAATACGCTGAGAGGTTTCAGACATCCCTAATGAAGTCCTCACTGTTTATTAAAGGTTGGTAGAGAAGGGGGCTAGCAATTCGAAAATCACGTAACCTGCCGCAATCGCAAAAACAATAGAGTCTAATCTGTCCATCACGCCACCGTGACCGGGCAGGATATTGCTCATGTCCTTGATACCGATTTCTCGCTTCACCATAGATTCTGAAAGATCCCCTACTGTTGATGCAATGACCAAGAAGAACGCGATAATAAGGCCAAACCATAAGGGCTCACCCAAGAAAAACATACAAATCATGCCAACAACCATGGAACCTACCATGGAACCAGCAAACCCTTCCCATGTTTTCTTCGGAGAAATCTTGGGCGCCATAGGATGCTTACCCCACAGTACGCCTGCAATGTAACCCCATGTGTCGTTACCAATAGCCATGATGAGGATTGTAAAAACCTTGCCCGCGCCAGCATCCTGTCTGAATAGCAATAAAGCTAATGAGATCAGCAACGGAACCCAGCTCATCACAAACATTGAACCCATCATCGACATAATCATGCCGTTTTTAGGTCCACATGCGCGCCAGCCAATAAGCACCAGGCTAAAAGCAACAACAGCAAAAATAAGCCACTGCCCACCACCGTAATATGCAAAAAACGGAACAATGGCAGCAGATACTACCGCAGGAATTACGGGGATGCCCATTCCACGCTTATGGTTCAAACCATGGGTTACTTCCCACGCACCAACAGCAGTAGCAGCGGCAGCAAGAACCACCAAGATAACCGGGACATAAAACAAACCCACCGCTAGACCGGCGCCTAAAAGAACGCCGACGGCAATAGCGGCAGGTAAGTTTCGACCGGCCTTGGAGGGCTTAGGTTCCTTCGCCGTGTCAGTTGAGAGCAAATTGCTCATAAGTCAAAGACCTCGATTAAACTTCGAGAAGCTCAGCTTCCTTGTGCTTGAGCAGAGAATCAACGGTGTCAACGTGCTTCTTCGTCAAAGCGTCAAGTTCTTTTTCTGCGCGAGTACCTTCGTCTTCACCGATCTCGCCATCCTTGACGAACTTGTCGATGGCAGACTTTGCGTTACGGCGTGCGTTACGAACTGCCACGCGTGCGTCCTCAGCCTTATGGCTTACAAGCTTGATGTATTCTTTACGACGCTCTTCGGTCATCTCAGGCATTACGATGCGAATAACATTGCCGTCATTCGAAGGGTTTGCGCCTAGGTCTGAATCGCGCAAAGCCTTCTCGATTGCGTTCATTGCACCCTTGTCGTAAGGGGTAATCAAGATAGTACGCGCCTCAGGAGTCTGGAAAGACGCCAGCTGCTGCAAGGGAGTAGGTGCGCCGTAGTAATCAACAGTCAAAGATGAAAATAGTGAAGGGTTCGCACGTCCGGTACGAACGTTTGAGAACTCGTGCTTTGCGGCTTCTACAGCCTTGTCCATGCGTTCGCCTGCGTCAGCCAGGGTTTCTTCGATCACGGGGATCTCCTTCAATAGTGCGGTGGCGACAAGCCACAGGTTGAGGCGAGTATCTAATACTCACCATAGAGTCTTTTCAATAGTCTAGTAGCCCGACCGCGGGCCGGGCTACTTTTAGACATTCAAGTCGCTGATTAGGTAGGTTTTTCGAGGTGATTATCCAAAATCGCCCTATTTCACCAGCTCATAGATAGCTACTACTTAGTAACTAGGGTGCCCATTTCCTCGCCTAGAATCGCGCGAGTCACGTTACCTTCACCCTGCATACCAAATACTCGCATCGCTACGTTGTTGTCTTTGCACAAAGAGAACGCGGTCTGATCCATCACGCGAATATTGCGCTTAAGTGCCTCATCATAGGTGAGGTTGTAAAGGCGCTTAGCGTCAGGATCCTTATTGGGATCTGCGGTATAAATACCGTCTACACCGTTTTTAGCTACCAAAACCTCATCGGCATGAATTTCAAGCGCGCGCTGAGCTGCAACGGTATCGGTTGAGAAGTAAGGCAAACCCGCTCCAGCGCCGAAAATAACAACTCGGTCTTTTTGCATATGACGGATTGCGCGACGTGGGATGTAAGTCTCTGCCACCTGCGGCATAGTAATTGCCGACTGCACGCGCGTATCAATGCCAGCCTGCTCTAAGAAGTCCTGAAGGGCCAATGAGTTCATGACGGTACCGAGCATACCCATGTAGTCCGCACGTGAGCGATCCATACCCGCAGTGGAAAGTTCCGCACCGCGGAAGAAGTTACCGCCACCAATCACGATAGAGGTCTCAACCTGACCTACGGTAGCTGCAATCTGATCTGCTATACCGCGGATAACATCAGTATCAATACCAACTTTGCCGCCGCCAAAAACCTCGCCTGAGAGCTTCAGCAGAACGCGACGACGACCAGTGTCGTCCTTGTGGATGTTTGAAGCGTTTTCAGCCACGAATCCTCCATGGGGTGTAACGGTAGATAAAAATTCTTTGCAAGCCCCGTTCAAAAACAGGTTCATGCTCTAGAACAGCATACGACAAAGGGGAGCACCTTAGACGGTACTCCCCTTTATCATCCCTAAATCTGTGCACAATCACATGCTAGAAATCTACAGATTTCAAGGGATAAGTTTTTGAAAAACTTATGCGCCTACGCGGAAACGCTCGAAAGCGGTTGCAGTTGCACCGTTTTCTGACAGAACCTTCTCAACTGACTTGGATGAGTCTTTTGCGAAGTCCTGATCGAGCAAGGTGTTTTCCTTGTAGAAAGCCTTCAGCTTGCCTTCAACGATCTTCGGAATGATCTGCTCAGGCTTGCCTTCGCCGCGTGCGGTTTCTTCAGCAACGCGCTTTTCTGACTCGATGTCCTCAGCTGAGATAGCGTCTGAGTTGAGGTACTTCGGTGACATAGCAGCAATGTGAACTGCAACGTCGTGAGCAACTTCGTCGGTGTTCTCACCGGTTACAGCCAGCAAAACGCCAACCTGTGCAGGAAGGTCCTTTGAGGTCTTGTGCAGGTAAACTGCTACGTTTTCGCCCTCAACGCGTGCTACGCGACGAACAACTACCTTTTCGCCGAGCAGTGCGCCAGCTTCGGTGGTCAGTTCTTCAACGGTCTTGCCGTCTGCGGTTGCTGCCTTGAGCTCTTCCAAAGTTGAAGCGTTAGCTGAGATAGCTGCTTCAAGAACATTGTTAGCAAAAGCAATGAAAGGCTCGGACTTAGCAACGAAGTCGGTTTCTGAGTTAACTTCAACCATGTAACCGGTGCCGTTTTCAACGCGTGCAGCTACGATACCTTCTGCAGTTGCACGACCTTCGCGCTTGGTAACGCCCTTGAGACCCTTAACGCGGATGATATCCATTGCCTTTTGCTGATCGCCGTTAGCCTCGTCGAGAGCCTTCTTGACGTCGAGCATGCCTGCGCCAGTCTTTTCGCGCAATGCCTTGATGTCTGCTGCGGTGTAGTTCGCCATTGTGAACTCCTTGATTGTTTTAGTTCAAAGGTTGGTGGGGCGGACGCTTGTAAGCATCCACTGCGAGTATAAGACGGCACCCATCCGTTATGGTTGGGTACCGTCTTATGTCCAGCAAAATTACTTAGCTGACTCTTCTGACTTAGCAGCTTCGTGCTGCTCAAGCAGTTCCTTTTCCCATTCAGCCATGGGCTCTTCGGTTGAGTCTGCCTTGCCAGCCTTCTTGTTGTTACGCTCGAGCAAGCCCTCTGCAACTGCGTCCGCGATAACGCGGGTCAGCAGGTTAACGGAGCGGATTGAGTCATCGTTACCGGGAATCGGGAACGCAACTTCGTCCGGGTCTGCGTTGGTGTCGAGGATTGCAACAACGGGGATGTTGAGCTTCTGAGCTTCGTCAACTGCGAGGTGCTCTTTCTTGGTGTCAACAATCCAAACAAGTGAAGGTGCCTTGGTGAGGTTACGGATGCCACCGAGGGTCTTCTCCAGCTTTTCGTGCTCGCGACGCAGAAGCAAAAGTTCCTTCTTGGTGTACTGTGAACCTGCTACGTCGTCGAAGTCCAGCTGCTCAAGTTCCTTCATGCGCTCAATACGCTTTGAAACGGTTGAGAAGTTGGTCAACATACCACCGAGCCAGCGGTGGTTAACGTAAGGCATGTTAACGCGAGTTGCCTGCTCAGCAATTGCTTCCTGAGCCTGCTTCTTGGTGCCAACGAACAAAACGGTGCCGCCGTGTGCAACGGTGGTCTTTACTGCTTCGTAAGCCTTGTCGATGAATTCGAGTGACTGCTGCAGGTCGATGATGTAGATGCCGTTACGCTCGGTGAAGATGTAACGCCTCATCTTGGGGTTCCAGCGACGGGTCTGGTGACCAAAGTGAACGCCTGAGTCCAGAAGCTGGCGCATAGTTACGACGGGCATGTCGTCTCCTTTTGAAATGGTGCCGGGCAGTCCCCTGATTCCAGGCTAGACCTGCCGCGCGCATAGTAGTTATCGGTTACATGGAACGAAAAACGTTCCCCTGGCAATCTCGCAGACACCCTTTTAAATAAAAATATTTAGGGATGGATCTTCAAGCCTTCACTGCTTATTTTTCAAGCAGACCGAAAGTCTTTTATGAGCTACTTGATTCCAAGATAGCCCCCTGAGATTACGCGTTGTCAGACTGCACCTGGCGGTACGGTGAACGACGTGTAAATGACGTTCTTTGCCATCCGCCGCATTTTCTTCGATGCGAAGGACGCGGCGGTAGGCAAACTGCAATCGTCAACTATACCCCAGTAACGGTTGTTTTACACCAGTATTCTGCGGTTTTTAAGGACTCTAGAGGCTTAAGTGAGCATCTACACACGCTCAACCTGTGGATAAGCAGATTTATGGAACATTTATCCACAATTTTTGCTTCTGTCATAGGAGTAACGGCGCACATGTGGTGTGCTTTTGACATGAACCATATTTCACCCACCGTCTCTAGCGTCCTCGCTATATTTTTGCGCGCAATACTACTTTCCTTGACACTTCTTCTCACCCAACCTTCGGCTTACGCAGATGAGTCACCCCGCTGGCAATCTCCGATGGGCAGCCCTTATACCGTCGAACGTCAGTTTCACAAGCCACCGAAAAAATGGAGCGCGGGGCATCGAGGTGTCGATTTCGCAGCCACGTCAACAACGCAGGTTGTCGCACCCGAAGGCGGAAGGATCTCATTCTCCGGGAAAGTGGTTGACCGCACCGTCATTACTGTCACTCACCCAGATGGAAAGAAATCTAGTTTTGAGCCTGTCTCTGAGGCTCTCCCCGCAGGAACCAACGTCTCAAAAGGCGAACGCATCGCAACCGTAGACCCATCGATCCACCACTGCCCAGGCGTTACACATTGCGTTCACTGGGGTGTACGAGAAGGGGAGGAATACATCAATCCCCTACTTCTCATCGACACCCCAGCCCCAAGCGTCCTTCTGCCCATTGGCGACAACTTTTCGGCGTAGCCAATACTCACTACAGGAACTAAAAACGACGTTTACCTTGCCATCATGCCCAAAACTTCATGAAAAATATTCATAAATTTGTATTTAAATCCAACTTCACAGGCGACACGCTAATAATTATTAATTTTTCTCATCCAATAAACACTTGATGAAGAAATTATTAATCTGCGTCACACATTGAGGCTGAAGGTGGTGACATAATGACGGCAACCAGAAAAAGATGTTGAGGCCTCTATGAAACAGCGAAACCAAAATATGCAGAGCCCAAAATCTGTAACTTTTATAGTGAGATACCATCATCGCCGATGCGTTTGCTCTAGCTAACTGGCAAGGACGAGCTTTCTATACCACGAGTTTCGTTACTAAGGACTGCCATGAGTTTTATACCTTTCACCCCTGCTGATGCTGAAATCTTCACGACTGGTGAGTTTTCTGCATCTTTGAAGGTAGCCACCCTTTTCTGCAACTATTCACACGTTTCTTTGCTCTGGGTATTTTGCTTTCTCATTGTTCAAAATATCTATCTCAAAAAATGATTAATACGTTTAGCACTCACTTTTGGCTCTCTTGAAAGGACGCTATATCCCATGACTATTACCACTTCCATCGGGGCATGGTCCGAAGTCGGCAAGCTTCGCGAAGTAATGGTGTGCTCTCCAGGACTTGCACACCAGCGTCTTACCCCCAGTAACTGCAAAGAGCTGTTATTTGATGATGTTCTTTGGGTAGAACGGGCTAAGGCCGATCACGATGATTTTGTGGCTAAAATCCAGTCTCGCGGCGTGGAAACTCTCGAAATGCACCAGTTACTGCGAGAGACTCTTGATATCCCAGAAGCACGTCGCTGGGTCCTCAAACGCAAGCTCTCGGCAAATTACGTCGGTCTTGGTATCTCAGAAGAACTCGAATCGTGGTTCTCTGAAATCTCCTCAGTAGAACTTGCAAACTACCTCATGGGCGGTCTTATCTACACCGACCTTCCCGCGGACTTCCAGAGTTCTGCAACTCGCGCGCTCGCTGAAGTTAACAAGGCAATGAGCTTCCTGCTTCCACCTTTGCCCAACACCCAGTTCACCCGTGACACCACAGCGTGGATCTACGGGGGCGTATCCTTGAACCCCATGCACTGGCCAGTACGGCGACAAGAAACCCTGCTGACAACCGCGATTTACACCTTCCACCCGAAGTTTACTCACCGCGACTTTAAAGTTTGGTACGACGCAGCTGATGGGGAGCACGGTCTAGCTACCCTCGAAGGAGGTGACATCATGCCCATTGGCAACGGTGTTGTACTCATTGGTATGGGCGAGCGCACCTCATGGCAAGCTATTTCTCAGTTGACAAAGAATCTCTTCACAGCCCAGGCAGCAAACCACGTTATTGTGGCAGCTATGACACCTGATAGAGCGTCCATGCATTTGGATACCGTCTTTACATTCTGCGACCGCGATGTAGTTACCGCATTCGATGAAGTCGTCAAGAATATTCAGACCATATCTTTGCGTCCTGCAGATCAGGAACGCAAGTTCTCTGTGCATATCGAAAAGGAGCCCTTTATCGACGTTGTGGCAAAGTCATTAGGCTTAGCAAAACTAAACGTTATTCCCACCGGCGGCACGGCGCTCGATGCCCGGCGCGAGCAATGGGATGATGGTAACAACGTGGTGGCGCTTGAACCGGGCGTTGTAGTTGGTTACGACCGCAACATCCACACTAATGCGTTATTGCGGAAGGCGGGTATTGAAGTTATCGAAATTAACTCCGGTGAGCTCGGTCGAGGACGCGGTGGTGGTCACTGCATGACTTGCCCTATTACCCGCGACGCTATCGACTATTAAAATCCTCTTTATCCAACACAGTAGTAAAGGAATAATTCTTATGTCATTCAACTTACACAACCGTCACTTGCTCAGTTTGACCAACCACACCGAGAAAGAAATTCGTCACCTCATCGATCTGTCGCGTGAATTGAAGCGTGCTAAGTATGTGGGTACTGAGCAACAGCATCTTAAGGGCAAGAATATTGCGCTGATCTTTGATAAAACCTCAACGCGTACTCGTTGTGCTTTCGAGGTTGCAGCGTATGACCAAGGTGCAAACGTCACCTATATTGATCCCGCTTCATCGCAGATTGGTCACAAGGAGTCGATGAAAGACACCGCCCGGGTTCTGGGTCGTATGTACGATGCGATCGAATATCGCGGTTATCAGCAGGCTGTAGTTGAAGAACTTGCTGAGTATGCTGGCGTACCGGTGTTTAACGGGTTGACCGATGAGTTCCATCCTACTCAGATGCTCGCTGATACCTTGACTATGGCTGAAAATGCCGAAGGTAAGGATTTACATGAGATTCGTTTCGCGTACGTTGGCGATGCCCGAAACAATATGGGACGTTCGCTCCTTCTCATCGGTGCAAAGCTGGGTATGGACGTTCGTATTGGTGCGCCTCAGAGCTTGCAGCCCGATAAAGATTTCATCAAGCAATGCGAGGGTTATGCGCAAGAAAGCGGTGCCCGCATCACTATCACGGAAGATCCCAAGCAGGCAGTAGATGGCGTAGATTTCATTCACACCGACGTCTGGGTATCAATGGGTGAGCCTATCGAAAGTTGGGGCAAGCGCATCGATGCACTCAAGCCTTTCCAGGTCAATCAAGACCTGATGGATGCTGCAAACAACCCGCGCGTCAAGTTCATGCACTGTCTGCCCGCTTTTCACAATTCAGAAACTGAAATCGGCAAGCAAATCGCTGAACAATACCCCGAGTTCGCAAACGGCATCGAAGTCACCGAGGACGTCTTTGAATCTGCCTGCAATATTGCCTTTGATCAGGCTGAAAACCGTATGCACACCATCAAAGCTGTTATGGTCGCATCACTCGGTTAAATTCTCTTTAACCCTTTCTTCACTTTGCATGCAAAGGAGCACACCATGCAGATCCTTATAGCTCTTGGCGGTAACGCTCTTCTCAAGAGGGGCGAACCTCTCACGGCAACTAACCAGCGCGCCAACATCAACATTGCGGCAGAGCGAATTTCGCGCATCACCGACGATAACCAAGTGGTGGTTGCCCACGGCAATGGCCCTCAGGTTGGTTTGCTGGCTCTCCAATCAGCAGCTTACACCGAGGTTGAAGCATACCCACTTGACGTTCTTGGTGCAGAGTCAGAGGCAATGATTGGTTACATGCTGGAGCAGGAGCTAGGCAATGTTCTGCCGCCCGAACAACGCATTGTTACCATCTTGACCATGACCGAGGTTGACCCTCAGGATCCCGCGTTCGATAACCCCACCAAGTTTATTGGCCCGGTCTACGAGCAGGATGTAGCTGAGCAGCTCGCTCAACAAAAAGGTTGGGTTGTTAAGCCCGATGGCCCCTATTATCGCCGAGTTGTAGCTTCCCCCCCTGCCCAAACGCATCATTGAGCAAGAAGCAATCAACCACCTGGTTGAAAAGAACATCATGGTGATCTGCGCCGGTGGCGGCGGTATTCCTACCTACCTCGATGAGAATCAAAAGCTACACGGTGTAGAGGCGGTCATCGATAAGGATCTTTGTTCAGCACTTCTAGCTGAAAATTTAGATGCCGATTTGCTTGTTATTGCAACCGATGTAGAAGGGGTATACAAGGGGTGGGGTACGCCCGAGCAAGAATTGCTTTCAACCCTCAGGATCTCTGAGATCGATGATTTCCACCTCGCTGCAGGTTCTATGGGTCCAAAGGTTGAGGCAGCACGCAACTTCGTTCAAAACACCGGTAAACGAGCAGTCATCGGTGCATTAGCCGATATTGAAAATCTCGTACTCGGTAAGGCCGGAACCACGGTTGTCACTGAATAATCCATTTTTTACATGAAGCACACAAAAGAAATCGCTCCGGTCGGATTTATTCCGACCGGAGCGATGCATCAAATGGTAGGGCCTGCGGGACTTGAACCCGCGACCAAGGGATTATGAGTCCCCTGCTCTAACCAGCTGAGCTAAGGCCCCTTACAGCAGCATCCGAACTTACGTTTTAAGCCACTCACATAAGAGTACCTGAAATTGTGTTTTCTCTAAAATTTTTGGCGATATGAAGCGGTGGATGAATCCAGTTCGCGTCTGCGCTGGTTGTAGTACAGGTTTGAGGTATAGAGAGATTCAAAAATTTGCCATGTGGTTTCTGCCCGGTGCATATCAACCATCACCTTGCTGGCATTACCCATCGCCTGACGTTCTTTTTCAGGCAACGAAAGAATGCTGTCGAGTTTATTGGCTAGATCTTGAGGATTTCCCGGTTCAAAGAGATACCCGTTAACCCCTTCGTCTGCAAGGTGCGGTAGTGCTAGCGCGTTTGCCAATACCACAGGTAAAGATGCGCTCATTGCTTCTAGTGTTACCAGCGATTGTAATTCTGCCGTACCGGGCTGGCAGAACACATCGGCACGGAGGTATCCAGCACGCAACTCTTCGTCGGAGACATAACCAAGAAATCGCACTCGGTCTTCTAGACCAAGCTCTGCTACAAGCTCGTGCAGTTTTTCTCTTTGTTCGCCATCTCCGGCGATTTCTACCACAACATGAGAAAGGGACACCGGTAAGAGGCTGAGTGCACGAATAAGCACATCGATATGCTTTTCTACCGCCAAACGTCCTGCGAAGAAAATCCGAAGTTCATTAGGGTTTTTCTCGATTACCTCGCCCGGCGCCAGTTCGTAATCACCAATTTCAATTCCGTTCGAAACAGCCAATGCAGGACGCTTGAACGCACCCGATGCGCTCATCGCCCCCACCGCAATGGGGGTGGGAGTAGTTACAACCTGTGCTTTACGAAGCACTGCAGCCATGTCCCACCACGAGATCTTAGCGAACGGTCCTTGCAAAAACTGGGGTAGCGGTAAGAAAGGCGCAATATTTTCAGGCATAACGTGGTTGGTGGCAATCACGCGGATTCCACGACGCGAGGCTTGGTGCGCCATGACGCGTCCGATGAGCCAGTGGCACTGAATGTGCACAACGTCCGGTTGCACTGCATCCAGTAACTTGCCGATTTCACGGTAAATTTCCCACGGAGCGCACAAACGCAAATATTCATGGGTAATAACTTTGTGAGAGCGCAGACGGTGCTCGGTAATGCCGTTGACATCGCGAGTGGTTGACTCTCCGGGTTTATCGTTTGGCACTACAACGTGCACATTGTGCCCGCGTCCGTGCATAGCAGTTGCTAAGCGCACACCAAATTGGGCTGCACCGTTGACATCGGGAGGATAGGTATCGGCACCGATCATGATGGTCAGTGGCGTTTGTACCATAAAAATTCAACTGCCTTTGCTCGCAAGTATTGTGCATCTTCAAAGGTACTAGAGTTTTATTTCTCAAACCACATGCAAAACATCACCGCCGGGGGAATAGTCCTTAGGGAGGATATAAAAATTCGGTGCCGCACCATCAGGTGCGACACCGAGTAATACGTGAAACCACGTTCGTTTACTTACGGATAATCTTTCCGAGGAAAACGAAGAATGCGGTCACCGATGCAGCAAGCGCTGCCAAAGGCTGCCAGCGAGCCTGCAGGTTCTGCTTGTTAGCTGCGTTTGAACCCAGCTGTGAGCCAGCGTCTGCAAGGCGTGAAGGCACACGACCAACGTTGTGCTTTGAGTCGCGTACAACGGTGGTTGCGTTGCGCTGAATGTTGTTTGAGTAAACATTCAGATCATCACGTAGAGCCTTGAGGTGCTCACGACGCTGCTTGGTGCGCTGCTTGAGCTGAGCTTCGTTAGCTGCAGGAGCTTCTGCTGAACCGTTGTTGTTCTGGTTCTTCTCAGCCTGCTTCTGCTGCTTCTTCTTAGCGTCCTTTTCAGCTTCTTTCTGACGCATTTCACGCTTGACGCGCTGTGAGTCCATTGCTGAACCTTCTTTAAGAACGCCCAAGTCGTAGAGCAGACCAAAGATTGCAGATTCAGGCTTGAAGGGAAGCTGCTTCTTAATCATCTTGAAGCCGATAAATCCGAGGATTGCGGCCAAAACCAAGAATACAAGAACGAGTACGAGCGCTGCGAGCCATGCTGGCATGAGCTTAGCAAGACCAACGAAAATCAAAATGACTAACGCGATTGACATGAGCAGAGCAAATACAGCACCGCCGGCAGCTACAGCTGCACCCTTGCCGACTGCAATGCCCTTGTCCTTCATCTCGTGCTTAGCGATCTGGACTTCGTCTTTAAGCTGCTTGGGTGCCAAACGAGTAAGAACCTTACCCGCATCAGCCATGCCGGTGACACCAGCTTTAATGTTGTTGATACCCGCACGAACGCCGGTGGTACGCTGACCTGCACCGCGAAGGGTACGAGTCTCGTAGACGTCGTGGGTACCTGCAGTGGAGTCAGTTACGTGATCTGCACGCACTGAACCATCGAGGTGTTCCTGAGTGGACATGTCCGCCTCTCCAAGTTACGGTAAGTGTACTTTTTGATTATACCTTTAACTAAGGTAACATTTTTAGCTTTTATTGACTGACTTCTCAGCCTTTTGTGGGTGAAAACTCACTTTACAGCGAAAATATTATGCTTCTTCTACAACGACTTCTACCGTGCCAGTGAGGAGTTTATGCACCGGGCATTTACGCGCAATATCTGACAGTTTCACCTGATGCTCAGGTGAAATCTGCGAATCAAACTCTAATACGATCGTAAAGTGACTCTTAGTTTCCTGCGGTAGCGCAGGGAGTTTCTTGAAGGTTACCGATGCCCGAGTATCCCCCAGTTCAATGCCTTTACGACGCGCATACATGCCCATCGTCATCAGCGTGCACGATGCCAAGGATGCTTGCATTAGCTCTAGCGGGTTCGGACCTTTACCCAATCCACCTTGGACACTCTGCGGCTCATCCATCAGCCAGGCGTGAGTTTTAGTCTGCACCAGCGTCCCAAAATCGCCTTCACCCGTTGCGCGAACGCTCACCATACCGGTAGGTAACTCTGCGTCTGCAACTACTTCATAATTGTCTGAAGAATAGTTATCACTCATGACTCTTATTCTTACAGACTCAATGAATTTTGGGCGAGAATACCGGCAGGTTTTAGGCGGTCAATCCAATTTGTTGACGGTGCTCATCTAACCAGTTTAAAAGCGCTACAGCACGCTGAGCCCTCACCAGCGGAAGGTTTGAGGACGTACCGCTCTCCCCTTTTTGTAAAGCCGCATAGAAATAGAACCCTGCCATTGCCACCACGACAGCCTCCATAAAATAAGCAGGCTGGGAAGAAAGCACTTTAGATTCCCGAAGGACTTCTACCGCAGTTACAGATGACCAGGCACATATAGCGTCCACCGCCACCAGTGCTGAGTCAATCGCAGCGTTACCGCGACACATCCACGCCCAGTCCACGATGATTGCCTGATGATTCTTCACCAAAATATTGTCAGCACGAACATCGGTATGAACTACTTGATCCCCCTCCAAGTAGGGAATCAGGAAAGTGTTCACATAGTCGCGATAGGTACCGGCATATTCTTGAATGTGAGGAAGATGCATAAGAAGCTGTTGTACGACCGCTGGCGAATGAATATGAGCAAACGAGTCTTCATTGACTGATTGTTCGGCAAGAAGCTTTTCGACCCTTTCCCAGAGGCGGAATTCTTGCTCTAACGAACTTCGGACGTCATCCAGACCGGTTGAGGGAGCAGGCATCTGAGCTAATTCATCAAAAGCACTGAGTACCACAGCAAGATCACCGGCACACGAACCGAAATCGGGATAGCGACCATCGATGTCTTCCAATAAAAGCCCCACCCAACCATCGTGTTCATAAATGGCTAGCAAATGAGCAACCGGGGCATGGGACGCAAAGTGCTCTAAGTGACTAGCTTCTGCTCGATAAAGCTCTGCTGTTTGGCTAAGCACTTTACCGTCTACCGCTTTGAGAAAGACTCGTTGCTCTTGCGCTCCCACCAGGCGCAAAGCAGCGCCGCGCGAAAACCCTCCGTTTTGAGACTCGACACTCAGGACGCGAGAACCAAGCTGGTCTTCGACCCACCGAGTTAAGGCAGGTGACATCTCTTCCCACTGCAGCCGCTCTTGATTGTGCATGAGTTCACGTTAGCACCCGGTACGGTATCAAAGAGGAGCCAAACCGATGATACACAAAAAACCCACTCGCTTTCGCAAGTGGGTTTCTATTTGCTCCCCCGACTGGACTCGA
>JBHWPN010000082.1:0-8062 GCA_043424895.1 Rothia sp. (in: high G+C Gram-positive bacteria) | reverse complement strand
GTACAACTATCAACGGTCGTTAAACGTTCTCATAATAGAGTACAAGGTATAACAGTGTTTTCTGTAATCTTGGGCAAACTTTGAGCGGTGTATTGCTCACATTTTGCCCTTGTTTACCCTTTTATGCCCTGATATTTAGCGGCGTTTGCGCTTTTTCTTCTTGGACTTGTGCTTAACAACGACGTTTGTGGCACCCGCAAGAGGGTTTGCAGTATCGCTTTCAACTTCATCGGCTGTCAGCATGCGTGCCTGTTCAGCATCTTCGATTGCCGTATCGACGCTGTGCTCGTGGGCTTCTTCAGCTAACTCGCGCGAAACCATCTCGACCTCTGTAGGTTCACTCTCTGTATGCTCAATCTCCGGGGCAGGGTCCGCTTCTTCCAAACCCTCGCGTTCATTCAAGTTGTCTTCGTCAACCGCGGGTTCCATCGAAGAAGGGCCTGTGTTCTCAAGAGCAACCCACTCGGGTTCTTTAGTTCGCTTTGAGGAGTGAGAACCCCAGCCAAAGAACTGTTTGATGCGTCCGGGAGCATGAGTAACGCGTTCTTCGTGCGAAGAAGTTTGCTGAGCCGGTTCATGGTCGTTGTCAGATAATTCCTGAATTTGGGTGGAAGTATCATCGCCGCGCGCAGGTACATCAGTTGTAGCGTCTGCCTTCGATGACGTTGGCTGCTCAGTTGTAGCCTGCTCAACTTCAGCGGGAGCATCTTCTAAATCTGCCGCTGTCGCTGAATCATAGTCAGCCTGTTCGTTACGAGACTTACGACGCCAGTTAAAGCGTGCTTTATTACGTAAGGATGAGGTGAGACCGTGGTGCTGAGCGTTAGGCTCTTCGGTTGCTTCTTCAACCGCAAACTGTGTGTTCTCAGCTTCGTGGATAGGACGCGGGGTCGCGCGTACCGTCTCACCCTCTGGCGCATGAATCGCGGGTGTAGGAGCTACCGCTGTGACAGTGTCATCGAGACGTGCATCCTCGTGTCGTGGCCGCACCTGCCCAGAAATTACTCCGGTTGGTGTTGAACGATTTACCGGCTTGATAACGGTGGCATGCACCGGCACAGAAACAGTACCGCGTCGTTGACGACGCCCCTCTACCTTCGCGTATGCCTCGCGAGAATCATGGGTTAAACGAGCGCTGGGTGTTGCCAACTCTTGCCGAGCGCCCGTTACACTCTCCGTACCATCTTGCGAAGGTGCTTGCCTAGCAGAGGACGCAGAAACCCCGCGATAAGCACTGCCCATTGGCACGGAAGGCTCAATGGACTGCAATGCATTCAGCAAATCTGCAGAAGGTTCAAAGTCAGGATTCTCCGGAATGAGATCCTCGTCTTCATCCTCAACAGGGGCAATTTCTAAGGCAGGCTCATGTTCCGTATCTGGAATACGAGGAGCGTCTAAGTCCAAACCGGCTTCTTCGTACTGCTCACGAATATGTGCTGTCACCAGCATAGAAGCTAGCGCATTATCACCTGAAGCAATGGCATCTACAATCGCCTTGTGCTGGGCGCGGGTGCGAACAGCAACAGTGCTCCACAGTCCGTTTCGCCCAACTAGAGACATCATGTACTCAAAGAGGGGCTCTCGCAAAGCTGTCATGAGACCCGTCAACAGCTCATTGCCACCAATTTTAACTAGCGCAATATGGAAGGAAACCTCTAGGTCGTGAAATTCCTTGAGCGAAATATTTTCCCGACTCATCTGATCCTGCAAACTCATCAATTCTTCCATTGCAGGATGCTGAGGATCAGCGTGTTGCAACGCCCATCCTTCAACCACCAGACGAGTCTGAACCATGTCCCGAACAGGATATTTCGCATTCGCCATATGCAAACGCAAAGCAGAACCGGCAGAAGCCGCAGGCTCTTCTACTAGCTGAGTAATAATGGTTTTCTTGCGTCCTTCATACAGACGCACGACTCCCATATCTTCTAGGTGTTTCAGAGCCTCACGCGTGCTGGAATGAGTTGCTCCAACAGCCTCAGCGATTTCTTTATCGTCGGGCAGATCCTGCCCCAATTGCAGGCGTCCCTCGAACAACTCTTTTTCAAGCCATTCAAGAATAGTGCTGTGTACAGCCATAACTAGATACTATTTTCCGTGATTCTTCAGATGCAGACAGAGATTTTTAGCGACGACGACGTCCCCAGCGACTAATTGCGGCAAGCAATCCTCGCTGGTTATCTTCGTCCTGCTCTGATTCTGCAGAATCGGAGGACGAAAGGGGCTCAGGCGTAAAGTCTGTGCCTGTCTCGGAGCCATCAGTCTCTTCGTGCTCTGTTTCTGTCTCGGTCTCTGCTACAGCAGGAGTATCAGCCATGGCTGGCTCGGCGTCCGCGCCGGCTTCAGTAGTGCTCGGCTCGATTTCCGCAGAATCCTCAAACTGGTGACGCTCTTGGTCAGAAGAAGTCTCCACGTTATCGGTTGCCATAGCAGATGGAGTGAAAGGAGTCAGCGGGGTGAAATGTACCGCCTGCTGAGTAGCATCTGAAGGGCTTGGTTCTGCAGACTCTTCAATAAGATCGTCAACGTCTTCTGGCGAAACTGCTGTCTCAGTGCCGGCAGCGACTTCATGATTTTCAGGTTGTGCAACGCTCACAGAGTCCACAGGATCAGCGGTTTCGACTGTCGATACAACCAACTCATCAAGATCTTCAGGTGAGACTGCATCCTCAGTACCCGCAGCAATTTCACGGTTCTCAGGAGCATCCAAGACATCGTCAGCATCAGCATCTACCAAACGAGATTCAATCTGATGCAGAGTGTCATCTTCTGTTTCGGTCGCACTTGCTTCATACGTCTGAGCAGCTTCTTCGATATCTGTTCGCGGCTGAGATTCAGTATCAACCACCTCCGAGAAATCGGTGAATTCTTGCCCGCCAAACTCATTGGAGGATGCCAGTCGAGCTTCAACGCTAGCAATCAGGTTTTGAAGAGCGTCTTCAGTACTTTCGTTGTACTCAGCAGTGGGAGTTTTTGCAGTTTCTTCCTCATCCTCAACAGGTGCCGCTACATTCTCAGCACCATCCGAAGATGATTCAGCTGCAGGTACAACACCGAATTCTTGAATATCAGCATCTGCCACGAAAGACTCTGCTACTTCAAGCGGCTCTGCCTGATCGGTGGCATCGTTTGCCTGATCTTTTTCAACCGGTTCTACAGTGCGGGCTGTTCTAATGCCACGGTTTTGATCGATGACGGGCTGAATAACTGCGGATCGGGAAATTTCGGGCTGAACCATGTCAGGCTCAGGAGCCTCCGCGCTATCGGCAATGATGACTTCTTCGCTCTTTGTCGCATCATTCGCAGTGCTATCTGCAGGGGCAGCTGATGAAACGAGTTCTGCGATCTCCTCAGATGTTTCTTCCGATACTGCCGGTTCAGCGATAATGTCGTCGTTAGCGCCTTCAGCTGATTCTTCGGATGCTGGAGCAACGGCAACCAACGCGGGCGTGGAATCCGCCCCCGCCTCGCTACCAGCGCGCGCAGTGAGATCTTCTACCCACTGGGTCACAGCCGTCAGCGGCTCAGGAATTAAAGAATAAAGGCGTCGTTGGCCCTGGGCTCGAGTGCTCACAAGACCTGCGGTACGCAAAACTTTGAGGTGCTTAGACACCGTTGGCTGGCTGACGCCGAGTTCTTTCACCAAGGCGCCTACGGGGGACTCGCCTTCAGCTAGAACACGCAAAATTTGTCGTCGGGTGGGGTCTGCGATAACAGCAAATACGTCATCAATCATGCCTCAATCTTACATATATTCTTTGACTCATATGTATCAACACTTCTTACTTCGAAATTTTTCGGCGAAGAAGCCTGAGGCAGGCCCATTTATCACTTGGTTTTATACCGCTCAATGTACGTTTGGTGTGTATTCCGCACAAAGAATGACACCGATTTTTGATTTTTCTCGCGCTCAGTTTAGTCGTACCAAGGATCAAGACCCCAGTGGGGAAAAACTTCTTTTCGGGTAGCCATAATCGTGCGATCCACCGGGTCAGCAGGGTCGAAACCTAGCTCCCATGAACGCCACCAGAAATCGACCTCATCGCCCATAATTTTAGGAACCTCAGTGCCATACTTGCGAAGCATATATTTTTGCCACGATTGCGAAGTGGGCGTATCGAGGTCTAAGGGGCTGCCAGCAACCACCGCGATCAAGTGCGTCCACGAGCGAGGAACAGCGTCATACAGGTTATAACCCCCACCGCCCGTGGCAATCCATCGATCTTCGCACAACTCGTGGGCTAGCTGAGAGACCATTGCGGCGACTTCGCGCTGCGCGTTAATCGAAATCTTCAGGTGTGACATATCGTCGCGAAAATGCGAATCACACCCGTGCTGGCTCACAATAACCTCCGGCTGAAACTCGCGCAAAAGTGGCGGCACTACCGCGTCAAAGGCACGCATCCACCCGGCATCCGACGTTTCAGCGGGCAAAGCGATATTCACGCTGGTCCCAGAAGCTAGCCCGTCAGGGCCCAACTCATTTGCATAGCCGGTACCGGGAAATAAGGTCATTCCAGATTCATGCAAAGAAATCGTCATGACGCGGGGATCATCCCAGAAGATACTCTGAGTACCATCACCGTGATGGGCATCAACATCGATATAGGCTACGCGCTTTACGCCCTGCTCCAACAACCGGGCGATAGCCACTGCGCAGTCGTTATAGACGCAAAAACCGCTAGCCTTAGCCCGAGCGGCATGATGCATACCACCACCGAAATTTACAACGTGCGGCACGCGTTCTTCTAAAATCGCCTCGGCCGCCTGATAACTACCACCTGCAAGACGCGCAGAAGCCTCGTGAATACCTGCATAGCCCGGTGTATCCTCTGTCCCCAAGCCGCTGTCAGGACGCTCGAGCTCCGGGTTCTCACTGACCTCCCGCACAGCCGCAATGTACTCGGGTGCGTGCGCTAGCTCCAACTGCTGATCAGTGGCAATCTCAGGCATCTCAATATCAATCTGCGGCAGGTTAAAAACACCTAAATCGCGGGCGAGACGGGCGGTGGCATCCAAACGGGCAGGATCCATCGGGTGGTAATCACCAAAGTAGTAAGCCGTCATGTTCGCATCCCACACCACCGTGGTTGGAATCGGCTGAAGCTTTGACGCCGCTTTCATAAATACCCGCCTTAGAAAGTAATGACCATCACAAGCTATTAGACCACGCCGACGTACTTTAGGCAGATATATCGCACTAATATGTCTTGACGGCTAGGCTAATACAGTTAGAGCTTTTCCAATCAAGGAGTTAAAAGCGTGAGCCCACAGTTTTCTACGATTGAGGACGCCGATGCGACGCGGCTAGCTCGCCTTCGCGCGCTCGTCGATAGAACAGTTGGCTCATCCCCCTCGCGCATCGCAATTACTGCTTTTGCCCTGGTTATTCTTTTCTTCGCGCTGATGCTCTACATGCCGTTTTCCTCGCAAAACGGGCAGTCTGTAGCTTTTCACCACGCATTTTTCACCGCCACTAGCGCGGTCACGGTAACAGGTCTCACCACCGTTTCAACCGCAGATCAGTGGTCTTTCTTTGGTCAGCTCATGATTCTGTTTGCTTTCCAAATTGGTGGTCTAGGTACTCTCACTATGACGTCGCTTCTGGCGATTGCAGTCGGTCGAAAAATGGGTCTGCGCTCTAAAATGATTGCCCAAGAGGCTATGAATATTGGGCGTTTAGGTGAAGTCGGTTCAATCCTGCAAACCGTAGCTATCACCTCAATCTCGCTTGAAGCAGCCATCGCCCTCATCTTAACGCCGCGCTTTTGGATTCTTGGAGAAAGCTTTGGTGAAGGCTTGTGGCACGGAATTTTTTACTCGGTGTCAGCTTTTAACAACGCCGGTTTTACACCTCACTCTGACGGCATCGTGCCCTACGGTCACGACCTGTGGATTCTGCTTCCCATCTGTCTAGGTGTCTACGTTGGCGCGCTAGGCTTTCCTGTAATCCTCACCCTGCAGCGCAACCTGTGGCACTTTAAAGCCTGGAATCTCACCACAAAACTCACGCTCATCGGCACCACGCTGGTACTTTTCTTAGGCATGTTCGCCTGGGCGTTTTTTGAATGGAACAACCCCGGCACTATCGGCAACGAAGGCTTTGCAGAAAAAATCCTGCACTCTTTCTTCGCATCCATCATGACGCGCTCAGGCGGCTTTAACCTCGTCAACATGACGGACATGAACCCGATCAGCTACCTGCTCACCGACGTCCTCATGTTCATCGGCGGCGGATCAGCGTCCACTGCTGGCGGTGTAAAAGTCACCACCGTCTGCGTGGTATTCCTCGCGATCTTAGCCGAAGCGCGCGGTGATCAGCACGTGATTGCTTTTGGCCGCTCAATCCCGGATTCTATTTTGCGCATTGCAATCTCCGTTATCTCAATGAGCGCTTTCTTTGTGCTCTTTGGGTGCGCAGTGCTGGTATACATCACCCAAGAACCCTTCGACCACATCCTTTTTGAAGTAATCTCAGCATATGCAACCTGCGGACTGTCGGTAGGGCTTGCACCAAAACTACCGCCCTCAGGTATTTACGTGCTCTCGCTTCTCATGTTCGTTGGTCGCATCGGCACCAACACCGTAGCAACAGGTCTAGCGCTACGATCCCGCCGCAGGCTGTATAAGTACCCCGAAGAAAGGCCGATCATTGGCTGACACCCGTATAGATCACAACGCACCCGTTCTCGTTATCGGTCTTGGCCGCTTTGGGACTGCAACCGCCGCCCAGCTACGCGAGCAGAACAAAGAAGTACTAGCAATCGAAAAAGACCCCGTGCTCGTTCAGAAATGGGCCGGTCTACTGACCCACGTGGTTGAAGCAGACGCCACCGATATCGACGCGTTACGGCAGCTCGGTGCTAGCGACTTCACCTCGGCTGTAGTCGGCGTAGGAACCTCGGTTGAAGCATCCGTGCTGATTACCGCCAACCTTGTAGACCTAGGCATTGAACGCATCTGGGCAAAAGCGATTACCCCCTCGCACGGCAAGATTCTCTCGCGAATTGGCGCGCACCATGTAGTTTTCCCCGAAGCAGATGCAGGACGACGCGCAGCGCACCTGGTCTCAGGACGCCTGTTAGATTACATCGAATTCGATGATGACTTCGCCATCGTCAAAATGTACCCCCCTAAGGAAACCCACGGCTTCACGCTGGCTGAATCCAATGTGCGCTCCAAATACGGAGTCTCTGTTGTGGGTGTGAAGTCTCCCGGCGAAGACTTCACCTACGCGACGCCCGATACCAAGGTATCCTCGCGAGATCTGCTCATTGTCTCGGGTCAGGTGGACCTGATTGAGCGCTTTGCGATGAGACCGTAACGGTTTTTTGCTGTCATTGGTTGGGGGTGCTTCGACAGGTGACGGCGGTCAACATCCCTTAACGCCAGACCCGACCAGTTGACCGCCGCCACCTGCCTCAGCTACTGTGCATGCGCGTCGTCAGCTGGCATCGGGACTGGCGTGAATCGCGTCGTGAGCGCCAGCGAACCACGCGAGAGGGACTGCTGACGACGGGCGTGTACAGTAGCAGATGCCCCGCGTAACAGCCGTTGAAAGTCTTCTTTACTTATATCTTCAGGGAAAATGTTGATCTCTGATTTCTAGAGCTAAATATAAAAGTAGCCCCGTGAAAACCACTATTTTCACGGGGCTATTTTTATACGAGGTTACTTGCTGAATTCTTCGGTCATCTCAGCCGAACGCTCAGCACACGCGCGCATGCCCTTTTCGGTAAGTTCGAACTGACCACCGTCAATAAAGACCTGCACACCGCGTTCGGTAGTACCGTTAGGGCTCATAACAGCCTTACGCAAGGACTCTGCGTCCTGGTTTTCTGAGAGCATCGCACCAGCACCAGCTAGGGTGAGGGAAGCAAGCTTCTTAGCTGTTTCTTCATCGAGACCGAGCTTCACAGCGGCGTCCGCCATTGATTCTGCCAGCAGGTAAGCGTACGCAGGGCCCGAACCTGACACTGCAACAACAGCGTCCATCTGGTCTTCTTCTACCTCTACGACTTCGCCGACGCTCGAAAGAACCTCGGTTACATCTTTACGCTGC
>JBHWPN010000081.1:0-16791 GCA_043424895.1 Rothia sp. (in: high G+C Gram-positive bacteria) | reverse complement strand
AACTGAGCTGTCATGTAACCGGGTGTGCCGGGGCCAGCGCCAATCAAAAAGACGGTACCGGTTTCACCCAGGGGAGCCTCGCGGTCAACTGTCACTACAACGCCTGGCAAAACCTCAGCAATAGCCGAACGCCAGTCAGCTAGAGTAAGCGCACCGGCGTCCTCACGCGCATCCACACAAACAACAACCAGAGCAGGGCGAAGACCGGCAGCGCCCTCCAGCCCATCAACACTCGGGCACTGAATAACTGAAGCCGCCGCACCATACTTATGCGCTACACGCGCAGTACGCTCAGGCTCACCGCACAAAAGCACCAGCGAATCGGTGACATCAAGATCAACAAACACAGTTCTCAAAACCTTTCATGGGCACGAACAAAACTGCCGTGCCACTGTGCAAAAAGTCGGGCTCTACCCAAGTACACCACGGCAGGTGAAAAAAGGTAAAAGCCCGACCTTTCACTGTTCACATCTGAAATTTACGTAACAAATGTTTATGCGGGAGCGCCAACAGGAATCTTCGCGCCGGTAATCAATACCGGACCATCAGCATCCTCTGCATCAGCCGCTGCCAGTTCCTCCGGAGTTGCCGGGCGAATCTGGTCGCGCTCCAGAACGTACAGACGCGAAGCTTCATCTTGAGCCTCAGGCTGGTTGACGAAGGCGCGGAAGCGCTTCAGACGCTCGGGGTCCTTCAGGGTAGCAACCCACTCATCTTCGTAGTTGTCGATGTGGTACTGCATATCAGCATCCAAATCAGCGCAAATACCCAGTGAATCGTCGATAATTACCGAACGCAGATGCTCAATAGCATCGCCGAACTGCTCGTCAAGATCCTCAGCCCAGCGAGCAGTACGCTGCAACTTATCTGCGGTGCGAATGTAGTACATGAGGTAGCGATCGATGTACTTGTAGGCGGTTTCCTGATCAAGATCCTGAGCAAACAGACGACCGTGAGCGGGGTTAGCGCCACCATTACCGGCAAAGTAGAGGTTCCAACCGTTGGTGGTAGCAATCAAGCCAATGTCCTTGCCCTGAGCCTCAGCACACTCGCGGTTACACCCTGAAACAGCCAGCTTGAACTTGTGCGGTGAACGCAAGCCCTTGTAGCGATTCTCCGTGTCAATTGCCATCTTCACGGAGTCTTGAACACCAAAGCGACACCATGAATTACCAATGCAGGACTTCACGTTACGCAAGGATTTACCGTATGCCTGGCCCGATTCAAAGCCCGCGTCAATGAGCTTTTGCCAAATCTCGGGTAGCTGCTCAAGGCGAGCACCGTACATACCGATGCGCTGAGCACCGTTAAGCTTGGTGTACAGACCGTACTCCTTAGCTACTGCGGCAAACGCAAGAAGCTTGTCGGGAGTGATTTCGCCGCCGGGAATACGCGGAATAACGCTGTAAGTACCGTCCTTTTGCATATTGCCCAGGTTGCGGTCGTTGGTGTCCTGCCGAGTGCCGCGTCCACCATCGAGAGCATAAGACTTGCGGGTCTGCGCCAAGATGGATGCGACGGTGGGCTTACAGATAGCGCAACCGTCCTCGCCCTGACCAAAACGATCAAGCACAGCGTAGAAATCATCCAGACCATCTACCGCCTTAACAGCTGCAAACAGCTCTGCGCGCGAGAAACCGAAGTGCTCGCACAAAGCATTAGAGACGGTCATGCCCATCTTCTTCATCTGCTGTTTGAGCGTCTTCTGAATCATCGGAACACACGAGCCACACTGGGTGCCGGCGGTGGTTGCCTTCTGAATGGACGCAACATCCTGATTACCGTCCACAATGGACTGGCGAATCGTGCCAAAGTCAATGTTGTTGCAGGAACACAGGATTGCGTCATCGGGAAGCTCAGTATCGGGAATGCCGTCGCCGCCACCGGCTGCCGTTAAGTAGACCGCGGGTTCTGCCGGGAGCTCGCGTCCTAGCAAAGGCTTCAGCGAATCGAAGGGAGCGGTGTCACCAACAAAGACGCCACCGAGCAGGGTCTTAGCATCCGCGGTGGTCACAATCTTCTGGTACATACCGCGAGCCGGGTCTGCAAAGAGAACCTCAAGAGCGCCGGGGGTCGTAGCCCGACGATCACCAAAACCAGCAACCTGAACACCGTCGAACTTGAGCTTGGTAGCAATATCGAACTCTTCAACGGTCTCATTACCGCCCATGAGGTTCTTAGCAACAGCCTCAGCCATCTGGTTAGCAGGAGCAACCAGACCCCAGGTGCGACCCAAAACGCAGGCAACTTCACCGATAGCCCAGATATTTTCATCTTCTGACTGGCAGTTAGCGCCAACCACTAGACCGCCGCGCTCGCCTATGCGCATTTCAGCTTCGCGGGGGAGCTCGTCGTTAGGACGAATACCGGCTGCGAACATGACGATATCAGCATCGATGACGCGAACATCGGCTTCATCGCCCATGCCGTTCGCAACGGAGACAGAAACAACTTCACCGGAGCTATCGCGGTTGATAGTTGAGATAAATGAACCGGTTTCAACACCGATGCCGGTAGCTTCGATCTGAGCGTTGACAGCGTGACCGCCGCCCTGATCCATTTCGATGGAAAGCAACCAGGGAGCAACGTCCAAAATAGTGGGCTCAGCGCCGAGGTGCTTGAGACCTTCAGCGGCCTCAAGACCGAGCAGACCGCCACCAACAACGATGCCTCTGGGCGCGCGTCCTAGCTTCTTAGTCAACCGGTCCATTTCAGTCACAACGGTACGAACGTCGTTAATGGTACGGAAAACGTGAGCAGCCTCAGCACCGGGAATCGGAATCTTTACAGCGCGTGAACCGGTTGCCAGAACCAGCTCGTCGTAGGGGTAGACTTCACCGCTTGAGGTAGTGACCGTCTGGTTTTTACGATCCAAAGCGGATGCGCGAGTGTTGAGCTTAAGCTCGATGCCGGGCTGCTCCCACAGGGTGCTTTCGCCGAGGGTTAGATCCTTTTCGGTGTCATTAAAAATCTGTTCAAGGGCTACGCGATCGTAGGGAACGAACGGCTCATCCATGAGAACCGTAACCGTGTCTTCACCCAAACCTTCGCCGTGAATTGCGCGAACAAAACGCCACGCAGCGGGGCCACCGCCGACAACAAGAATCTTGCGACCTGAGCGAGGTTCTTTCACAGTGTTAACCATTCTTTATCTACCTAATGTGTGAGTACTTAGCCTGCCAAAAGTGGTGTGGGAATCAGCAAACTAATTATTGGTATCAATAATGCGATAATACCAACTTATGACCACATAATCAGTCATACTTGAAACTGGAAAACCCACTCACACACAAGGGAAAGAACATGGCTAATACCAACCTTCAGCGTGTATGTAACCTCAGCGATCTTGAAACCAACTGGGGCGAAGTCGCGCTCATCGGCGAGCACCAGTACGCAGTATTTCTGGTCAAAGACGGCTCCGTTTTCGTGACCGACCACAAGGATCCTGCCAGCGAAGCCCTTGTGATGGCCCGCGGAATTGTGGGGGAGAAAGACGGTAAACACACTGTAACTGCACCTTTGTACAAAGAGGTTTATGACCTCGCTACCGGTGAGTGCCTCTCGGGCATAGACTTCACACTGCCCGTTTACGAAACCGCAGTTGAAGACGGTGTTCTCTACATCAAGGCAACTGCCTAAACGCTCAACAGACTTCAAAAGCCCCGCCTGACACCAGTTGTCAGGTGGGGCTTTGTGTATGCGAAAACAACTAAATTTTACTTATGGTGTGTCTGACGTAGAGCTTCACACACTGTAATAGAGTTTTTGCGACTCTAAGCACCGAACAACTATCTACGCATGCCGTGCAAATTCCTGATCTAGAATCGCAGAGTCATATCGTGCCAGCGGGCACCACCGTGAGTGGATTCAGACACCCCATCGAGTTCAAAACCGAACTTAGAGTAGTAGCCGATTAGCTCTTCTTTACAGGTCAGAATCACACCGGTGCGCTTTTCGTCCCTCGCCTGCTCGATCAGCTTATTAATCAGCGTAGCCGCGTACCCGCGTCCGCGATATTCAGGCAAAGTGTTAATACCAAAAATGCTCTGATAAGCGCCGTAACGAGTGTGCGCATTGGAATCTTCAAAAAGCTCATCAAAAATAACGGGGGAGTCGGTCACCATGCCGTTGATAAAACCAACCACCTCGCCATCTGCCTCAAGTACCCAAAAATGATCGCCAAACACTTCAAAGCGCTGGGTCAGTTTCTCTAGTGAAGCCGCTTCGGCAGCCGGAAAATACTCCGCCTCAATCTCAGCTAAGTGCGGCACATCATCACTCATCGCCTGACGCACCTTCACAGTGGGCTCATACTGAGACTTCTGAGCGTCCATGTGTGCAAGCGACTGACCGCCAACACCCCAATCAGTGCGCGGAACCTCATTGAGCATCACCCACACCGACGATTCTTTAGTGTCCATGACGCGGGCATACGTTTTCGTGAGCTCAGCAATCAACTCAGCCTTCTTAGACTCCGAAACCTGCGCGGCGTAGCTGACATTAATCAGGGGCATAAACCTACCCTTTCTATGGAAAAATGAGTTGAGTTCAATGCTAACAACCGTATTCAGGGAAGGTTGCTGATGCTACCGATTAACGTAAATCTTGCAGGTAGAGCCGTGCTGGTTGTAGGCGGGGGAGCTGTGGCAACCAGGCGAGTGCACACGTTGCTAGCGCAATGGGCCCTAGTACACGTGGTAGCCCCCGAGATCAGCGAAGATCTTCACCAATTACACGCTGACCAGAAAATTATCTGGCACCACCGATTCTTTGAACCCAAAGACGTTGCTGATAAGTGGCTAGTAGTAGCCCACACCGACAGCCCCCGCGTGCAACAACAGGTCAAGGACGCCTGCGAAACCCACCGGGTCTGGTGTCTGGTGGGCGGGCAACCGGAGAAATCGAGCTTCTGGTTTATGGCGCATCGTGTGCTAAAAGATGTGACGGTAGCGGTGAGTGCCCAAGCCAATCCTAAAAAAGCGAAACAGCTGGTGGAGGAAGTTGCGGGTTTTCTCCTCAAAAAATAACTTCACAAAGTTGCTCGCTAGGACAAAGCATTGGCGGTCAACCTCCCTTAAACGCCAGCCCCGAGCCAGTTGACCGCCAATGCTTCATCCTGCGGTGAAAGTTTGCGTGCGGTTCCACAGCGTCGGAGTCGAAGGACGCGTGTCGCCAGCTGGCATCGGGACTGGCGTGAATCGCGTAGCGAGCGCTAGCGAGCCCCGCGAGAGGGACTGCTGGCGACACGTGTCCAGTGACGCCAAGCAAGACGCGTTTGTTGTTACCACACCACTGCTTATTTCTAAACAAGGCTCTACAACACGAATCCAACAATTGTAATTTGAGTGAATCTCGTCAACGCCCTCATCTAAGCAAACCCCCTATCTGGGGTTGCGCGAGACTCTTCAGCACAAGATATGGGACTCACACGTTTGTAATTCACTACATGTGCCTTTTTGCCGCGAACTATTAGAGGAAAATACGTTAGACAGTCGGGGTAAGAACACATAAACTAGATACCAGTTGCAACGACCCGGCTATCACCGGCGAGCAATTCGGAAGAACAGGCCGTACCTGCTGATTACTCGAGATTCGTTGCGACGAGAGTGATCAAGCGGAATAGATACAGCCCCAGTAGAACCGAACGGGTAAGCCCGAAATAGCAGTCATGAAGCGACTGATAATGCTTTGTGCGCACTGGCCCCTCAAGGATTCTCACGAGCCTTGAGGGGATTCGTGCACCTAAGTGTTGAGTCAGTAAGCAAGGTGGTACCGCGCTGTGCCACCCACGTTAAGTGTGGGTTCACGCGTCCTTGCACCCCGAATTTAAGCACGAGACTTAAGGGCGTAAAGTGACCAACAAGCCTATATACCCCAAGGCGAGCGCTACTGGCGCGAGCGACGTTGTGGCGTCGCCGAAGTTCCCTCAGCTTGAAGAAGCTGTTCTTGATTACTGGAAGAAGGACGACACCTTCCAGGCTTCTATTGATAACCGTAACGCCGGTAAAAATGGCGAAGACGAGTTTGTTTTTTATGATGGTCCTCCTTTCGCGAATGGTTTGCCGCACTATGGCCACCTGCTGACTGGTTATGTGAAGGACCTTGTGGCGCGTTACCAGACTCAGCGTGGTCAGAAGGTTGAGCGTCGTTTTGGTTGGGATACTCACGGTTTGCCTGCTGAGCTTGAGGCTATGAAGCAGCTGGGCATGACTGATAAGCAGGAAATCCTTGAGATGGGCATTGATAACTTCAATGCTGCTGCTCGTAAGTCAGTGCTCAAATACACCAACGAGTGGGAAAAGTATGTGACCCGCCAGGCTCGTTGGGTGGATTTTGAAAATGATTATAAGACTCTGAATGTTGAGTACATGGAGTCTGTGATTTGGGCGTTCAAGCAGTTGCACGATAAGGGTTTGACCTATCAGGGTTTCCGCGTGCTTCCTTACTGCTGGAAGGACGAGACTCCGCTGTCCAACCATGAGTTGCGCATGGACGACGATGTTTATAAGGATCGTCAGGATCCTTCCGTCACCGTTGCTTTCAAGATTACCGCTGACAAGTCTCTAGCTAAGCACCCCGAGACGGTGGATGCGCTCGCTGGCGTTGAGGCGATGGCGTGGACTACTACTCCCTGGACTTTGCCTACTAACCAGGCTCTGGCTGTTGGTCCTGAGGTAACCTATGTTGTCGTAGCTGCTCAGGGCGATTTTGCAGGTCGTAAGTTCTTGATCGCTGAAGATCTGCTGGGTGCTTACGCCAAGGACCTTGGTTTTGAGGACTCTGCAACAGCGGCTGAGGCTGTGACTGCAACCTTTACCGGTAGCCAACTCGAAGGCGTTCGCTATGCACCGCTGTGGGATTACTTCACCGATACCGAGAAGTTCGGTACTGCAACCTCTTGGCAGATTCTTGTAGCTGATTACGTGACCACTACCGACGGTACCGGTTTGGTTCACCAGGCCCCTGCCTACGGTGAAGATGACCAAAAAGTCTGTGAAGCATACGATATTCCCGTCATCCTCTCGATTGACGAAGGCGCTAAGTTCCTTGACCTTTTCAAGGACGATTCGCTGGCATCTGGCGCGCCCCTAGCAGATATCGCTGGCGTACAGATTTTCGATGCCAACCGCACCATTATCAATATCTTGAAAAATGATGGCGCTTTGATCCGTGAGAAGTCCTACGTTCACTCTTACCCGCACTGCTGGCGTTGCCGCACCCCACTGGTATACCGCGCGATCACCTCGTGGTACGTGAAGGTCACCGACTTCAAAGACCGCATGGTTGAGTTGAACGAGCAAATCAACTGGATTCCCGATAACGTCAAGCACGGTCAGTTCGGCAAGTGGGTTGAAAACGCACGCGACTGGTCAATTTCTCGAAACCGTTTCTGGGGTTCACCGATTCCTGTTTGGGTATCTGATGATCCCAACTACCCTCGTACCGATGTCTACGGCTCATTGGCTGAACTTGAAGCTGACTTCGGTCGCCTGCCGCTGAATGAAAAGGGCGAGCCTGATCTTCATCGTCCCTTCATTGACGAACTGACGCGTCCTAACCCTGATGACCCCACTGGCAAGTCAACCATGCGCCGCGTCGAAGACGTTTTGGACGTGTGGTTTGATTCTGGTTCAATGCCTTACGCGCAGGTTCACTACCCCTTTGAAAACAAGGAATGGTTGGATAACCACCACCCTGCTGACTTCATCGTGGAGTACATTGGTCAGACTCGCGGTTGGTTCTACACCCTGCACATTTTGGCAACCGCGCTCTTTGACCGTCCGGCTTTCAAGAACGTGATTTCCCACGGTATCGTGCTGGGCTCAGACGGGCAGAAGATGTCTAAGTCTTTGCGCAACTACCCGGATGTTTCTGAGGTTTTGGATCGCGACGGCTCGGATGCGATGCGCTGGTTCCTCATGTCATCACCCATTCTTCGCGGTGGTAACCTGAGCGTTACCGAGCAGGGCATTCGTGATGGCGTACGCCAGGTTATGCTACCGCTATGGAACGTTTACCACTTCTTTGCGCTCTACACCAATAGCGCAAATAACGGTGAAGGTTACGACGCGTCGCTGCGTTTTACCTCGGACAACGTTATGGACCGCTTTATTCTGGGCAAGACACGCGAGCTTGTTGCCGACGTTACCGCAGCTATGGACGACTATGACGTCTGGAAAGCATGCGATACCCTGCGCACTTACGCCGATACGCTGACTAACTGGTACGTGCGCCGTTCCCGCGAGCGCTTCTTCGAAGAAGATACCGTTGCATTCGACGTTCTTTACACCGCTTTGACCACCGTGGCTCAGGTTGCAGCTCCCTTGTTGCCTCTGATGAGCGAAGAAATTTACCGCGGTCTTACCGGCGAGCGTTCGGTTCACCTAACGGACTGGCCGTCAGTAGATAACTTTGCCGACGAGTCAGAACTGATCGCGCTGATGGAGACCACTCGCTCTATCGCATCCGCAGGTTCGGGTTTGCGTAAGGCACAGAAGTTGCGCGTGCGTCAGCCCCTGAACAATCTGACAGTGGCAGTTTCCGGTGGCAAGCAGCTGGCCGGGATCTTTGAGCACATCATTGCATCCGAGCTCAACATCAAACACGTTGAACTTCTCGATGCCGCTGAGGTGTCACCCGCTGACTTCGGTATATCTCAGCAGCTCAAGGTCAATGCTCGTGCCGCAGGCCCGCGTCTGGGCAAGCAGGTTCAGGTTGCTATCAAGGCTTCAAAATCCGGCGACTGGAAGGTAGAAGACGACGGCACCGTGGTTGTTGGTTTCAACGCAGTTGACGGTGGGATGCCGCTGGTTGAAGGCGAGTACGAGCTTGAGACTGTAGTGACTGAGATAGATGGCGAGCAACAGCGCGCCGTGTCAGTTCTGCCCGGCGGCGGCTTCTTGGTGCTTGATACCGCACTGACTCCTGAGCTCGAAGCCGAGGGTACTGCCCGCGACATTATTCGCGCTATTCAGCAAGCACGTAAGGATGCTGACTTCAACGTGTCTGACCGCATCGTGGCAACACTGAACGCGCCGGCTTCAACCTTGGACGCTGTGCGCTCCAACGAAGAGCTTGTTGCAGGTGAAACCCTTGCCACAGGTATTGAATACGTTGAGGCAGCCGAGACCACTATCGACGTAAAGAAGGCATAGCTTGTCAGATTCAAACACCGGTGTGTTTGAGCAGTCCGAAAGCGGCGCTAACCCTAGCGCCGCTTTCGGTGTTGAATCGGTCTACGCCGATTTGCTCTCCCGCGCACCAGAAAACAAGATGGCACCGCGTCTGGATGCCATGCAACGAGCCACCGAAATTTTGGGGGAGCCAAACAAGGCTGCCCCGGTTATCCACATCACCGGCACCAACGGTAAAACTTCGACAGCACGCATGATTGAACGCCTCTTGATGGCGCACGATATTCGTGTGGGTCGCTATACCTCGCCTCACATCTCCAAAGTCACCGAGCGCATCAGCATTGACGGTGAACCCGTTACAGATGAAACTTTCGTGCGTATCTGGGACGAGATCGCTCCCTACCTGCAAATTGTTGATGCCGAGTTAGAGGCAGAGAATCAGCCCCGCATCACCTACTTTGAAGCTCTCACCCTGCTGGCTTTCGCGATTTTTGCGGACGAGCCCGTAGACGTAATGGTGTTAGAGGTCGGTATTGGCGGTGTCTGGGATGCCACCAACGTTGCCGATGGCGTAGTTTCTGTTGTAACTCCTATCGGACTTGATCACACCGATATGCTTGGAGACACTCTTGCAGATATTGCAACCGAGAAGTCCGGGATTATCAAAGAAGACGGTTTCTTGATTTCTGCAGCTCAGGATCCTGAAGCTGCAGAGGTTCTTCTGGACTCTGCTCGAAACAAAAACGCCCAGTACCGCTTTGAAGGTGTGGAATTTGCGCCTGAATCTCGCGTCGGCGGCGTCGGCGGTCAAATGGTTACAATCAGGGGCTTAGCGGGGAGTTACGAAAATATCGCAGTTCCGCTCTTCGGCGCTCACCAGGCTGAAAATGCTGCCGTTGCTATCGCTGCGGTTGAGGCTTTCTTGGGTGGGGGAGACAAGCCCTTAAACGATGAGCTCGTCCGTGCTGCTTTCGAGCAAGTCACTTCACCCGGACGTCTAGAAGTAATATCAACTAACCCCACAGTGGTTGTGGACGCTGCCCACAACCCGCACGGACTGCGCGCTTCAGCCACAGCCTTCAAGGAGTCTTTCAACTTCTCAAACGTCAACATTGTTATTGGCATCTTAGAAGAGAAAGACGCTGTTGCCATGTTCGAGGTTTTGCGAGAGGAATACCGCGATTCCACGGACTTTACAGCCCGCCTGTTCCTCACCGAATCCAACTCACCCCGAGCCATCGACCCGCAACGTCTAACCGAGCTGGCATTAGATGCAGGCTTTGATGAGGATGATCTGCTCACCTTCGAAAAACTACCCGATGCACTTGGCACCGCAATGGAAGCTGCCGGTACTGAGGATGACAGCTCCGCAGTACTTGTCACGGGTTCCATCACCGTTGTGGGCGATACCGTTGTTCTTTTAGGTGAGACGAAGGAGGGGTAATGGCACGTCTAACTCGTAAACAGCAAGAATGGTACCCGGGTAAGAAAAAAGAGATGCGATCTATCAAGGTCATGTTCGCATCCACCGTCTTGACTCTCGAGGCACTCGTAGCGTTTTTCGGCACTCTCGCAGCCTACGGATTGTTTTTCAACGATGCCACTTGGATTAAAACCCTTGTATGGGTACTCGGTCTAGCCCTCGTACTGGCATTTTTAGTAACTCCGGCACTGCTGAAAAAAACTACCTGGGGATACACCCTTGGTTGGGTATTACAGGTTCTTCTCATTCTTGTAGGTCTCATCGTGCCCATGATGCTCTTTGTCGGTGTCTGCTTTGCACTTACCTGGTGGTATGCAGTACATACCGGTGAGAAACTTGACCGCGAAAACATTCAGCGCGCTCGTGAACAAGAAGAGTGGGAACGCAATAACCCTGTTGAGGCTCAGGCTAAAAATCAATAAATAAACTGCGTTGACTTGTGGCGGTAACTGGTTCATTCCAGTTACCGCCTTTTTGTGGGCAATGTGAAGAACTTCAGGAACTTCGGTTTCTCGTGGGTTGCCCAACAGAATAGGGGACAAACCCTGTTTTACAATTGAGAAATTGATGTTCCCAGCATCAATATGAACCATTGTTTTCAGCACAAGAAAGATACAAGATGAAGTCCCCCAAAATTTTGGCAGGAGCACTCGCGCTTTCACTGGGTGCAGCGGTTATGACTGGAGTCCCTGCGCAGGCAGTGCCGCAAGAAGATCCTGGTTATACCACGACCTCTGAAAGGGTTAGTTTAGCTAGAGTTGCAGCCGATGATTATCAGGTAACACTGCGCGGCGCAATCGGTGAATACTTTAGAACTCATGGAGGTCAAGCAAGATTCGGTGAACCTTTAGCTGATGAATGGCAACTTGAGGACGGCGGCGCAGGGCAGCAGTTTGCTAACGGTTATATTGTCTACTGGAGCCCTCGAACCGGTGCTTTTGCGGTTAATTTTAATGGGGCTATCGGTGGTGCTTATCAACAAGGGGATTATGAATCCACCTACGGTTACCCTCTGTTTGATGAGGTCAATATTGCAGGCGGAGCCATGCAAAAATTCTTCAAGGCAGATAAAGGTACATACGCTTTCTACTGGTCACCCTCGACTGGCGTTCACATGGCATGGGAAGGTGGAGCTATTGGTGAACGATTTACAGCTGAAGGCGGTACCGGAACGTATGGTTTTCCAACAGGTGAAGAGGAAGTAACTGACTACGG
Source organism: Rothia sp. (in: high G+C Gram-positive bacteria) (assembly GCA_043424895.1). Lineage (GTDB taxonomy): Bacteria > Actinomycetota > Actinomycetes > Actinomycetales > Micrococcaceae > Rothia. Next base: position 4,959 of record JBHWPN010000081.1, on the reverse strand, counting down.
AGCTGTACAAGTCTTTCAGCAAGGTGGAGTGCAAAACCGTATCTATTGGTCTGCTTACACCGGTACCCGGGTCATGAAAGGTCATGGAGCGATCTATGCAAAATGGCAGACTCTGGGGGGACCTGTTCGTTTGGGTTACCCCGTTACTGATGAGATTTCTGAAAGTGGTGCCGTTGTGCAGTACTTCCGCACAGTTAACGGTCAGGAGTACGGTATTTGGTGGCACCCCACCTACGGCGCTCACACTATGAACTCGAAAGGCGCTCTTTATAACTACTGGTTTAGAGCTGGGAATTATCGAACCTTGGGTTACCCCACCAGCGATGAAACGACTCATTCAGATGGATCGGCGACTATCACTTTCTCATCGGGGGCACAACTTAAGTGGACTGCAAATGGCGGTGTTCAGCGTATTCGCTAAGCACTTTTAATAAAAGATGAGATAGTGCGTTTTGAGTCTACTTTAGGTAAATCAGAGTGCTCTATGGGTTGCCCTCAAAACCTTTCCAAGTTCGTGCGGTAAAGTGAGAGAACTAGTGTATAACTCGAAGAAGAGGAACAACCCATGACCGAGCGTACTCTCGTTCTCGTAAAGCCTGATGGTGTAGAGCGTAACCTGATCGGTGCTGTACTTACTCGTTTTGAGACTAAGGGTTACAGCATTGCGGATTTGAAGATGCTTACTCCCAGCCAAGAGCTACTTGAGCAGCACTACGAAGAGCATAAAGGGAAACCTTTCTTTCAGCCTCTCGTTGACTTTATGAGTTCAGGTCCCGTGGTGGCTCTTATTCTTGAGGGGGAGCGCGTGGTGGAAGGTGCCCGTTCGCTGATGGGTTCGTCCGATCCCACTACGGCCCCTGCAGGTACGATTCGCGGAGATTTTGGACGCGACTGGGGAGAGAGCGTACAGAAGAATCTTGTGCATGGTTCTGACTCTGTTGAGTCGGCTCAGCGCGAGATTGCTATCTGGTTTTCCTAAAAACTTACTCGCGTAGCCGCCTAACCGGGTGGTTGCACAATCTATCTTAAAAACCAAGGGCCTGCCGACTACGATCGGCAGGCCCTTAGTGTATTTACTGAATTACAGCAAAAACATAATCTGATCAAAGAATCGGATAAAGATGATTCCGAAAATCAACAGGTAAATCATAATGATGGTGAACCATGACCAACCGCTGATGGAACGGCGAAGCGTCGCAGATGCGGGAATAACTCCAGCCACTATATTGCGGGCGGTGACCTTCACGAACAGTGGGATGGTCATAATCCATACAATCATGCAGAACAAGCACAAAGCATTGATAACAAAGGTGGTTTGTGACCACAGCCAGAGAATGAAGCAGAAGGCAAAAGTTACACCGATTTGAGCACCCCACCAGAACCAATTCTTAAAACGAGCTCCGGCAATAAGTGCTGCACCGATAGTCACAATAATCGTAAAGCCAACCAGGCCGATGAAGGGGTTGGGGAATCCGAAGACTGATGCCTGCCAGTGACGCATCACGGTGCCGCAGTTCAGCAAAGCATTCAGATCGCACATTGACTGGTGGTTGGCGTCCATCAGAATCTGAAGTTTTTCATAAATGAGGATGGACGATGCCGCCAGGGCGATGATGCCGGTGATGAACATCAACGGCCCGAGTCTGCGGTCTGCGCGCTCGGTTAGGGTGTCAACTGATTCTTCCGAATCGATGTATTCATCTTCTTCGGTTGAGACAACGCTCATAGATACCTACCTTTTTCATGCGCAGTAATTGATGGTGGTCAATGAAATTTACTTTCCATCGTACCCACCAGGGGGTCAGTTACATGGGTTGAGCGCGGTTTTACCAGCAAATTTAGAGGGAAGTCATAGAGAATTGCAATCGATAATTTTAAAGTGCTTTAGCTTGGCGAAGTGTTAATATGTAGCTCGGTGTGAGAGAATAGGTTTTGGTAACCTCTTGCCCGCCTGCAAGATTCAGTTACCCGACGAGAGCTATCCGATAAAGCAACGTACCGTACGACGCCGCATGATGATTGTGTGCGGGGGCGAAGGTTGTTTGATGAAAGTTCTGGCGCGCGATGCGCTAGCTCGGTACGCGCGTCGGCTTTGCACCCGGGGCAATAGATGCCTGTGGTACTCGCTCTGATGAGGGCTTGAGATGTGTGAAGTAGCCTAGGTTTTAGTAGCGGCGTTTGAACTTTTGAACGCCAGATGCATCTTTTGTGCGGGGCGGAGCATAAAAGAGCAGGAGATATTTATATGTCTGAAAATAATGTTGAGGGCGTTGGCGATTCCGTTGAATCGGTTGGTCAGCAAACTTCATCTGATACCCAACCTGAGCAGGCACAAGCACCTAAAAAGCGTACTCGTACTCGTCGTAAGTCTTCAGATCGCAAGGCACAGACCACCGCAGTTGCTGAGGGTCAGGACGCGGTTACTGAAGATAATTCTGGTGCAGAACAGTCAAAAACTGCAGAGCCCTTATCAGTCGACCAGACTACTGTGCCGGTGAGCGAGGAAGGTTCGAACTCAGAATCTGAACGCTCAGATTCTACCCAGAGTGCTCAGCTGGATGAAAAGGGTGAACAACTTATTGCTCAAACTGCGAATGTGAGCGATTCTCAAGATTCACAGTCTGTGGCTGATAACCAGGAAGCCGAGACTGAAGACTCCTCGGCTTCTGCAGCAGAAACACAGCCCGCCCCCCTGCAGAGACTGCGCGTTGATGCCTCAAACCCTGCAAACGAGCACGCTTTCTTGCTAGCTGACCTCATCAATTCCACAGAAGAGGCAGAAGAAGCAGAAAAAAACGCGAAGACCCAGCGCGAAATTCAAGCAGAGAAACTTGCTGAGCTCACTCGGGCTGCCTCCGCATCCTTACTCTTTCACGAGCCCGCACTTGAAGAAGTTATCGAACAAGCGCGCGCCGAACGCAAGGCACGTCAAGAGAAAGAAGCTGCAGAACGTCGAGCACGTCGAGCAGCAGAACTTGCAGGTGAAACCGAAGTCACTTCACGCCGCCGTCGCCGTCGTCGCCGTGGTGAAGAAGACATGGAAATCGATGGCGGTAACTCAGATGACCCCGAGAACACCGTCACAAAGGTTCGTGCACCGCGCGTTTCTGATTCTCACACCTCAAATCGTGTAGCGGGCATCCGAGGATCAACCCGTATTGAAGCTAAGCGCCAGCGTCGCCGTGAATCTCGTGCGACCGGACGTCGCCGTCATGTCATCACCGAGGCAGAGTTCCTAGCACGTCGCGAATCAGTAGACCGTCAGATGATTGTTCGTCAAAAAGACAACCGCATCCAAATTGGTGTTCTTGAAGACGGTATCCTGGCTGAACATTTTGTGTCCAAAACTCAGCAAGACTCGCTGATCGGCAATGTTTACCTAGGTAAGGTACAAAACGTTCTGCCTTCGATGGAAGCTGCTTTTGTTGATATTGGACGCGGTCGCAACGCGGTCTTGTACGCGGGAGAAGTCAACTGGGATGTCTCCGGTCTTGACGGTGCCCCGCGCAAGATTGAAAACGCTCTCAAACCCGGGGATTCTGTACTCGTGCAAGTTACCAAAGACCCGGTGGGACACAAGGGTGCCCGTTTGACCAGCCAAGTTTCTCTACCTGGCCGTTACTTGGTCTACGTTCCCGGTGGCTCAATGACCGGTATTTCGCGTAAGCTGCCCGATGTAGAACGCGCTCGCTTGAAGAAAATCCTCAAGGATAAGTTGCCCGAAGGCGCAGGCGTTATCGTTCGAACAGCTGCCGAAGGTGCTTCTGAGGAAGAGCTGACCAACGATATTAACCGTCTGCGGGTGCAGTGGGAAGGTATTCAAGAGAAGTCGACTTCTAACAAGGTGCTTGCTCCTGAAATGCTTTACCAGGAGCCTGACCTCACCATTAAAACCGTGCGTGATGTCTTCAATGAAGACTTCTCATCCATGGTTGTGCAGGGTTCCCATGCTTGGGATTCTATCGAAGCCTATGTCACCTATGTTGCGCCTGATCTTGTGGATCGACTGCAGCGTTGGGAAGGTAGTGATGATCTCTTTGATCACTACCGTGTTGAAGAGCAGTTATTCAAAGCACTTGATCGTAAGGTGTACTTGCCTTCGGGTGGCTCACTTGTTATTGACCGCACCGAAGCTATGACCGTTGTTGACGTCAATACCGGTAAGTTCACAGGTAGCGGCGGCAACCTTGAAGAAACTGTCACCAAGAACAACTTGGAAGCGGCAGAAGAGATTGTTCGTCAGCTGCGCTTGCGCGATATTGGTGGCATTATCGTTATCGACTTCATCGATATGGTGCTCGAATCAAACCGTGATCTTGTATTGCGTCGTCTGGTGGAGTGCCTCGGTCGAGATCGCACTAAGCACCAGGTAGCTGAAGTAACTTCACTGGGTCTGGTGCAGATGACTCGTAAGCGCATGGGCACCGGTTTGCTTGAGGTATTCTCAGAGCCCTGTGAGGCTTGTGCTGGACGTGGCATTTTGGTTCACGATCAGCCTTTGAAGGGTCGTAGTGGCGGTACTTCCGACTTCATGCACCGTCATGATCGTGAAGATCGCAAACGCTTCCGCAATCATAAGGCAAACCAGAACCGTTCGAACCATCAGGACGATGCTGATAACCCGCAGGATCAGCAGCGTAATGAGGCTCGTCGAGCGGCTCTTGCGAACATCGTTGCAGCATCATCACATCACGATGAAGATGAGTTAGCTGCTGAATCCAAGTCAGCTCGTAAGCGTAAGCGTCGTAAGAATAACCGTCGTCAGGAGCAAGAAGCTACTGTTAATGAGTCACAGGCAGCCGCAGAAAATGTTCTGACTATTGGTGATGAAGTCATTGAGTTGCCTACTGGCAATAAGTTAGATGATGAAGTCACTGAGGGCGAGCAAGGGGATTTCACTTTGGAGTCCTTGGCTGAGGTCTTTGAGAAGAAGGGCAATAAGCCTGCTCGTAAGAAACA
>JBHWPN010000080.1:0-8967 GCA_043424895.1 Rothia sp. (in: high G+C Gram-positive bacteria) | reverse complement strand
CACAGGCTCCTTCGTAACTTAACCCCCGGACACGGGAAATAGTGCAGACTGTCAGCATGAAAACAGGGGACCACATCAAGACAACAGCTGAACTCAGTCAGCTGGGCATTAGCGCGAGCACTATTTACCGCTGTGTAGAGCTAGGACGCCTCATTAAACTCCGGCACGGCGTATATGTGGATGCTGTGGCGTGGAATCAGTTCAGCACTTTTCAGCGTTGCTATGCACATCATATGGCAGTGGCGAAAAGTCATCCCCGGTCTGTTTTAAGCCATGAGTCTGCGGCGATGATGTACGACATATCGCTCTTGAACTTGCCTGTTAAGGTGCATATTTCTAGTGCGACGTATGGGAGTAAAAGCCGTGAAAATATTCGAGTACACGGGTGCTCTTCTGCGGTTTTGGAGCGTACCTGGTGGCTTGAAGGGGTGCGAGTAACATCGCCTCTCGATACTTTTCTGGATTGCGCGAAATCCTTGCCTCACCAGGACGCTGTCTGTATTGCTGATCAGTTTTTACATCGGGGACTGGTCGATAAGTCAGTGGCTCGAAGCGCTATTTCGCGTCTTGAAGGCTCCGGTGCTTTACGTGCTCGCAAGGTGGCACAGCGTATGAGTGGGCATGCTGAGTCGGTCGCTGAAACACTGGTACGCATTTTGCTTCATGACTGGAATCTTGAAATGCCTACCGAACAGGGCGAGGTTTTCACCTCTGCTGGGGCGCGCTACCGACCGGATTTTATGTGGGAACACCTGGGCCTCATTCTTGAGGTCGATGGCGAGGTGAAGTACTCCGGTAGATACGGTAAGCCCGAGGATGTTATCCGGGCCGAGCACCGGCGTCAGCGTGAGTTGGAACGTGATGGTTGGAAGATTATTCGTGTGCGGTGGGGTGAAATCACGAAAAGCCCGTGGACGCTGCGGCAAGAGCTCGTGAAGTACGGCGTCAAGTAATTGGGACGAAATCACCGTTTTAGGTGCGAAATTACACCCAAAATGGTGATTTCATCCCAAAACCCTAGTCTCGCCCGTAAACGTTCACACGCAACACCGAGGGGTGCACGATAGCGTGCACGCGCTGCGCGTCACCCAGGATGTCACCGTCAACTTCAACGGGTTGCGGATGCTTGAGGAAGTCAACCGAGACTTCCGTTCCCAAGATGTGGTCGATAACGGGCGTGCGTCCGCCATAGTTGCGCGTGGCAATGCGGCCAGCCAGCATCAGCCAACCCCACAGGCTACGCGGTGTCAGCACGATAACCTCGAGTTTGCCGTCGGACGCGGTAGTGGTAGACGCCAGGTTGATGCCGCCTTGAATTTCGCCACAGTTAGCAATCAGAACCCCGCGCATCTTGCGGGTGAATGCCTTTCCGCCATCGATGGTGATGCGCACGCGTCGGCGCCTTGCCACCAGGTGTTTGGACGCGGCGATGAAGTACGCCAGCCCGCCAAGAGTGGATTTGAGGCGCGGGTTGGTGTCGGTCATAATCAACGCGTCAAAGCCCGCGCCGCCCATTACGAGAAAGTCACGTTCATCGTTGCTGCCATCCACAAATTCGGTGTTGAGGCGCACGGTGTCAACCAGGCGCTCGGTGCCAAAGAGGGCGGTGTTGACGCAGGCGCTGATGTCATGCACGTCGTACCCGAGGTTGCGCGCAAGCAAGTTACCGGTGCCCATGGGGACAATACCTATAGGAACTTCGGTCTCACGCATTGCCGATGCAACGGCGCTGACGGTGCCGTCACCGCCTACTACCAGAACGAGTTCGGCACCTTCTTCAACTGCCTGCTCGGCCATGGAGACACCGGGATCTTCAATGGTGGTCTCGTAGAGATTTGCCGGCGGCCAGCCCGCCTCTGAGAGCGCCCTGAAGATGAGATGCAATGCGGGTTGCGCACGCGTCTTAGAGGGGTTGTAGACCACGCCAACCTGCTTAGGTTCGGTGGGCTGTAGCGGTGTGTAGAGAAGGCTCGCCATGGGGATGAGATCCGGGCGATGGTATAGCACCTGCTTGAGGCTAATAGCGCTCAGCGTGGTGAAGCCGAGAAATGCCACGCCGGCGCCGGTGAACAAAGCTTTCTTGCTTTTGAGCGAGGTGGGCAATGAAGGTGAAAACATAACTATAAGCATAGTTGGTTTTGGGCGAAAGTAATGACGCTAGCACACGTTGCGTTCGAAACTAAGGCGGCTTTTCTCCGGTGTTGATGTAAAGAAGCGAACGCAGGGTCTGAACATTGGGCATAGCCTGCGTTCGTGCGGTAAATTTAATACCGTGATGGACATTAACCTTCTTCGTGAAAACCCTGACCTGTTCCGTAATTCTCAGCGCGCTCGCCTTGCTGACGAGTCGCTGATTGATCAGATTCTTGAGGCCGATTCAGCACGACGCAGTGCGATTGGCGAGTACGAGTCATTGCGTGCTGAGCAGAACGCTTTCGGTAAGAAGGTGGCTAAGGCTTCTGGCGATGAGAAGCAGGCGCTTCTTGCCGAGGTCAAAGAGCTGGCACAGCGCGTTGGCGAGGCTAAGGCTGCTAATGAGAAAGCTCAGGCAACTATTGACGAGTTGCTCAACCGCGTCGGCAACCTCATTATCGACGGTGTGCCCACCGGCGGTGAAGATGACTTCAAGACCGTAAAGACTGTTGGTACTCCTCGCGACTTTGAAGCTGAGGGGTTTGAGCCCCGCGATCACCTTGAAATTGGTGAGCTTGTAGACGGCATCGATATGCAGCGCGGCGCTAAGGTCTCTGGTGCGCGTTTTTACTTCCTCAAGGGGCAGATTGCCCGCCTTGAGCAGGCTCTCATGTGGATGGCTCTTGACCAGGCAACCGCTAACGGCTTCACCATGATGGCCACCCCCACCCTCGTGCGTCCTGAGGTCATGAACGGTACCGGATTTAATGTGGCGCACGATGACGAAATTTACCGTCTTGAGCGCGATGACCTCTACCTGGTTGGCACCTCTGAGGTTGCTCTTGCTGGCTACCACGCGGACGAGATCATCGACTTCTCCAAGGGCGCTAAGAAGTACTTGGGCTGGTCATCTTGCTACCGCCGCGAAGCTGGTTCTGCAGGTAAAGACACCCGCGGCATCATTCGTGTGCACCAGTTCAACAAGGCTGAAATGTTTGTGTACTGCCCCGTTGAAGAGGCAGAAGAGATGCACAACAAGATGCTGGCGTGGGAAGAAGAAATGCTGGCTAAGTGCGAGCTGTCCTACCGCGTCATTGATACCGCTGCGGGTGACCTTGGCTCATCTGCTGCTCGCAAGTTTGACTGTGAAGCGTGGGTTCCCACTCAGGGCACTTACCGCGAGCTGACTTCTACTTCTAACTGCACCACCTACCAGGCGCGTCGTTTGAACATCCGCGAACGCATGGCAGACACCGTGGACGCCAACGGAAAGACCAAGAAGGGTGCAACTCGCACCGTTGCAACCCTTAACGGCACTTTGGCAACTACCCGCTGGCTGGTTGCAATTATGGAAACTCACCAGCAGAAGGACGGCTCAATCCGTATTCCCGAGGCGCTCCGTCCTTACATGGGCGGCGCTGAGATTATTCCGGTAGCTGCTTAGTCCGCTAGGTTTTGTGAAAATGGTTTCCGTCAGTTAGCTGGCGGGAACCATTTTTGTGTTTATCAGCGGCGGCGATAGGACGTCGCCAACCAACTTCCCTTAAACGCCAGCCCCGAGCCAGTTGGCTGAGCAGGTCCTACTGCCGCCTTGTGACTTACTTCTAGCATAGACACCTCGGCTACCTCTCAATGTTTAGACAATTTACTCCTTGCGGTAACCCCCATCACAGGTCTATAGTTGTCTGCGTAACAGTTTTTAACTGGCAATCCTAGGGTTGTTACTTAGGCGGTTGTTATCTCGCGCTGATGCGGGAGCAACTGTACTGGAGGCAAGACCTAAGCACTTCATGTTCTGCATGTTGCGCTTGGGTCTTTTTTGTTTTCTAGAAGTTTTTCACGCACATTCGAAGAAGCTCTCGGCAACGAAAAAGACCCCGGCATCGGATTGACTTTACAAACGGGTATGACGCTATTTCGACGCGTCCACCGGGTTTGTTGAGTCTAGTTTCGACCCCGGGTTTGCCGAGTATTCCAAGGAGAATGCTGTGGCTTCAACAAAAGTTGACTACGCTAAGGCAGGTCTAGAAGTTCTAGACGCTGTGGGGGGCGAGAAGAACATCCACTCACTGGCGCACTGCGCTACGCGTTTGCGTTTCACGTTGAAAGATAACTCGATTCCAAACAAGGACGCTATTCAGGCTATTCCCGGTGTTGTGACCGTGATGCAGGCCGGTGTCAGTATCAGGTGGTTGTGGGCAACGACGTTGTTACCTCCTACGATGCGATTACCTCTCACACGAACCTGGGCAGCGGTGACGTTGAAGAGGGCGTAGCTGAGAAACCTAAGAACCCTTTCAACCGCTTTATCTCCATGATCTCGGCGTTGTTCTCTCCGATTATCTGGACTATTGCGGCATCCGGCCTCATCAAGGCTTTCTTGGCGCTTTTCACCGCTGGTTTTCCTCTGCTGGATACAGAGTCGCAGACGTACCTCATTCTTAACTCGTTGGGCGATGCGTTTATTTACTTCTTCCCCATCGCGCTGGCTGTTTCTGGTGCTAAGTATTTCAAGGTGAACCTTGGTACTTCTATCGCTATCGCCGGTTTCTTGGTGTATCCCGCTATCTTCGGTCTCTACACCGCGGGGGAGCCTGCTCACCTTTTCGGTATCCCGGTAGTGATGGCATCGTACACCTACTCGGTATTCCCTGTGATTGTTGCTATCTGGATTCAGAGTTTGATCGAACCGAAGCTCATGAGGATTATTCCTTCGTGGATGCGTAACTTCACTGTTCCTTTTATCGTGATCATCGTTGTTGGTTTGTTGACCTTGCTGGCTATTGGTCCGGTCATTACTTTGGCTACTAATCTTGTTGCAGGTGCGCTGACCTGGATTTGGGGTCCTGCTCCTTGGCTCGGTGGCTTCCTCATGGGTATGTTCTGGCAGGTCTTCGTGATGTTCGGTCTGCACTGGGGGCTATCACCCATCATGATTAATGAAATCGCTACTACCGGTCACTCGCTGCTTTTTGCGGCTTTGCCTTCAGCTGTTATCGCTCAGTGTTCAGCGGCACTTGCTGTTTCACTTCGCACCAAAGATCAGAACCTGCGTCAGATGGCTCTACCTACCTCAATCGCTGGATACTTCTCGGGTGTTACCGAACCTATTGTTTACGGTGTGAACCTTCCTTTGAAGAAGCCATTTTTCATCGGTATTACTGCCGGTGGTATCGGTGGCGCGATCGCCGCATCCGGCGGATCGGGTGCTACCGCGAATATCTTTGCTTCTGTTCTTACTCTGCCTGCGTTCTTGGGTGTAGGTAACTACGCCCTGCAGCTTGTCGGTGTTGCGGTAGCAGGCGTCCTCGCTTTTGTTGCGACTTTCATTTTCGGTATGCCTAAGAAGAGCGAAGAACCTGTAGTAGCTGCTGTGTCACCTGATCTTGAGCCCGAGGCTTCTATTATCGAGACCCGCGCGGCTAATACCAAGGTTGTTCCTGCCGACGCTCAGGTTGTACCCGCTAACGCTACCGTGACTTTGCCGGCCGAGGGCTCACGCACTACCGACCTGGTTGCTGCTGCAAGCGGCCAGTCGATTGCACTTTCTCAGGTTGATGATCCTGTGTTCTCATCTGGCGCGATGGGTCAGGGTGTGGCGATTCAGCCTGTTGACGACAACGTCTACGCGCCTATTTCCGGCAAGATTGTCACCGCGCTGGATTCCGGTCACGCTTACGGCATCAAGTCAGAAACCGGTGCTGAAGTTCTGGTTCATGTGGGCGTAGATACCGTTGCCATGAACGGCGAAGGCTTCAACATGCACGTACACAAGGGCGATACCGTGCAGGCTGGCCAGCCCCTGGTGACCTTTGACCGTAACGCTGTTGCCGCAGCCGGTTACCAAGACACCGTCATCACCATCATCACCAACTCCGGTAGCTTCTCAACTATCGAGCCTCTAACGGGGAAGAACCTCACCGCCGGTGAACTCGCAGTTATCGTTGAGCGCTAAACATTTTTTGGAAAGGAATAACAAGGTATGTACCGCAAAGAACTCAAGGCTTTTCCCGACGGATTCCTCTGGTCAGCATCCACTTCTGCCTACCAGGTAGAAGGCGCGTGGGACGAGGACGGACGCGGCCCCATCGCTATCGACCTCAAAGAAGATTTGCCCGAGGGTACCAGCGATTACAAGCACGGCGTTGACCACTACCACCGCTTTAAAGAAGACATCGCGCTTATGGATGAGATGGGTTTTCGTGCTTACCGCTTCTCAATCGCGTGGTCACGCATCATTCCCGATGGCGATGGTGACATTAATCGGGCCGGTATCGATCACTACCACGAGGTAATCGACGAGCTCCTCAAGCACAATATCGAGCCCATCGTCACTATGTTCCACTTCGATACTCCTGCGGCGCTGGACGCTAAGGGCGGCTGGGCAGAACGCGCGACAGCGGACGCGTTTGTGCGCTATTCAGAGATCCTTTTCAAGGAATATGGCGAGAAGGTCAAGTACTGGCTGACCATTAACGAGCAGAACATGATGATTCTGCACGGTTCAACTATTGGCGTATTTCCTGCTGACACCACTGAACAGCAGCTCAACCAGTACAACCACAACATGTTCGTGGCTCAGGCTAAGGCCATGGCGATGCTTCACGAGATGCACCCGCATGCAAAGATTGGCCCTGCTCCTAATATCGCTTACGTCTACCCGGCATCATCCAAGCCCGAGGACGTTATCGCTGCTGATAACTACAACGCTGTGCGTAACTGGCTTTACCTCGATCTAGCAGTGCGCGGTGAATACAACTCACTGGCATGGTCCATTATGGAAGAAAAGGGCACCACTCCTAAGATCGCTGAGGGTGACATGGAGATTCTGAAGTCAGCTAAGCCCAACTTCATTGCCTTCAACTACTACAACACTGCAACGGTGGCTGATGCACCGTTCGGTGGCGGTGCATCCGAACGCTTAGAAGCTGCTGACCAGCAGATTTCTGAAGGCGAAGAAGGTATTTACAAGGCTGTTTCTAACCCCAACTTGGGCATGACTGAGTTTGGCTGGGAAATCGACCCCGTCGGTATGCGCATGACTTACCGCGCTATCTGGGATCGCTACCACCTGCCGCTGATTGTCACCGAAAACGGCCTGGGCGCTTTCGATAAGCTCACCGAGGATGGGTACGTGCACGATGGCTACCGTATTAACTACTTGCGTCAACACCTTGAGCAGACCCAGGAGGCTATTAGCGATGGTGTAGATGTGCTGGGTTATTCACCGTGGAGTGCAATCGACCTGATTTCAACCCACCAGGGCATAGCAAAGCGTTACGGCTTTATCTACGTTGACCGCGATGAGTTCGACTTGAAAACGCTGGATCGCTACCGCAAGGATTCCTTCTTCTGGTACCAGGAGCTCATCAAGACTAACATGCTACCGGCAAAGGACTGGAAGCCGATGTACCCCGCAGAACTAGTGCGGTGAGTGAGGCGTCTTGCTCCAAGGGGTGTGGACTCTAAAGAGTCCACACCCCTTTGGCTTGAGCTACTTGGCAGTTAGTTTATTCAGTGCTGTGTATTGCTCCTGCACGCAGGTGTTGTTTGTGGGAGACTGCGAAGCTTGAGGCATCTGCACGTTCCCACCAGCTCATCCAGTCCTTGTGAGCAGTGCCGTCCAAGAAAGAGTTGGGTTCGAGCCAGTTGTAAATCTTTGCCAGCGACTGGCTGTGGGTGACGCTGGTACGGTGAATAACATGCTCGGGGCTGAGTTCCTGGAAAGAGTATAGGCCCATGGACGCGAGCAGGCGGGTTGCCGAGTTGATAACACCGGCGTGGTAGTTGCGCACGCGCAGACCTTTGTCGTCAACGTCTACACCGCGTGAGAGCCAGGGGTTCTGGCTGGTAACGCCGGTGGGGCAGGTGTTCAGGTTGCACTTTTGTGCCTGGATGCAACCGGTTGCCATCATCATGCCGCGAGCTGAGTTGGTGAAGTCGGCACCGAGGGCAAGACGCTTGACAATGTCAGCACCTCCGGCAATTTTTCCAGCTGCACCGACTGCGATTTTGTCGCGTAGACCGGATGCCACCAGGGCGTTTTGCACAATGTAGAGACCGTCGGTGAGGGTCGCGCCCACGGTGTCTTCGAATTCGATGGGGGCTGCACCCGTGCCGCCTTCTGCGCCGTCCACGGTAATCCAGTCGGGGCTGATGCCGGTTTCAAGCATTGCCTTGCACAGTGAGAGAACTTCGATGGTGGAGCCCACGCAGAACTTGATGCCAATCGGTTTTCCGTTAGAGAGCTCGCGTAGCTGTTTGATAAAGTGCATGAGCTCGATGGGGGTGGTGAACGCTGAGTGGGCTGAGGGGCTGATGCAGTCCTCACCTTCGGGCACGCCGCGCGCTTCTGCGATTTCAGCGGTGACCTTGGAACCCGGCAAAACACCGCCAAGACCGGGCTTTGCGCCCTGTGAAAGCTTAATCAAAATACCTTTGACCTGCGGATAATTTGCTTTCTCAGCAAAAGTCTCGGGATCAAATCGGCCATCTTCAGTGCGGCATCCGAAGTACCCAGAACCAAACTCCCAGATGAGATCTGCATTGTGTTCTAGATGGTACTTGGTGAGACCGCCTTCACCGGTTTCCTGGGCGAAGCCACCCAGGGCTGCGCCCTTGTTCATTGCCAAAACAGCGTTGGCAGAAAGAGCGCCAAAACTCATAGACGAGATATTGAAGAGTGAAATGTCGTAAGGCTGGGTGCAATCCGGGCCGCCCAAGCGCACTGTAGGGGCAGTCTTCATCTGTTCGACAGGCATCATCGCGTGACGAATGGATTCGTAACCTTCAGTTTGCGGTTTACGTTCGGTGCCGAATGCTTTTTCACAGACA
>JBHWPN010000079.1:0-5261 GCA_043424895.1 Rothia sp. (in: high G+C Gram-positive bacteria) | reverse complement strand
GATCTCGCATCGAAAAAATGGGTGCGGGCACACGACGGTAACCAAAGCAGCTCTTGTAACCGAGTTATATTTAGCTCGATTGCAAGAAGAAGGAAGATTTTAGCGAGCAAAAGCGCTGAAGCGACCGTTATCGGTTACGGTCAGTGCTAGATCCATGCCGTAGGTCTTGTGCAGGTTTTCTTCGGTGATTGTTTCTTTGATGTCACCGGCTGCAACGATTTTTCCCTCGCGTAACAGCAGTGCGTGGGTAAATCCGGCGGGAACTTCTTCAAGGTGGTGGGTTACCAGGATAGTTGCGGGTGCGTATATATCCTCGGCAAGTTCAGTCAGGCGGGCTACGAGGTCTTCGCGTCCTGCGATATCCATGCCTGCCCCGGGTTCATCGAGAAGCAGAAGTTCAGGATCGGTCATCAGTGCACGAGCGATGAGGGTGCGCTTACGCTCGCCATCTGAGAGAGTTCCGAAGGGACGGTCAGATAAATCAGCTACGCCCCAATCGGCTAGTAGCTGTGTTGCCTGGCCTTCGTCCATTGAATCGTATTCTTCGTTCCAGCGTCCTTGAACACCATATGCTGCTGTAACAACTACATCTCGCACTGTTTCATTTGCAGGAATCTGGTTTGCAAGAGATGCTGATGAAACACCAATGCGCGGACGCAACTCGAAGACATCAACGGCTCCGAGAATTTCATCGAGAATATCAACTTCACCGCGGGTGGGGTGAAGACGGGCACCTGCGATGGATAGAAGGGTTGATTTACCCGCACCGTTGGGGCCAAGAATTACCCAACGTTCGCCTTCTTGAACAGTCCAGTTAATACCGTCGATCAGGTTTTTTGTACCGCGGGTAACGGTAACGTTTGCAAGTTCTAGTACTGAGCTCATACGTGCAAGTTTAGTGCTTTTTGAAGTGAGCTACCTATTTGAACTGTGTTTGTTGCACGTTGTAATTGTCATAGAGTGAACATGGGTGGGCGCGGTGAGCTAGCGCACCGTAAGATGGTTTCATGACGAGTGTAAAAATTGTTGCTATAAGTATTGATAATGCTCCTTCTCGAGCCACTGAAGAAGAACTGTATGCGGGCCTGACTTCTATTGAAGGCTTGGAAATAGATTCCGCCATTATGATGGCATCTGCTGAATCCCACGCTCCGGATGAGCTTGATGGTCCTGCGTATTTTGCTTATGTTGCTGAAGGTAAGTATAAGAAGGGCTCAATTTCTGATCTTCGTTCTGCAGTAGCTATTCGTGAAGATGTGTTGCTCACGGGTTATGAGGTCAATGTGGTTGATCCTAAACTCAGCGAAGACGACAAGAAACTTTTGGTGCTTGATGTCGATTCAACTCTGATTCAGCAAGAAGTTATTGATGAGCTGGCTGCGCGGGCAGGACGCGGTGAACAGGTGGCGTCAGTGACTGAGCGAGCAATGCTGGGTGAGATTGAATTTGAGCATTCCCTTCGCACCCGTGTGGGGGTCTTGAAAGGTCTTCCCGCATCAACTCTTGATGACGTTGCTGCCCAGGTTGTGCTCAACCCGGGGGCTACATTATTGGTGAAGACATTCTTGAACGCCGGTCACGCTGTTGCCGCTGTTTCAGGCGGGTTCGTTCAGATTCTGGCTCCTGTGGCAAAGAAACTCGAGCTATCGCATGCGCGCGCTAACGTTTTAGAAGTTTTTGACGGTGCGGTAACCGGTGAGTTGCTGGGCGATATCATCGACGGCGACGCTAAGCGAGATGCCTTGCACGAATGGGCAAAAGAAGAAGGCGTTAAGAACGATCACGTCATTGCTGTCGGCGATGGCGCTAATGACATCCTTATGATTGAAGCAGCCGGTCTTGGCATTGGGTATAACTCTAAGAGCGCTCTGGCAGAAGTTGCCGATGCTCGCATCAGCACTGTGCGCTTGGACGCGATTCGCCACTTTGTAGGGCTGTAATAATAGAGCTTTAAATACAACATACAGTCTCATAAAATAGTCCCATCAAATAAAAATCTCCGCCTCGCGTAATCTGAGGCGGAGATTTTTCACAAAGTACTGAGGTGAAAAGGCTTAGTCAACAAAGCCTTTAGCACCGCCAACCAGCTCGATGTGACCGGTTTCAACATCTGCAGTTACCATCTTCGCAACCTCATGAGCGAACTCGTTGACGGTGTACAGTTTGCCCGCAGCCTCGCGTCGTTCGTCTAAAGCACCCGGGCGCAGACGGTTGAGTAGGGTTGCAGTGACGGTGCCTTCAATCATGTCAGCAGACACAACGACGAGTGAGATGCCTTTTTCGGTGAGGGCAGGAATCTCAGCCAGCAAAGCTTCTTCACCGGCCTTTTTTGATTCTGCGACCGGCTTGTACTCGGGCATAGTTTCAACATCGTGAATAAAGTGAGCCTGGTGGCTGGTTACAAAAACGATGCGTCCGCCTTCGCTCATGCGCTCAGCTGCCGCGCGAGCAAAGTTGAGCTGGGCATCACGGTTCAAACGCATTGCGTAGTCCTCACCCATGTTGGTTTCCATACCACCGGATGCGTTGAGAATGAGGTAGTCCAAAGAACCGTAGGTATCAATAGCTGTATTGATGAGGTTCTGCACGTCCTCGGAATTAGTGACGTCGCCGCCTACAGCTGTTGCTTTGCCGCCGGCTTCTTCGATTGCTGCCACAATTTTGTTCGCGCGAGGTGCCTTGGAGCGGTAGTTAACGATGATGTTCGCACCGGATTCAGCCAGGATCTGCGCGGTATCAGCACCGACCCCACGTGAGGAGCCGGTAATGATAATGGTCTTGCCAGTAAGATTGCTCATAAGTTTTCTCTTCTCTATCTTCAAATAATCGTAAAATTGCCGGGGTAAAGCTTAGTGCCCCATGCCCAAACCGCCGTCGACGGGAATGACAGCACCTGAGATGTAAGAGGCCTCATCGGAGGCTACCCAGCGAACAACCTGAGCAACTTCTTCGGGCTGCGCAAAACGCTTAGCGGGAATCGAATCAACATACTGCTTTTTGGTTTCTTCAGGCAGAACATCGGTCATCTCGGTCTGAATGAAACCGGGAGCAATCACATTGGCTGTGATGTTTCGTGAACCAAGTTCACGGGTAATAGAGCGAGCCATACCCACCAAAGCAGCCTTAGATGAAGAGTAGTTAACCTGGCCCATACCACCGTACAAACCAACAACCGATGAAATCAGAATGACGCGTCCGCGCTTGAGCTTGAGCATACCCTTGGTTGCACGCTTTACCACGCGGAAAGCACCCGTCAGGTTAGTATCAATGACAGAAGTAAAATCTTCTTCGCTCATGCGCATCAGCAGCATATCTTTAGTGATACCTGCGTTTGCGACCAAAACTTCTACAGGACCAAATTCGGTTTCAATCTCTTTGAAAGCAGCGTCAATGGATGCTGTATCAGTAACATCTGCCTTGACTGAGAAGAACTCTGCCGGTGGCTCCCCCGAACGGTAGGTGATGCACACATTATGACCAGCATTCTTAAACTCAGTTGCAATAGCGTAACCGATTCCGCGATTACCACCGGTCACCAAAACAGTCTTAGGAGAAGTCATTAAACAGGTTCCTGACGTTGTCGTTTCTCTTATTTGCACTAGCAATCTTACGCTGTGGATGCGTGTGCTAGCGGGCTAAAATTTAGAATTTTTCCGGAAAATTTTCAAATAAGCTCACCGCATTTGCACCGAACAGTTGAGCTAAAGCCCGCAACTCGTCTCCCCATACGGCATGCGCTAATGTTGAATACGGTGAGGAGTAAAAACAATGTCATCTCGTAAAGTGTGGACTGCCGAAGATTTAGCCGACGCCGGCTTTAGCACCGTCCAATCTGACGAAGTATATGCAATTACTGACGCCAGCGAAAAACACTCGAACTCAGTAGATAAGCGCGCTCGCGAATACGCTTTTCGTATGTTTTTGCGCATCGTGTGCATTGTTGCTGCTGTCTTTGTGGACGGCTGGCTCAGGTGGGTTTTCATTGCGCTAGCTGGCATCCTCCCCTGGGTAGCCGTCGTCGTAGCAAACGGCAATGATCGACAGCAATCCAATGACTTCATGGCATACCTCACCGAAGAACAGCAGTTAGCTTTGACCGCTAACGCCCAAGAGCGGCAAGCTCAGGCAGAAGGAAACCAGCACTCTTCGCACCCATCGGCACACGCAGACCAGCATCCTGCCCCTGAAGCGGAGAAATCTGAGACTGATGCGCCTGACATTATCGACGGTGAAGTAGTAACGGACTCCCCTACATCTACACAGGATGCCTCATGAATATTTTTGACGCGTTAGCGAACTCCAAGCCCGAACAAGCACCGACTCCCGTGTGCTCACGAAAGGGCTGTACTGCCCCCGCGACCTGGCAAATCCTGTGGAATAACCCTAAGATTCATACCCCCGAGCGTCGCAAAATCTGGCTAGCCTGCAACGAACACCGCACCTACCTCGAAGATTTTCTTCGCTCACGCGACTTCCTCAAAGACACCCTCCCGTTTGATTAAGAAGCGTAGAATATAAGTTTGCGAGTTTCTAAATAACCCCTTGCCCACCTGTCACTCAATCAAAGGTTTCTTTGTGCAACGCTACCGCTTTCTTTTCACCGGAAAATGGATTGGCGCATTCTTGCTGTGCGTAGTTTTCTCGATTATCTGTGTGCAGTTAGCCGGGTGGCAGATGGGGCGTAAAGAAGCTGTTGATCATCGCAACCAGCTCATTGCCCAGAACTTTTACGCTGAACCCATTAACTACACAAATCACAAAGGCATCTTCTCACATTTAGAGGGTGAACTTCAGTGGCAACCCGTCACAATGACAGGTGAATACCACCCCGATCAGCAAATCCTAGCGCGTAACCGCCCCTATAACGGCACTAATGGCTTCGAGGTTCTGGTGCCCTTTACCACCGTGCAGGGTGACAACATCTTAATTTCACGCGGGTGGGTTCCTGCTGGTTTTGGTGATGCAGCATCTGCAGCCACCGAAATCGGTGCGCCCCCGCAAGGACGCGTCACTATCGTGGCTCGCTACCATAACGGTGAACAAGACACCGGACGCGATGCCCCAGCCGGTCAGATCGCGTCCATTGACTTGCCTGAGCTAGCCGAGATGACGGGGATTCCGGTAGGTGAGGCAGCCTATGGTCTTCTAGTGAGCGAAGACCCGTCAGCGCCAAACACTCCTATTGTCAAAGACGCGCCAGAGCAAGATAACGGCCCTAACCTCTCATATTCCATGCAGTGGTACTCTTTCGCGGTGAGTGC
>JBHWPN010000078.1:0-13170 GCA_043424895.1 Rothia sp. (in: high G+C Gram-positive bacteria) | reverse complement strand
CGCAAAAGAAACAGTGTCATTGGTAAAGCGAAGGTCTTTGAGGCACTTGGCTCCTGAGAGTTTCTCAAAATCGAAGGGAGCATTAAGCTGACGAACCTCGACTGATTCAGCCTGCGCCAGTGTGTCTGCGCTGGGCACTGTATCGCCTTCAAAAACCGCGGTTTTGCTGGATGCTACTGAGGAAGTAGTGGACTGCGGTGCGGTTTCGCCCACGAATTCACCTGCAACAAACTCTGTCAACGAACGCGCAATAATGCGGCGCTGCCCGGAATTAGCCACATAAATAGCTCCGGCAGGATGCGCGTTTTGGGCAGAAGTATTCAAAGCAAACTGCTCGCCTTTTTCACTGCGAGCCACCACAAACATACTCTCAGTCTCGGCTGGTGTCGCGTCACTGAGCTGGCTGTCAGGTGAAGTAGCAAAAGCTTTCACACCGTGGGTATCCACCACTGCGCCTTCGCGAACCAGTGAGAAATAAAAGCGAACCTCGGGTGGAAAGACTGCCCCGCGACGCTGTTGTGCAGCATCCAACTCTGCAATGGTGAACCCGCTGGTATGCCCGCTACCCACCAACAATTTGCGTAAGGTCAAGGCGTCACTGCGCACAGGGGTATCAGCTGAAATCACTTGAGTGGGATAGCTAGCGTTGAGAGTTTCCTCTGATGGCGCCGGTGAAAGGTCGGACTCCTCAAAGCTCTCATTGCTGACAAAGTCCTCGCCCATAGCTTCTTCGCTAAAAACAATGTTCACTTTACCGTCGGCATCTACCGTCACATCGCTAGAATCTACCTCGGTAATTTCAACGGGCTCGTTGGATGCAGCACGAACCTGCGCCGTATAAGAGGCAGGAAACTGCCCCTCTTCAATCTGATCTTCTAAAGTACGAGTCAGCAAAGAAGAAAACGAGCTGAGACCCCGAGGAAGCTCTGTTCCACTGATCTCATGCGCAAAACGTGCCACGTAAAATGTGGGTCCGTGCAACTCGCCATTCTTTACCGAGAAAGTAAATTCAACGGGCATATCGGTGCTTTGAACCTGCCATTGGGCTAGCGACGCGAGAGACTCAAGGTAAGAAGGCATGGAGGGAGTAACGCTCATGGTCTCCATCATACAAGCGCAGAAAAAAGAATGCTGAGGCTCTACTGCCCGCTGAAAAAGTGACTGAGTATTAAGAAAGTGTGCCCGCACCTTCCCCAAGGTGCGGGCACATGTGCGGTGCAGATGAACTTCCCCAAGCGCATCCGCACCCCTATTAAGTTTTAAGCTCACACAGTGTGATGTGAGTGCTCAACAAGCAAACCTTCCCCAAGGCTTGCAAGTTTTCGGACGGCGCTTGGCTGAGCTGAAGTTCCCCAACTTCGCGCAGCCTCCCGCACCGCTTACACAGAACTCCCCAGCACTGTGCAAGCGCACTGTCTCTCTGAAATCTCTGATGTTCCCCCTTCAGCACGAAAGAGAACATCCCGTTGGTCTATCTAGCCCAAAGCTCCCAGGAAGAGGGCTCTCGACAACTAGCTACCAGCGTTTCCCTAAAGAAACTTCAGTTTCAACAGTGGCGGTTTTTACACCGTCACCCTTAAAGAGCGGGTTTTGCTCATTTCGTGACGCAAAAACAAAAAACTTTTTTAAAAAATCTGTCAGGGTGCGCCGAGAGGTCAATTTAAGACATGTTCTGGGCAAAAACCTGTCTTAAATTGACCTCTCGACAATAGCCGCCTTCACAACAGCCACGGCTCGCGGCATCACGCGTTCGCCATATTCCACCATCTGATAAAAATCTTCCGAAAAAACCCGAACTTCGCGCCACCCCGCCTGAGCTGTTCGGCGTTGACGACGCACGTCCGAGCGCACCTGCTCATGCCCACCGTGGTGCACCCCCTCGTACTGAACACAAATCTGCCGCTCAAAGTCCCCTAAATCCGGCTCAAAAAGAATTCTGCCTGAAGCATCTAACACTGGTTCATTGGCGCGAAGACCTCTCACCCCGTATTTCTCGAGTAGAAGACGAAGCTCACTCTCTTTCCACGAGTCCGATCCGCTGACAGCCTGAAGCAATGCTTTCTTACACTGAGCGACACCGCGCTTTCCCGGGCGGGTTGAAAGATAATCAGAGATTTGCTCGCGGGTGAAAAGAGGCGTCCGCTGACCATAACGATGCTCGTGGAACACTAATAAACCATCGATGACGCAGGTCAGCTCATCCACACTCAGCAATTGGGCGAGCTCGAGCAATGTGCGCAATGGGGTAGTGATGAGGCACTCCGATGTCACTAGAATTTCGTCTTCACGCGCAACTGATTTACTGGCTTTCACTTGCTGACGACGTATTCTTTCCTGGTATTTATGCGTGAGAACGTACGTGGTTTGTTCTTCGAGCAGGCGGTAGGGAAGTCTCATTCCCAGTAGTTGCGCTGCGGTCACCGAGGTCAGGACACAGCCGGGCATAGTACGTGCAATAGCTATCGTTCGTTCGGTTGCAGTAAATTCTTCACCGCGAGTGGCATAGACATTACAGCTAAGACGGTAGGACGCGGCGCGTCCTCTTACCTGCCGACGCGTCAGCCCTGCATCTAGAGCATCAAGAACAGAGAAAATGGCTGGGTGTTTTTGTACGTGGTTCATGAGCCCAGTATGCAGATTTTTGCAAGACTCTGCCGAGGATTTTCTCTGTCCTGTGGATAACTCAGAACTTCTGCCGTCGAGAGGTCAATTTAAGACATGTTTTCGCCCGAAACATGTCTTAAATTGACCTCTCGGCGAGGGTGGGGGCTAAGAATGTTTAATTGTTATAACCTCTAAACCTCGTCTAGAAAGATACCCATGATCCGCGCTGACTTTTTATACCGCGTCCAAACAGCTCATTTGCCGGTGATGATGGAGAAATTCCAGAAATCAGCCAATCCCAAATTTGACTCCACTCCGACAAATACTCGAATTGAGATGGCGTTTCGTGAACACGGTGAGTGGACCGATATCTCACTTAATATTTACTATCACTCATATCAGGATTACGAAGCTCGCACCGCTTATGAACGCAGCCAGCCAGAATGGAATGAAATCTGGTTCAGCGAAGACGATGTTTTTGAGCTTGTTTCGCTAAACGTCTACGAAGTAGCCAGTAACTAAACCAGCGTGCAGAAGGTAGCAGTGATGGCAACCCCTCCAGATGTTCGCCGCATCTCAGTTATTCTTTTCGACGGTTTTGAACTGCTGGATGTCTTTGGCCCGGTTGAGCTCTTGAACCTAGTGGACGCCTACACCGTGGAGTTCGCATCCCCCACAGGTGGGCCTGTGACAAGCTCCCAAGGCGTGCAGGTTATCGCTGAAAAAACCTATGAAGACCTCACCCGCGACTGCGATATCGTTCTCATTCCGGGCGGATCAGGCACGCGTCCCTTGGTACATAATCAAGAGTTCTTGCACTGGCTCAAATCAGTAACCAACCGCGCTCAACTCGTTCTCTCGGTCTGCACCGGCTCCGCTTTACTGGCGGTAGCGGGCGCTCTTGAGGGGTACAGTGCAACTAGTAACAAGTGTGCTTTTTCGTGGGCATCGTCTTTTGGATTAGATGTGAACTGGAAGCCCCGCGCTCGCTGGGTGCACGACAGGGATAGGTGGACGTCGTCAGGAGTTGCAGCAGGCATGGACATGGCGGCAGCTTTTATTGCCCATGAGCAGGGGCAAGAAACTGCAGATGCTATTACCCACCGCATTGAACTGAACGTTTTGCGGGATTCAGATAACGACCCGTTCGCCCAATAAATACATTTCAGCCGAGAGGTCAATTTAAGACCGGTTTCGGGCGAAAACATGTCTTAAATTGACCTCTTGACGCGGGCGGGCTGCCCGGATGTCACCTCGCAATTGCGGGCGTCCTTGGTGGCCAGGCCTCGTTTTTGCAAAACGTTCTTCGAGACATACCTCTCACAATGCTAAGAATCCGAAAAAGTAGCGTAGGCTGAGAGTGTGCCCACTGGTTGGTGTAGTAAGTCTTTGAAGCTTTTTGTTTTTTGTTTTGCGTTTCATCTCCTTGGAAAAAGAGAGGGCACACCTTTGCGCTTGAGGTTTGAGCGCGCTTTTCCTGAAGGAAGAAAATAACATGGCTACTGGCGTTGTAAAATGGTTTAACTCCGAAAAAGGCTACGGATTCATCCAGCCCGACGACGGATCAGACGATCTGTTCGCACACTTCTCAGCGATCAACTCAAACGGCTTCCGCTCACTCGAAGAGGGCGACGCTGTAGAGTACGAACCCGAAAAGGGCGATCGCGGTATGCAGGCAGCTAACATTACTGTTCTGCGCTAAGCTTTCTAGCTTTTAGATTTTTCAGCTCGGCTACCTCCTGTAGGAGGTAGCCGAGCTTTTGGTTTAAGCAACCTTGGCAGGTTTAGATTTCGTAGCGGTTACAGTTGGCGAATCTCAAGAACTTCGACGGTCTTTCCTGCTTTCGGTGCTTTACCGCAGGATGCGTAGACTTCTGGCAGTATCTGGACGCGGGTGCTCACCCTCCAGCTGCGGCCGTCAGCGTGGGTGACCAGAGAGTGGGTAGGAGGCGCTGTTTGGGGTGTATCACTCTCATGAGCAGTCGTTTTTGCAGAAAAACTACCTTCTGAGGTTAATGTTTCACGTGAAACATGAAGTTCTGGAATCAGAGGAAACTCACCACGTTCTGCCAGCAGCTCACGCACAGCGATTTCAGCCGCTTGCTCGGGTGCCTCATAGATAGAGCGTCCGCGCAGTCCGTCTAGCGTAGGAGCTGAGCTCGCGCGCATCGCCCTAAATGCAGCTCGGGCGCTATCGGTGGTGAGCCTGTCGTAGGTGTAACCCGAAGGCAGCATGATAGAAACCGGTGCGAAGCGGTGACCACCGGTATGGGAACATTCCCAGACCTCACCCGGATGCTCCCCGGCAAGATCAGCTGCGATGGTACGGCCGACTATTGCGCAACAGCGATCGCGTTTAGAATGTGCACAAACCAACGCTAAAGGGTTGTTTTTGAATTCAACTCCAGGAATAAGTTCCGGTTCAGCCAGTGATAATTCCAGAAGATCCTCTGGGTTTTCTACTGTTAGTTCATACAGAGTGTTCAACTCCGCCTGCGCGATAAAGAGTTTCCGCGGCGCGTCAGTTGCAATCTGCCCCTCGCGGCCCGGCTTACGGATCAGCAAAAAACGGGCATCCGCGTCCTTAATTTTTTGTGCCAGCGCGACGGATAGTTCCTCACTAAACACACTGCCATCGAGTACATCTTTACCCCAGCCGCCAGGGTGCTCGAGCGCAACCCACAATTTCTCGGTTGATGCTGTGCCCGGTAGCGGCTCGGTGTTCAACAAGGAACAAGAATCTGCCGGTCGAAGGGGCGTGCGGACGCTGCGCACGGGTAGGTCGGTCATGTTTTCAGTCTAGTTGCGCGAAGGAATCGGTGAAAACCCGCCCGAGCCTTGCGCCCCAGTAAAAATACCCCGGCGTTTTTCGCGTGCCCCGGCGGTCAACAACCGCCGGATTAAACAGAAAGCGCCGGGTATTTTTCTGCGCGCCCTTGCCCAGCGTCACTGCCCAGCGTCACTGCCCAGCCTCCTTGTCTAGCACCTCTGCCGATGCCCGCCGCGGCATCGCATCCAGTAGGCTTGAGGCATGGCTGAAACAACCAAGCAGAACACTGAGCCTTCAAAACCAGCGCGTGTGGACGCGTGGCTGTGGTCGGTGCGCATTTTTAAGACGCGCGGGTTGGCAACAGACGAGTGCAACGCGGGGCATGTGCGCGTGAATGATGAGCACGTAAAACCCTCCCAAAAGCTAAAAATCGGTGATATTGTGCGCGTGCGCTACCCCGGCTGGGAGAAAGTTTTGCGCGTGGAGAAAATGATTTCAAAACGCGTGGGTGCTCCTGTGGCTGTTACTTGCTACGAAGATCTGTCCGAGCCGCGTCCCGCATACTTTAGTGCCGGCCTTCCTCGGCGTGAGCGAGGCAGCGGGCGTCCCACTAAAAATGAGCGTCGTGAACTTGATAAGTTACGCGGTTACGAAAAGTCGTAGAACCGTGCGAACCAGTGTGAAATAGCCACTAGATGCGTGCCTAGAATCTTTGTTAGTCTCTTACACGCCTTGGTTCTCAGAGTCGAAGCAAAGGATGATCGAATGAACATTACCTACCGTTTAGCAGAGCAGAAAGACGCACGGGCAGTGAGCGAACTAGCGCGTGAACTCTTTCCGGACGCTTGCCCGCACTTTATCCCGGCAGACGCCATTGAAAAGTTCAACGATGACAAGCTCAACGAAACAGTGTTCGCGGGATTCTTGGATCAGTCCGAGCGCATGATTATCAACCTTGCACAGGGGGAAGATGGCAGGTTGTTGGGCTACAGCCTGCTTGATACTCAGCCCGATTCTGCAGAGTTACTAGATACGGTTGATCAAAACTCTGCCTATCTGAGCAAGTTTTATGTGCATCCGGATGCGCGCGGTACAGGCGTTGCCCGCGAGCTTATGGACCGCGTGGTGAATGATGCGAAGGACGCCGGGTTTGCTTCCATCTTTTTGGGCACCAATATCTACAACGACAGAGCTAATGCTTTTTACGCAAAGAGCGGGTTTGAAATTGTGGGGGAGCGAATCTTCCCCTTTATCCCCGGGATTGATTGCACGGATTATGTGCGCGCCCGAGCTCTCTAGGGCTCAACCTTAGGGTCTTTACTGTTAGCGCTCAGCAAGCAGGCGTACATTGGGTGCATGAGTACATTAGATAAAAACAGTACTTTTACCCTTAATAACGGTGTTGAAATGCCCGTGATCGGTTTGGGTGTTTACCAGTCCGCTCCCGAAGAAACCACAAGTGCCGTAGAAGCTGCGCTGGCAAGCGGTTACACGCTGATCGATACTGCAGCGGGTTATATGAACGAACGCGAGGTGGGTGCAGGCATCAAGAATTCTGGCCTTGCCCGCGAGGACGTCTTTATTGAAACTAAGGTTTGGATTAGCGATTTTGGGTATGAAGAAACCCTGCACGCTTTTGAAAAATCAGCGGGCAAACTCGGTGTGGATTACATTGATTTGCTGATCCTCCACCAGGCGCTCCCCACTAACTTCGATAAGACTATTGCGGCGTATAAGGCGCTAGAAACCCTGCTTGAGCAGGGCAAAGTACGAGCAATCGGCGTTAGCAACTTTATGGTTGAGCACCTTGAAAAACTTTTTGCTGAAACCACCGTAGTACCTACCGTCAATCAGATTGAGGTACACCCCTATTTCTCGCAGCGGGAGCTCAGTGCCTACTGCCAGCAACACAACATTTTGGTGCAGGCATGGTCACCTATTGGCGGCATCACCAGCTACCGCGGCATTGACGGTCAAGAAACCACAACATTTGATGACCCAGTGCTA
Organism: Rothia sp. (in: high G+C Gram-positive bacteria); assembly: GCA_043424895.1. Lineage (GTDB taxonomy): Bacteria > Actinomycetota > Actinomycetes > Actinomycetales > Micrococcaceae > Rothia. The sequence continues at coordinate 5,789 of JBHWPN010000078.1, read as the reverse complement.
CTTGAGATCGCTGAACAGCACGGCAAGAGCACCGCGCAGGTGATGCTACGCTGGCATCTACAGCAAGGACGCCAGGTTATCCCTAAGTCAGTACACGCGGGACGCATCGCAGAGAATATCGATGTTTTCGACTTCGAATTATCCGCTGATGAATTAGCCGCTATCGACGCACTTGAAAAGGGAGTGCGCGGCGGTCCCGAACCCCACGAAATCCACCTGGGCAACTACGGAATTGTAATTCCTGAAGCTTAGGTATTTGCTGGGGTGCCTACGCCCCGCATCCTGAGGGGCTTCTATAAAAAGCAGAGTAAAAAGAGGCGGGTTGGGTGGTCTTACGGGTAATGCTTCTTACAAAAACCTCAGCGTAGTGCATACGTGCTCTCATGAAACTAAAGTGGTTGCGTGAGCACTAAACCCAGCACCCAGCACACTTCTTCAGCTAAACAAATTGCCGCTGCTGAGGCAGGTTCAAAACCCGCGTCCCTTAACCGGCAGATTCTTGCCCTGGCTATTCCAGCCTTTGGCGCGCTGATTGCTGAGCCGCTGTTTATCATGGCGGACTCGGCAATCGTCGGGCATCTGGGAACCCCTCAGCTTGCCGGGTTGACGCTGGGCTCGACCGTTGTACAAACAGTCGTTGGTTTGGCTGTTTTTCTGAGCTACTCAACAACACCGGCAGTCGCGCGTGCTTTTGGTGCGGGTAATCTCAAACAGGCATATACTGTCGGACGCGACGGCATCGTCACCGCCTTAATTCTCGGAGTAACGGTAGGCGCAGTGCTGTGGATGCTTGCCCCCACCCTCGTTAGTGCCCTCGGCGGTGAAGGGGATATGCACACCTACGGCGTTGACTATTTACGCTGGTCAATGCCAGGTTTACCCGCTATGCTCACCGTCCTTGCCGCCGTGGGGGTGCTACGCGGACTGCAGGACACTAAAACTCCGCTCTATGTAGCAAGTGCAGGTGCGGTTCTCAATGCCGCACTCAACTGGGTGCTGGTGTACCCGCTGGGCATGGGTGTTGCCGGTTCTGCTGCGGGAACCTCACTCGTGCAGTGGCTTATGGCGCTGGTTCTCGGTGCGATGGTGACGCGCGGCGTCCGTACACACGGGGTCTCTTTTGCCCCGCACATGGGCGGCATGCTCAGCGTGCTCAAAGTTGGATCATGGCTGATGCTGCGCACGCTTTCTATGCGCATTGCCCTGCTCGCTACGGTCTTTGTGGTTACCGCACAAGGCGCCGAAAACCTAGCCGCCTACCAACTGGTTCTCAGCTTCTTTACCCTTCTAGCCTTTGCCCTAGACTCATTAGCCATTGCAGCCCAAGCCCTACTCGGCAAAGAGCTCGGCGCTCGCAACCTCGCCTTACCCGCAGAGCGCGCTGCCGTGGTTCGACTCAAAGACCGCCTGGTGCGCTGGGCGCTGGGTTTTGGTCTTGTCACGGCGCTCCTATGTCCACTCGCAGGTTTCTTTGCTGCCCCGCTCTTTACATCCGACGCCCGCGTCCAACACCTGTTTGCGCTCGCCCTTCTGGTGGTTGCGGTAGGTCAGCCCCTAGCGTCCTACGTATTTATCCTCGACGGCGTGCTCATCGGTGCCCAGGACGTACGGTACTTGGCGCTCGCGTCCTTGCTTAATGTCATTGCCTATTTGCCGATGCTGACGGCGGTCTACTTGCTATTTACAGGTAGCACCGAGGTAGCGGGATTTATCTGGCTGTGGATTACCTACGCCATTGGCTACATGGGGATGCGCGCGCTCACTCTGGGTTATCGCATCCGGAGAGGTGTATGGATTAAGTGAGGTTGTGTGCTTGCCAGAAACACCATCAGCGAGCAGTCCCTATCATCCGGTTCGCTCCGCTCACAGGATGATTCACACCAACCCCGATGCCAGCTCGCCTCTTGCTGTTGCCGGTGCCGCATCGTGCCAACTTTTCGTGAATTTGCGCTGTAATTTTTGTGCTTTTACAGCTTAAATCCACGAAAAATAAAATAATAAACAAAAAGTTTATTAAAAAGCTTTCAGGTTTCTTTCAGCATAGCTCTACAATGTGAGCTATGAGCGAGAATCCAAATAACCCGTATTCGCCCAATAACTCGGAGAATACCGCGTCAGACCAGAACTTTGACGCCCAGAACACTACCGGCGGAAGCTACTCATCGGCGAGCTCTGATGCGCATCAGGCTACCTCCGGATCTTCTTACCCCGAAGCAAACACCACTGATGCCCAAAATTCATATGGCAATCAGGGGTCATACTCCAACCAGAACTCCTATTCTGGTCAGAACTCCTACGGTGAACAAGCATCCAATTCATACGGTGCCTACAACAACCAGCCGAATGGTCAGTCGGGAACCGGCCAGTACGGTGCAACCGCTTCTGCCGGTCAGTACGGCAGCCAGAATGCTTACGGTAACCAATATGGCAACGACCCTTACAACAGCTACAACGGTACTCAGACTCCTGTAAAGAAGCAGAAGAACGTGCTGGGTATCGTTTCTATTGCGCTGTCAGCGCTCGGTCTGATTCTCGGATGCATTCCTGGCATTATGTTCTTGGGTTGGATCCTGCTCTTTGCTGGTTTTGTTACCGGTATCGTGGGCCTGTTTCAGAAGTTCAAAGAAAAAATTACCCCGATTATCGGTATCGTTCTCTCGGTACTTGGATCAATCATTTCAGGCATCGTTATGATTTTTGTGGTTGCAGGAGCAGTAGCCGATGCGACCCCATCATATAGCGAAATAGAGTCTTCGGTCTCTGCAGCGGCTCCTTCGTCTGATGCGTCAAGTGCTATTGCAAGTAGCGATGCTACCCCCACTGTGCCCGAGGGTGTGCTGGCGTTTGGAAAAACCGCTGAGTACTCGGACGGTCTGAAGATTGCCGTTTCAGAACCCGCCAACTTTACCCCCGGCGAATATGCTTCTAAGGGCGATGAATCGCTCAAGGATTACCGCAAGTTCACCGTGACTATTGAAAACGGCACTAAAGAGGCTTTCGACCCCTCACTGATTTACTTGAGCGGTAACTCAGGTGGCAAAGAAGCAAGCCAGGTCTTTGACTCAGAACAAAATATTATGAGCGCACCTAACGGCAAGATTTTGCCCGGCGATAAAGTCTCTTACGATGTAGCGTTTGGTGTGGCCGATCCTGGAAATATTACTCTCGAAGCTGAGCCTGATTTCGATCGCGAAGGCGTTATTTTCTCCAGCAAGAAGTAACTCTTTTTTCACGTGATAAAAAGTGCCCCTCACGTCTAATGCGTGAGGGGCACTTTTTATGTACGTCCTCTGCTTTTCGTGGATTGGTGCTGTAATTTTCGCGTTTTTACAGCGCCAATCCACGAAAAGTGGGCTTCGGAGGACGGGCGCATGGGGTCGCGGTGCGTAGGACGCGCGTCCTCACCGAGCTTGGGATGCAGTAACGCGAGTCCATAAGGGACGCGTCGCGACCTTCCCGTAAGGACGCGACGCCCTAGCCGCTAGGCTTTCACCAGCTTGCGGGTGGCATCCGCACCGCCTGCCCATGCGCGTCGTTCTTTGCGCTGGCGAATAAAGGCAGCTAACCACAGCAAGAGCAGGCCAATAACTGCCCATACTGCCATGACGGTTACACCGTGAGCCACGCCGATATCGCCACCGGCAATGAAGGAGCGGAATGCTTCTACCGCGTAGGTAAGCGGCAACCACGGGTGCATTGCCTGGAAGAAACCGGGGGAGGTCTCAATGGGGTAGGTGCCGCCGGCAGAAGCCAGCTGAACCGCCGTCAAGATAAGAGCCAAGAAGCGACCGGGAGGGCCTAGCAGCGCGACCAGTGCTTGGTTGATGGCGTAGTAGGTAACCGAGGTCAGCAGTACGAACCAAATCAACCCACCGAGGTTGTTAATATCCAGTCCCACTATCGAAACCAGAATCCCTACCATGACGAGTCCCTGAACTAGACCCATGAGCACCGAACGCATGTAGGAACGTAGCGCGCCAAAGAGGGCGAGCTTGTCGTGGCGTACGTGGCTAGAAGTAAGGGCCGGGAACATCAAGAAGAACGCGATAGCACCAACCCACAGGGACATCGCCATGAAGTAGGGTGCTAGACCGTGACCGTAGGTGGGAACCTCGTTCAGGCGGGCTGATTCAACCTTGACGGGTGCTGATGCCACATCTGAGAGGTGGTCAGATTCGCTTTGACTGTAGGTAGGCACCTGATCTTTACCCTTTGTCAGCCCGTCGGCGAGTTCGTGGGAGCCACCGTTGAGATCTCCCAAGCCCGAGCTCAAATCTGATGAGCCCTGCGCCGCGTCGGATGCACCGCTATCGAGGCTCTGCGTACCGTCCGCTAGGGTGCTCGCACCAGTTGCAAGATCGCCTGTGCCTGTTGCCAGACTGTTAGCACCCCCGGCAAGAGTTCCAAGACCGGAGTTTAGCTCGGTGGCGCCACCTGCTACTTGAGAGGTTGCGTCCTTGAGCCTGTTAGCACCGTCGGATGCGCTAGATACGGCATCGCTGACCTGTCCCATTCCGCCCGAGAGTTGGCTAACACCGTCTGCGAGGTTATCCGCGCCGCTTGCAAGATCACCGGTACCCGTTGAAAGTTGATCGGCGCCGGTAAGTAGCTCGCCGGTTCCTGTAGACAGGGTATCTGCACCTGTTGCAAGATCACCGGTACCCGTCGATAGCTGGTTAGCGCCGGTTGCGAGATCCGATGTTCCGGTAGCGAGCTGGTCTGCACCGGCACGTGCAGAAGCCACGCCCTCGCCCAGTGCGCCGACGCCTTCGTTGAGGGACTGGGCACCTGTTGCAAGATCATCTGCGCCGTCAATGAGTTTGCTAGTGCCACCTGCAAGTTGCTGTGCTCCACCGTTGAGGGCTGCCAAGCCGGTGCCCTGTTCAACGGATCCGGTGAGGTTGGTTGCACCAGTGTTGAGTGCCTGCGCGCCGTCATTGACGTCCTTGGCGCCATCGGCGAGGGTCTGCGTGCCGGTAGCAAGGGCGGCAACGGCTGCCTTGCGCTGGTCTTCAGTCATCGAATCCCAGTTAGCAGCCAAAGCCTGCGCACCGTCGTTCACACCGGTTGCACCCTTAGATAACGTGTCAGTTCCCGTTGCCAAGGTGCCAGCACCCGCAGCAAGTTTTTGTGAACCGTCATAAGCGCTCTGGGTTCCGACAGCTAGCTGCTGTGCGCCATCGTCAATGCCCTGTGCGCCTTCTTTGAGGGCGGTTCCACCGTCGCTCAGTGCCTGCGCACCGGCGGCAAGTGTTTCACCCTCGGTACCGTTGACCTTGGCATCCATATCCTGCAGGCCCTTATCGAGAGCCTGGGCGCCGTCGTTGACGTCCTTGGCTCCGGAGGCAAGCGCTTTAGCGCCATCATCTGCAGTGTGAGCACCGGTTGCTAATGATTTCGCACCGTCATCGGCACTCTTGACACCGGCGGCGAGGGATTTCGCACCGTCATCGACGGTGTGTGCGCCGGTTGCCAGTGCCTGAGCACCGTCATTGAGCTGCTGAGCCTGTACGGGAACATCTGAGAGCTTGGTGTTGAGTTCGTCCAAACCGCTGGCGAGATCTGATGCGCCCTGACTGGTTTGTGTCGCACCGTCGGCAAGGGTTGCTGAGCCGGTGGCGGCGTCGTTTGCGCCCGTTGCAAGCTGCTGCGCGCCGTCATTAGCGGATGCTGCACCGTCAGCTAAGTCGTGGGCGCCGTCGTTCACCTTGGTAGCGCCTGTAGAGAGCTCACCCAAGCCTGAGTTGAGCTGAACCGCGCCATCTTCTGCGCTTTGGGTACCGTCGGCA
>JBHWPN010000077.1:0-8929 GCA_043424895.1 Rothia sp. (in: high G+C Gram-positive bacteria) | reverse complement strand
TCAGATATCTCTAGCCATCTCTATACTCGCGGTCTGCCAGATCCTGACCTTCTGATTCGAACATCTGGCGAGCAGCGCCTCTCAGGCTTTTTAACCTGGCAATCCGCATATTCGGAATTCCACTTTTGTGAAGCTCTATGGCCGGATTTCCGGCGCACGGATTTTCTGCGTGCCTTACGCGATTACGCTAACCGCCAGCGTCGTTTTGGATCTTAAATGTTTGCTCGTATTTACGAGTTCGCGACTCAAGGAACACTGGTCGGAGTTATCTGCGCTGTACTGCTAAGCATCGTCAGCATCTATTTTGCGGTGTGCGCTATAAAGCTATGGCGTATCGATGTAGCTAGTCATCGCCTTCCCGATAAAATCGTCCTGCCCATGTATGCAGTTATCGGTGCCGCACTTTTTGTGGTGTTAGTACTCACCGAGGGTACCGAGGGGCTGCGGCGGACGTCATACAGCGCGGTTGTCTTACTCGGAATTTACTGGGTGCTTAGGCTTATTTCCCGCAGGGCTCTGGGGTTAGGAGATGTAAAGCTCGCCGGGGTACTTGGGATGCTGATGGGTTATTTCTCCGCCCTCAATATTCTCTGGGGCACCATGCTGGCATTTGTCTGCGGCGGTTTGTATGGCTTGTACTTGGTGGTTACCAAGAAAGCTGCACTGAAATCGCATATTCCCTTCGGTCCCTTCATGCTTGCAGGAGCCACCATCGCCCTGATATTCCCTGCATAACCGGCCCCTTTGCGCCCCGGATTATTTTTATTTTGCCACGAAAGGAAACCAACCCTATGCCCACGCCAGAATTTATTACCGAGCTACGTAGCAAAATCGGTCACGATATGCTCTGGCTTTCCGGTGCAACGGCAGTCATCGTGCGTGAAGACGACCAAAAAATTCTGCTGGTGCGACGCAGCGATAACGGGCTCTGGACTCCTATCACCGGCATCGTTGACCCCGGGGAGAACCCAGCTCTTACCGTCCTGCGTGAATCTCAAGAAGAAGCGAATGTGCAAGTAGAGGTGGTGGCACTTACCCAGCTCAAAGCTGATCCACCGCAGACTTTTAGCAACGGGGATCGGTGCCAGTTCTTAGACCACACTTTCCTGTGCAGATACGTGGGCGGTGAGGCACGCGTGAACGATGAAGAATCATCGGCTGTGCAGTGGGTGTCAGTAGATGAACTCGATGGTTTGGTCAATGACAGGATGCGTGAGCGCATCGATTCTGCCCTGAACTACAACGGGCACGCCCGGTTCGGGTTCGAACAGGTGTAGCTGACTTCAGGTGTCCTGGAAAACCAGCGTAGAAGCTTTACAGTTCTTATATGCAAAAGGTGCGGCATCCTAAGGCAGGATGCCGCACCTTTTAGCGTTCTATCTTTTGAATAAAACCCTTAGGAGAACTGTCGCCATGCGCGAGCGTTACGCAGGTTGGACTTAGCCATTGCAACGGCCTCGCCCGCACCGCGGTTAAGCGCGATCTTGCTCAATGAGGTTGCAAAACCAACAATCTGGTTAGCCTCAACCTCGGGAGGCATTGACAGGGCGTTGGGATCGGTAATGATCTCAACCAATGAGGGACCGTTGTGAGCCAGAGCCTTGCGGTAAGCCTTCTCCAAGTCCTTCGGCTTTTCAACACGCTCAGCCTGGAAACCCGCCGCAGTTGCAATATCTGCATAGTTCACCAGCGGAACATCTACACCGTAGTCCTCAAAGCCCTGAACCAGCTGCTCGAGCTTAACCATGCCCAGAGTTGAGTTATTGAACACAACAACGGTCAAGGGCAGGTTGTACATCTTTGCGGTGAGAAGCTCACCCATCAGCATGCTCAGACCGCCGTCACCGGAAACTGAGATGACCTGACGGCCAGGCTGGGAGAACTGGGCACCCAAAGCGTGGGGCAGTGCGTTAGCCATTGAACCGTGGAGGAACGAGCCAATGAGACGACGCTTGCCGTTGGGCTCGATGTAGCGTGAAGTCCATACGTTGCACATGCCGGTATCGGCAGTGAAGATAGCGTCATCCGCTGCCACCTCGTTCAAAATGGAGGCTGCATATTCGGGGTGAATTTTCTGGGTCTTGCTGGGCTTGGTGGTGTAAGCTGCAACGACCTTAGTCATCACGGTGTGGTGCTTCTTGAGCAGACCCTTGAGGAACTTGCGGTTCTTCTTGCGCTTAATTAGCGGAAGAACAGCGGTAATAGTTGCCTTAACATCACCCTCAACCTGCAGACCAACGTTGGTACGACGGCCCATAATCTCTGCCGCGGTATCGATCTGGATGGTGTCAGTATCGGGCAGGAACTGATCGTAGGGGAAGTCGGTACCCAGCAAGAGCATAAGGTCTGCGTCCTTGAGACCTTCAGCAGCAGCACCGTAACCCAGTAAACCGGTCATACCCACATCGAAGGGGTTGTCGTACTGAATGAATTCTTTACCGCGCAATGAGTGCCCAACCGGGGCAGCTGCAAGATCTGCAAGCTCGATAACTTCATCGTGAGCACCCTTAACACCGGCACCGGCAAAGATTGCGACCTTTTCAGCCTTGTTAATGCGATCAGCTATTTCTTGAATGGTTGCGGTATCGGGGGTCAAAACGCCGCGACGCAAATCGCCAAGTGCCGGTACATGATCAACAGCGTCCGCATCTGCAATATCACCGGGGATAGTCACAACCGAAACACCGTTGAGTGCTACTGCGTGCTTAATACCTGAATTAATGATGCGCAGGGTCTGGGCGGGAGCTACTGCCATCTCGTTGTAAACGGAGCAGTCTTCGAAAATACGTTCGGGGTGAGTCTCCTGGAAGTAACCGGAACCGATTTGCTCTGAAGGAATGTGCGAAGCAATCGCCAGCACAGGATTGTGGGAGCGGTTAGCGTCGTAGAGACCGTTGATGAGGTGGGTGTTACCGGGCCCGCAGGAGCCAGCGCAGACTGCGAGCTTGCCGGTGAGTTCAGCATCGGCTGCTGCAGCAAATGCGGCAGCTTCTTCGTGACGCACATGAATCCAATCAATGCCGCCTTTAGCTGATCCGCCGGACGCGCGCACGGCATCAACGATGGGGTTTAGTGAGTCACCAACAACACCGTAGATGCGCGAGACACCTGCTTCAATGAGCTGGCTAACGATTTGCTCTGCGAGCTTCATTCTGTCTCCCAAACTTTTAGGTTCAAGTAATTCTTACTCTTTCATTCTTCTCGGGTCCCCCGGGCTTTTCAAGGATATTGCAGGTGAAAAGCCAGTGAGCTTGCTATCTTTAGAGCGTGATACAGGCGGTATTGAACGCCCTGGAGGTTGTTTGGCAATAAGGGTGCCCGCCGCATCCTCTTGCTCAAAAATAAACTGACTTAACAAAAGCGGGGCACCTTTTCATAAGAAAAGGTGCCCCGTCAGTTACGCGAACTTTTTGCCGGGCTTAAGAGTAGTTACCCAGCATCTTGGTGACATCGAGTGCTGAATCTAACTGTTCCTCGGTGACTTCGCCGCGTTCTACGTAGCCAAGAGCAATAACTGCCTCGCGAACAGTGGTCTTGTTAGCCACGGAGTACTTAGCGATCTTTGCTGCTGCCTCGTAACCGATGAGCTTGTTCATCGGGGTAACGGTTGAGGGTGATGCTTCAGCCAAGAAGCGAGCACGCTCTTCGTTAGCTTCTAGGCCGTCAATCATCTTGTCTGCCATGACACGGGTTGCGTTGGTGAGCAGGCGAATGGACTGCAGAAGGTTTGCAGCCATGACGGGGATGCCCACATTGAGCTCGAATGCACCGTTGGTGGATGAGAGCGCAATGGTGGTGTCGTTACCGATAACCTGTGCTGCTACCTGAATGACAGCTTCACAGATAACGGGGTTGACCTTACCTGGCATGATGGATGAGCCGGGCTGAAGATCGGGAATATGGAGTTCACCCAGACCGGTGTTAGGGCCTGAACCCATCCAACGAATATCGTTGTTAATCTTCATCAAAGCATAAGCAATGTTGCGTAGCTGACCAGATGCCTCAATCAAACCATCGCGGTTTGCCTGAGCTTCGAAGTGGTTACGTGCCTCGGTGAGGGGCAGACCAGTTTCTTCAGCGAGCAGTTCGATAACGCGCGCTGAGAAACCATCGGGGGTATTGATGCCGGTGCCTACAGCGGTGCCACCGAGGGGAACCTCAGCAACGCGGGGAAGAGATGCGTCAATACGTTCGATGCCGTAACGGATTTGAGCTGCGTAGCCGCCAAATTCTTGACCAAGAGTTACCGGAGTAGCGTCCATCAGGTGGGTGCGGCCGGACTTAACAACGTTCTTGAATTCCTTAGCCTTCTTCTCAAGGGAGGTAGCAAGGTAATCCAGTGCGGGCTTGAGGTCATTAATCAGAGCCTCGGTTGCCGCAACGTGTACAGAGGTCGGGAAGACATCGTTTGAGGACTGTGATGCGTTGACGTGGTCGTTGGGGTGAACGCTGACGTCCTTGCCTTCAAGCTCACGGTTAGCGAGGGTTGCAAGAACCTCGTTGGTGTTCATATTCGATGAAGTACCAGAACCGGTCTGGAAGACATCAATGGGGAACTCAGCGTTGTGCTTGCCTGCTGCAACGGCATCCGCCGCGGTGCGGATAGCCTGCGCGCGCTCAGCGTCGAGCACACCCAGTTCTTCGTTAGCAGTAGCAGCTGCCCTTTTAACAAGAGCTAGCGCACGGATATGTGCAGGTTCTAAGGTTTGACCTGAGATAGGGAAGTTCTCTACTGCACGCTGCGTCTGTGCGCTGTAGAGTGCGTTGACGGGAACGCGGACTTCGCCCATGGTGTCATGTTCAATGCGGTATTCAGTGTTTTCTGCCATGTTTACTAGCATAAACCCAAGGCGTGAGGTGAGCCTCATCGGCACAAAAATATGTAGGTTTATTGCGGCTGACAGCTACCCGACACTGAATGGCTTGAAGCTGTTAGGAAGCCGTAATTTCGTCTGATGATGAGTACACCAACTCAGCCTTGCCATCTGCCAGGTGATAGAAGACGCCAATGACCGCTGTGCTTTCGGACTCCACAGCCTGAGCGATAATATGCGACTGCTCAGCAATGCGGGCAGCTGTCTGGCGGGTGTGCTCAACCACCATATCGTTGACGGTGGGGTCGGCAGGTAATGACGGTGAGATAACGGAGGGCAGGATACGTTCTACAAGGTTTCTCACAAATCCGTGAGGCATATCACCGGTATCGTGCGCAGCCTTTGCGGCAGTGACGGCGCCACACGAGTCGTGACCGAGAACCATCACCAGCGGAACATTCAGATCTTCAATCGCGTATTCGATGGAGCCCAAAACTGAATTATCAATCACCTGCCCTGCGGTGCGAATGACGAAAGCATCGCCCAGCCCTAAATCAAAGATAATTTCTGCTGCCAGACGCGAATCGCCGCAACCAAAGATGGCGGCAAAAGGTGCCTGTCCTGTGGCGAGAGATGCGCGGTGTAGCGCATCCTGGTTAGGGTGCTCAGAGGTAGAAGACACAAAACGAGCATTGCCGGCTTCGAGCCGATGCCAAGCCTCAACAGGGGTGGGGACTGAAGTATTCATCAAAAGCCTTTCACAAGTAAGGTAGCTGAGCTTTAGTATAGGCGTATACAAAAGCGGCACAAGAGTATTTCTTGTGCCAGATTTTGTGCCTTATTGAATTCCGGTATCGGAGGTAGCAGTTGGGGACGCTGTTGCCGTGGGGTTCTTCTGATAATTCACTACAGCCTCAGCTAACTGGGCAAAATCAGTTCCCGGAACGTCACTACCGTACATAATCACAGTTGTGCCAGCTACATCACCAATGTAGTAGGTAACGGTTTCGTCTTTATCGTTCTTGCCGGTGCGAATATCCCATTCGATACCGCTGACTGTTTCGTGGTCCTGTGGCGCTGCATTATTGGTTTGTTGAGCAATCCAGCTGTCATTAGTCTTCGACGCGTCCGCCTGTTTTAAGGTAATAAAGCGATTTGAAGCTGTGATCTGACCGGTTTCCCAATAGCTAATTTTGTCTGCCTGGTTAGAAGTCCATCGCGCAAAGTTGTAATGCCAACCTTCAAGCTCAGGTGCTGCCACGGTAAATGACGCTGACTCACCGGCCTCGTAAGCAACTTTCGGAACATTTACCTCAGCCTGGTAGGGATCCTTGTTAGGCTGCGGCATTAACCACAAAATAGGAACAATGCAGGCAACCAACACGACCATAGAAATAATCATGTTGCGTACAGGGGCATTGATGCGCTGAGCCTGTTTTTCTGTAATCTGCGGTTTGATGCCGTCAGCCACTGGGGCAGGGGTCTGTTGCCCGGTGGCTGATACTGAACCGGTTGAAGAAGAATTCTGATGCTGCGATGAAGTCACTTTCCTATTGTCACGTACAACAGGCACCGTTACCAAAAAGAGGGCGGCCTCAATGCTCTAAACACTTCAAACAACCTAGATATATATCTATAAATAGTGAAACAAGACACAAAGAATGTTGCGGGTAAAGATCCGCAGAAACTACGCCAAACCTTCAAAAATGGTTATTGTTGAAATATCGTGCGCAATGACGCGCCGCGAAAACCGGTAGATACCGCCCGCTGAAAAACACTCAAAGGGGAGAAAATGTCAGCAACCAAAAACGAAAACTTTGGCCGTAACCTTGCGCTCGAACTGGTGCGAGCAACAGAGGCGGCAGCTATCGCGTCCGCACCGTGGGTAGGTGCAGGAGATAAAAATAAAGCAGATGGTGCTGCGGTAGATGCAATGCGTTACCGACTCTCCAGCGTCAACTTTAACGGCACCGTAGTCATCGGCGAGGGTGAAAAAGACGAAGCCCCCATGCTTTACAACGGTGAATCAGTGGGCGATGGCACCGGCCCAAAAATGGATGTTGCTGTAGACCCTATTGATGGAACTCGCTTGACCGCGCTGGGTATGGATAACGCGCTGTCGGTTATCGCTGTTGCCGATGGTGGCTCAATGTTCGACCCCTCAGCGGTCTTCTACATGGAAAAACTGGTAACCGGCCCCGAAGCAGCTGATTTAGTTGACCTCCGCCTGCCCGTCAAACAAAACCTTCACCTGGTTGCAAAGGCTAAAGGCAAGAAAATCAACCAGCTCACCGTCTGCATTCTCGACCGCCCGCGTCACTCAAAGATTATTGAAGAAATTCGCGCAACCGGCGCTCGCACCCGCATGATTCTCGACGGCGATGTGGCAGGTGCAATCGCTGCATGCCGTGAGAACTCAGGTATTGATTTGATGCTTGGTACCGGTGGTACTCCCGAAGGTATTGTTGCGGCTTGCGCTATCAAGGCAACCGGTGGCATTATTCAAGGACGCTTGGCTCCCACTGACGATGCTGAGCGTCAAAAAGCGTTGGATGCGGGGCACGATCTCGACGCGGTTCTGACCACCGACGAGCTTGTCACGTCTGATAACTGCTACTTTGCGGCAACCGGCATCACCGGCGGCAAACTGTTGCGCGGTGTGCGCTATGGCCGTAACACTATTACCACTCAGTCCATGATTATGCGTTCGAAGTCAGGCACTATTCGAACCATTGACGCTGAGCACAATCTTGCTCGTTGGGAAAACATTCTCGAAAAGCATATGCCTAAGGACTAATCTGTTCTTGAGCTGACTAGAGCTAGTCCGCACTAAAAATGTTCCTGCGCGCCGCGCAGGAGCATTTTTATTGTCCCCGTAATATAAGTGCTCATTTACCACTCAACGCCACTAGTTATGGGGACAAAATGCTGAGATAAGACTGTGTGTTCGGTAAAGCTATCCTGATTTTCATACGCTAACACTATAGCTACCTGTCGGTAGTTATTGAGGGCTGCTTCATCTACAAGAACGACTCTCACACACTTTCATTACTAGGGGAAAATTATGGGGAAAACTACCCAAAAACTTGGCGTTGCCTTTCTATCGGCAACCCTGTTGCTCAGTGTGGCGCCCGGGGTAGCAAACGCTGCCACCGTGAATGCTAACACTGCAATCGGTAAATACGGCCAGGCACATCAAGGGGAACTTGGTAAGCCGCTTACCGATGAGCAAAAGTTTGCCAACGGCGCATCAGCCCAGGAATTTGAGCACGGACTGGTAACCTACAGCCAGCGTACCGGCACACGCACTCTCACAAATGCACAGGAAATTCAGGCTTTCAAAAATGCCGGTGGCGTTGAGAAATTTGGTGCCTTGGAAAGCGGTTCATGGAATAACACTTTTTGTGGTCAGTCAGTCACCACTTTTGACGGTAAGACCCGTTGGATGGTTGTAGTGGATGCGAAGACCCAGCCGTCCTCGTCCGTGGACCTCAATAGCGCTGAAGGTAACCAGTGGAAGACAGATCGCACGAAGTCTTTCGCTTGCTTCCCTGACAACGCTCCCGTTATCGACCAACCGACTGAACCTACCGACCCCGCTCAGCCCGAGAACCCTGTGGTCAACCTAGATTGGTCAAAGGCGACCTTTGTGAGTGGTCAGAAAGCTTTGCTGCTTATTACTGACACCACCGCGTATGTGACTGCCGCTGATACTAAGGGCGTTCGCATAAATGATGCGCTGGTTTACGAGGTGGAATGGCTAAAGAGCAGTGAAGATGCTCGTCGAATCTGGACCGGAGAAAAATTCCAAACCAGTAAATTCTTGGTGCTCGGTCAGCCTACTAGCGTCGCTACATGGAACGGTGATACCTCAACCCAAGTTTTCGAGTACGGCACAGTTACGTTTACTCGTGGAGCTGCCCGTCCAGTTGTTGAGCTTACTCGAGAAGGCATAGAGAAGCTTGAAACCGCATCTCAGGTCCACGGCTACGATATTTACGCCACCGACTATAAAGGTAATCTAACCGCTCTCGATAGTCGTTTCTCGTATGAGAAAGCTAGTGGTTTTACATACGTCTATGATTCACAAGCTGATACTGGGGCATGGATGGACC
>JBHWPN010000076.1:0-5603 GCA_043424895.1 Rothia sp. (in: high G+C Gram-positive bacteria) | reverse complement strand
TATGTGTATGCAAAGTCATCAGGGTAATAACACCCTGTGAGCGCGCCTCAGCTACTTCTGCAGCAATCTGGGCGGCCGTGGGGCCTTCACCGTCTTCACCGACCTTGGGTTTATTGGGGATCTGGTCGGCCTCCGCAACTAAAGCTACGTGCTCTAGGAAGTCTTCAAGGCCGGCATCGGGGTTATCGGTTTGAAATTCGCGCACGGCCTCTACGAGCTCAGAGAGGTTTTCAACGCGCGATTCATCTTGAATGTCGTTAGATTCGCGCAGTGCCTGCAAGTAACCGGTTTGTTCGAGTACGGCTTCTAAGCAGGTAGCGGCGTCCTCGGTTTCTGCAATCTGTGCAAGGTCGTCAATAAGTTGTACGAAACCTACGATTTTCTTTACTCCGGCAGCGCCAAGGTCGGGAATGTCGGTGGCTTGCCGGGCAGCGCTCATAAATGATGTACGCTCGCGGGATGCAAAATCGGCAACGACGCCCTCAGATTTAGCGCCGATACCGCGTTTTGGTTCGTTGAGGATGCGTCGCACGTTGATATCGTCGTCCGGGTTCACCAACACGCGCAGGTAGCTTAGCGCGTCCTTGATTTCTTTGCGTTCGTAGAAGCGTGTACCGCCCACGACACGGTAGGGCAGGCCCACCTTCATCAGTGCTTCTTCAAGGGTTCGAGACTGCGCATTGGTACGGTAGAAAACTGCGATATCACCGGGTAGCACATCGTGCTCGTCGCGTAGGCGGTCAATTTCCTGGGCGATAAAACGAGCCTCAAGGTATTCGGAGTCAGCCACGTAACCGGTAATTTTTGCGCCATCGCCCGATGCCGTCCACAGCTTCTTAGGTCGGCGGTCTTTGTTGCGCTCAATGACCGCGTTTGCGGCACTGAGAATGTTTTGGGTTGAGCGGTAATTCTGCTCCAGCAAAATGGTGCGAGCGTTCTTATAATCGCTCTCAAAGTCCGTGATGTTGCGAATATCTGCACCGCGGAAGGCGTAAATAGACTGGTCAGAGTCGCCCACTACGGTGAGTTCTGCAGGTTCCACGGTGGAGGGGTAAGGACCTTGTTCCTCATTACGACGATGCGCGCCTACGAGTTCACGCACTAGCGCGTACTGTGCGTGGTTGGTGTCTTGGTACTCGTCTACCAGAATATGGCGGAAGCGACGACGGTAGTATTCTGCAACCTGCGGAAAGGCGCGCAAGAGGTGGACGGTCTGCGCGATGAGATCATCAAAATCTAGGGAGTTAGCCGCGCGTAAGCGGGCCGTGTAATCGGTATACACCTTTGAAATTGCTGATTCCCACGGGTTAGATTCGCTCACCTGCATGGCATACTGGTCAGCTGAGATTAGCTCATTTTTTAACCCGGAGATTTTATTAGCGATGGAACGCGGCGCGAACTTCTTTGAATCTAGATTGTGCTGTTTAGCGATCAGGGTAATCAGACGTAGCGAGTCCGCGGAGTCATAGATTGAAAAAGTAGTTTTCAGCCCCAGAGTTTTGGCTTCGCGACGCAAGACGCGCACACAGAAAGAGTGGAAGGTAGAAATCCACATGTGCTGGGCGCGCGGCCCCACCAGTTGCTGAATACGTTCTCGCATCTCGGCAGCTGCCTTGTTGGTAAAGGTGATGGCGAGAATCTGACCCTGGTGCGCGCGTCCTGTTGCCAGCAAATAAGCAATACGGTGAGTCAGGACGCGGGTTTTGCCCGAACCTGCCCCGGCAACAATAAGTAGCGGCGAACCAGCGTGGATCACAGCCTCTTTTTGCTGCTCGTTCAACCCTTCTGTCAGCCGCGCCGCTGATGGAGGCACTGCTGGTTCTGCGTATTCTTCGCGATGTCCCACCTGGTAACTGGGTGGCATAAAGTCAGAAAACGCATCGTCAAGCGCAGCAATATCAGCCGGAACCTCTAGGTTAGGGGCAGGCTCTTGCTCGTACTGTGCATCGGGAACAGGGGCATCGTAGAACGGGTCGTACGGCGGTTCTTCGGCAGTATCTGCGTCAGCGCCTGGACGGCGAGAGTTCTGCGAACGGGCGGGCATAAAGTCATCGTCAAACAAGTGATCCATCGTTATTCCAGTGTAAACCGAAGACGTGTTCGAACGTTAGACTTCACTCTCAGCGTGCACTTACGGTGAAATTCGCGATAATAGAGAATATGGGTCTCTCTAAAGGTCAAAAAGAACGTCTCTACGGCAAAGACAATATCCAGGCACCGGTCGAATCGCAGCCTGCTCCCCCGGTTGCGCGAAATTCCCGCTACGCAAACGGTCAGCTGTATGCAGAGCCCACCAAGTCTTCATCGAACATGTACCTGTATGTAGCTCTTGCTGTGGCGGTGCTGTTGGGCGCCTACAACTATTTCTGGTTACTGCCGCAGTTCTCCACCTTTGCCGGCAATACCGTGCCCGAGCTGATGTTCACCTTTGGACGCGAGCACGTCACCGCTTTTGCCAACAACATTGGCCCCGACTACCTCGAACAGTACAAGGCGTACCATCGAGTTTCTGCTCTCGTCTTCCCGCTTTTGTTCACCGCCACATGGGTAGGCTTTATCTTTGGGGCAAAGCTACCTGCAAAGATGCGCGCTGTCCATCTAGTGATTCCGGTACTGTTCGCGGTTATTTACATCATCGGGGGCTTTGTCCTCAACCTCGCTGTTACTAACCCCGCCGGCGGTGCTGTAGGTGTCGCGTCCTTACTTATAACCCTGCGCTGGTTACTCTTTTTCGCAATGCTCGCGCAGTTGCTCTACCTCATCGTGCGCCTAGTTCGAGGCAAGGTGGACGCGTTCTCCCGCGGAGAATTGCCCGAACAGGTGCGCTAGGTAGTTGCCGACCCTGAGATCCTGATTTAACGTCGACGCATACCGTCTAAGAAAATGCCCAAGTAACGCTTATAAAAACCGGGGTTTTCTTCTTCGGTCGCGTCCATAATCGCACCGATTGCCACCTGCAACTGAGTTAAATCTTCAGCTCAAAGTCTTCGCGTAAAGCCCCTGGGCTTTTGCTCGATCGATAGTCTTTTGTAAAAGCGGGTTGACCGATGCGCGTGCTGCACGAACAGCATCGTGTTCATGGGTGGTGTCAAGAACAAACTGGCGAAGGCCGTAACTCCATCGTTGCGCAGCTAGTGACGCCAACCCGCAGTTATTACCTTCCGTCGAGATCCTGATTGATCCCCGAAATCCTGATTTAAATCAGGATCTCGGCAACGGGACATAAAAACCCACCTACCAACAAAGAGTAGATGGGTTTATCAGTGCCCTTGACTGGATTCGAACCAGCTAAAACCCAATTTTCCGAGCGAGCGAGGAAACAAAAATTGGGTTTTAGAAATCCCCAAGCCCCTTCCCAAAACCCAAAACCCACCTGCTCATAAAAAGTAGGTGGGTTTATCAGTGCCCTTGACTGGATTCGAACCAGCGACACCCGCTTTAGGAGAGCGGTGCTCTATCCCCTGAGCTACAAAGGCATGTCTCGGTTTTACGCGAGTCCTCCCAGTATATGTGTTTTTGTTTTTGCGCCAAAACCGGTGTGCAACACTTATATGTATGGCTATTTTGATTGATCCGCCCTCTTGGCCCGCTCACGGACGCCTGTTTTCGCACATGGTTTCAGATACCAGCTATGCAGAACTCCATAAGTTTGCGGGGGCTCATTCAATTTCGTTCAAGGCCTTTGACCGTGACCATTACGATGTGCCCGACGACCTTTACGACCGGCTAGTCGCCGGCGGCGCCACTCCGGTAACGGGTGGGGAGCTTACTCGCGCGCTCATCGCATCCGGCTTACGAGTGCCACTGAAAGAGCGACCCGAAAAAATTCGAAACACTCTGCTGCGGCAGTGGAATGATTATTTTCCTGATTTTGCGGATCTCGGTGAGCACCTTTTAGACCAGTGGGAACAGCCTCACCGCGCCTACCACAACAGTGCGCATCTGCTTGAAATGCTCACCACCTTAGAGAAGCTCACACCGCTGACCCCGGAGCTCGTCCTCGCCACATGGTTACACGATATTGTCTACGACGCCCACCCCGGCAACGATGAGCAGGCATCCGCTCGCTTTGCACAAGATGTTTGCGCACCGCTTGTATATCAGGACGCGATCACCCAGCAACAGTTGGACGCGGTAGCGTCGCTTATAGAGGCAACCGCTACCCACAGCGCCAATATGCTCTCCGAAACAATTACCACTGCATTCACAACCCATCATGTCCACGCATTTTTCGATGCTGATATGGCCATCCTTGGAGCAAAGACACCCCGGTATGACCGTTATAGCGCAGGCGTGCGCCAAGAATTTTCTCACGTGAGCGATAAGGAATTTTTACGCGGTCGCCGGTTATTCCTGAACGACGCTCTCGCCCGAGAAACTCTCTTTTATACAGAAAAAGCGCGCCAGCTCTTTGACGAGCCAGCGCGCACTAACATGCAACGAGAACTTGAAAACTTATAGTTGATGATCGCGACGTTGAGTCTTTTTCTTATACGCGATACGAGCGGCTATAAGGCCAATAACCACGCCTAAACCGCCAACAACAGATACCCACATAGCTGTGTGACCCCACGGGATAGCCACAAGTAACCCGATGATAATTCCTGGAATCGCACCGGCGACCATGCCGATTGCCATGTACTTGAATTCTTCGTCAGAACTGGATGTGGGAGATTCAAACTGTGTAGGCATGTCCCCCATTCTACTCAAGGTCAAAGCGCAGGTGCAGACGTGTTCACCATAAAGACAAAAAGGGCATAAAAAATGCGGCCCGTGCTGGTCGTACTGGGGCCGCATCCATCGATAAAATATCGATCAGCAATTTCAAGACGCATCACCGTCAAGAAATCAAGTTTTAGGTGAGAAACTCAGATAACGCTTATTAAGACCAGAACGTTATATAAGCTCAGCGTATTGCTGCACTCTCAAAAAGTAAGTCTTAGAGACCTGCGGTGTAGTAACCGTCAACGGGCATGAAGCCGCCACCGTCAACTGAAGTCAGCTGGGTGCCCTGACCGGGGTTGAGAGCTGAGATCATCTGACCGTTACCAACGTAGATGCCTACGTGTGCGTAGTTGTTGGTGAATACGATATCACCGGGCTGAGGGTTTGAAGTGGGGGTCAGCTGATTCTTCATGGAGTAAGTGTATGAATCAACGTTCACGCCAGACTGTGCCAGTACATATGAAACGAAACCTGAGCAATCCCAAGCCTTGTATGACTCGCCGCCCCAAACATATGCGCCACCGATACCGTCATATGCCGCCGCAACCACAGCTGCACGTGAACCTTCAACGTTCTTGATTTCCTGTGACTGAGGCTTTACAGATGAAGTTGAAGCAAGCTGCTGTGAACCGTTGTCGTAGGAGTAGTTGAACTCGGTGGAAGCTGAGTCAAAGTTTGACAGTGAAGGCGCTGAGTAGGTGCTGTTTACAGCTACGGGTGCTACCTCTGCGAATGCATTAGCAGGAAGTGCTGAACCTGCAACTGCTGCGGTTGCGATTGCTGCGATTGACGCGTTGCGTACAGTCTTTGAAGCCATTTTAGTATTTCCTCCAGTGCCTAACGAGGTGAGCTGTCGGGTTCGAGTAGGAAGTCACTCG